>CAMCRD010000015.1 GCA_945877185.1 Candidatus Finniella inopinata | reverse complement strand
CCAGAAAACGTCGTACCCCTGAATGCCCACCGTCGCGCAAGAGGATAGGGCGTTGAGGATTTCCCGCGCTCTATAAAATTTCATCAAAAAATAAAATTAAATAATATCAGCGTGTTGTAGAACTTACACTACCTTGCCGGAGCAACACGGTAGAATGAGTGACAAGTGTAGCCGCCTTCGTATCCTCTAACATGAACTGTAGGCGTTCTACGGGATAGGTCGGATCTAACGGTACATAAGCGCCCCCGGCTTTTAATATCCCTAACAGACTAACCATTAGATCAATTGAACGCTCCAGACTAAGAGCCACTAAGCATTCCGGACTAACACCTAATCCTCTTAAATAATGGGCTAATTGGTTGGCTCTTTCATTCAGCTCACTATAAGTTAAGGAATCGTCTTCATAACTAACAGCAATACCTTCTGGATTCTTTAAAACTTGCTCCTCAAACAGCTCATGAATACATTTATCATCTGGATACGGAACTGTTGTATCGTTCCACTCAACGAGAATTTGGTGTCTTTCTTCCTCTGTTAACAGAGGAAGATCCCCTATCTTAGCACTAGGCACCTCTACTATACCTTCAATTAACTTCTCAAAGTGCTTACCAAACCGGACTATTGTGGCTTCTTCAAATAAGTCTGTCGAATATTCAAATTCACAAGCCAATCCATGGCTTCTTTCTCTTACCGTCATTGTTAAATCAAACTTGGCAACCGGAGAGAGAAGTTCTGTATAAGAGCCTTCTAACTTGTCCAAATCTAGCTGGGGTTGCTCGGCAACATTCTCAAAGTCAAACATTATCTGAAAGATGGGATGATGACTTAAGCTTCGATTAATTTTCAAAACATCCACAAGCTGTTCAAAAGGAACATCCTGATGCTCATACCCCTCTAAAGTAACACCCCGTACACGGCTCAAAAACGTTTCAAAAGTAGGATTGTCACTACAGTTTGTCCGCAGGGCTAGAGTGTTTACAAAAAAACCTATGATATTCTCAACACCCGGATAATGACGGTTGGCAATGGGAGAACCTACAACCAGATCCTCTTCTCCTGTATAACGATGCAGCAGTACCTTAAAAACCGCCAGCAATGTCATAAACAGGGTACACTCCCTCTCTTCTCCCAAACTCTTTATCTTCTTAAGAAGATCCCCAGATATAGTATGATGATATATCCCACCTTGGTAACTTAACTCTTTGGGACGAGGGTAATCAGTAGGTAATTGAAGAAGTTCAGAAACTCCCTCTAACTGCTTCTTCCAATACCCTAGCTGCTTGCTTAAGGTTTCATCTCGAAGTCCGGCTGCCGAGAGGGAAGGAGTCTTTTGAGTTATAAATTTTTGTACTCGTTTTATCGCCATGACACTACAACCTGGCTGTTAATGAATTTTTAATTTCTTAGAGTTGGATTTCCTACTGCTTGTAGTAGAGTTGTTCAACATTAGGAGAGTTAAGCTATCCGTTTAGAGGAGTCAAGTATTTGCTAAATTTTTCCAAAAATTATATAAGACGGATGGGACACAGTTAGAGATAATAGAAGTAAATTTTTCTAATCTATTAACTTTATTTGCTGTTTCCCCTATGGTATCCTTACGAAACATAGAACAATAATTTATTGCATCATGTAATAAATCTCTCATTCCGAAAGATTCAAATATAGTATTTGACATAAACACCATCCATGGTAAAATATCAACTAACGAATTTAACTTTGATTTTTGAATAGTATCATGGGCTACAAACCAATCTCCTGCCACAGAAAGACCTGCTAAACCTACAGAGATAACTGGAATAACAAAGTTTATTTTGGGATAAAAAGTCGCAGTGAAATTAGCTATGTTTCTTTTTCTTAGCATATTAGAACTAACGTCAAATACATTTCCTACGGTAGTGGTGGTTGCTAATACATCTAACATAAAACTAGGGATGACCGTACTAATTGCAAAAGAAGAGGAAAAAATAGCAGATTCTGTCAGTAAATTAGCTACTTCATATGTTAATAAATAATTAACTGTAGCATTCCCTAGGGGGAGTATGATACTTATAGTTTGGGCAATTCGCCTTGGATATCCTCCCATCCAGCTTTCTGGTGGCTCTGTACTATTTGAGGGACAGTTTAACAAAAACAAACTGTCTATAAAACCTCTAACAGATTTTGCTTTACTTACATTCAAAGTATCTTCAGTAAAAAGATAGTCTCTATGCTCATCATCTTCTAATATTTCAGGAATCGCATGGTATTTAACATGATTTATTAATTTTTCTTTAATTTCATTAGACGTTTTAACTGTGGTATCTTTTTTTTGAAATTTTGATAAAAGTTGTTGAAACATAGAATCTGGGTTCGTGACTTCATAATAACCTACCGTTGAAAATATGTAACTTGTTAAAAATCCAGGAATCGCAAGAAATTTGAATTTATCATTGTTGTATTTATATACGGAGTAAGCACCAGGTATACTTGCCAATATGCCTAAAGCGTTACAAGCTAAGTGTTTAATAACACAGCAAGATGGTCTAGAATGTAAAATTTCTTTTTCTTCATTTGAAATAGGATCAAGAGATTCTGTAAGGCGCAGTCCCGCCCATGCTGTTGCTCCACCATAAGCAATAACATTACCAGTTGCAAAAGATATACATAAAAACATATTCCCTTGGCCTGCATCACAGGACGCACTTATATATGGTAGGCCTGCTGTAGCACCGTATAGTAGACTTAAAATTTTAATTCCAAAACGCACTCTGGCTGCACATGCATTTTCCTTTATTGACTGGCCTTTAATGATGTAGTCATATACATAAGATATTAGAGGATTTTCGTCTTGATTCTGTTCCAGAAAAATAGGAGAATCTTCATCAAAGGCTGTGTCTTTTTCTTCTTCCATTATTCCTAAATTATTATCATCGTTTAAATCATCAAGTTTATAAGCTTTCAAAAGTTCGACTTGCGTTTGATGAACTTCAATTTCACTAAGAATTTTACTAGGTTCTTGGGTAATACTTTTTTCGCATCTCTTGCATAGTCTGAAGATATACTTTGTTTTGCATCTTCTTCCAAAAACTCACATCCTACTACAGGAGATAGAACGAAAACTGTTAAAAATAAGAAACAAAGAGTTGTTACAGAGAAAAACGGTAGCCACATAATAGACGGTATAAATTTCTTAAAGTATGACTGCATGGTTGAATCCTTATATTTATTTGGTGAAAACAGAAACACATAATTATCCTACACAATATTTAAAGCAAAGGAACAAAGAGTAATGTACAATCAATAAGCTATTGATATTTTTTTAATAAAAAATAACCCATTTTCCAAAAATTTTAGAGAGCTAATCAAGCAAGTCCTTAGAAGAAGAGAGAAAACCAGCTCTTTCCTCACCTCACATGGAGTTAATTAAAAAAGCTTCCAATCGTTTCTGTAAAATTCACAGTAACTCACGTGTTATGGTATTTTCAACTTTTATTAACAGAAAAATACACAATAGAGGGCGTTATATTGCCTCAGGGATATTAAATTGCTGACAAAAATTGCAGATGAGTCTATTATTAAATAAATGGAGTTATGGACTTGGTTGCCTCTAAAATTTTTGATTATGTGCTCCTAAATTGAGAGGATTTCTGGGTTAACTCCCGTGGAGCTATGGGCTCACGTCCTTAGGTGCCCTACAATTTTTACGCTTAGGGGCAACAAAACAATAAGTGTATAGCCTGGGTAAGTATTTAGTATCTGCAATTTAAGATCACTATTTTATGTCATGAGTCGAAGCGCTTTTGCTATTTTATCAACAGAAAATCTCTTGCATAACTTAAAAGTTATAAAAGATAATGCACCTTATTCGAAAGTTATTGCTATGGTCAAAGCGAATGCTTACGGCCATGGGTTGAGGTCTGTGTCATTACGCTTACAAAAATATGTAGATATGCTAGGAGTTGCTTCGATTGATGAGGCACTAATTTTACGTGATATAGGTATTCAAATTCCTATTATGCTAGCAGAGGGTGTTTTTGAACCATCTGAACTTCTTATCGCTTCTATAAAAGGCTTCCATGTTGTTTTTCATGAAAAAATTCAATTACAATGGATGAAAAATTTATCATGTCCCTCACCTATTCAAGCTTGGTTAAAAGTTGACTCAGGTATGGGACGATTGGGGTTCGATATCAATAAGGCGGCTATCTTTTATGAACAACTCTCAAAAAATTGTCAAATTGAGCAGCCTGTTCGTATTATGTCTCACTTGGCATGCGCAGATGAGCCAGCTAATCCTTTGAATCAACAGCAAATAGACTCTTTTAATCGCTTTGTTCAGGTAATTTCTCCTAAAGCCTCAACGGAATATAGCCTCTGCAATTCTGCGGCTATTTTTCGATTTCCCGCGTCCCATTATAATTTTATTCGACCGGGAATTGGCCTTTATGGTGCTTCTCCTCTCTTGAACAAATCAGCAGCAGAATTAAACCTAAAACCAGTGATGACCTTAAAAACAAGCATAATTTCTATCAAAACTCTGCCTAAAGGATCGTCTATCGGGTATGGTGCACGCTTCACTTGTCCTGAAAAGATGCTGATAGGAATTATAGCACTTGGATATGGGGATGGTTATCCTCGCACCTTACGGGATAGCGCTCCTATTTTGGTGAATAATTCAAGATGCAGTCTTATCGGGCGCGTCTCCATGGATACAAGTACTGTAGATTTAAAAGCTTGCCCAAATGCAAGGGTTGGGGACTTGGTTACATTATGGGGCACTGATTTACCCATCGAAGAGGTCGCTCAGTTTACTACTGATAATACTTCTTATGACCTTTTAACAGGGGTTCAAAATCGTGTTAAGTTTCACTGGACATCCTAATCTACAGAGCCTCTAATGACGAGCCGTCTTTCGCTTCAAACTATTAACTTTACTTTTCTGCTTTTTCTTTTATATTGTAACTTAAAAATAAATTAGGATACTAAAGCACTCAGAGGTCATATGAACTATTCTATTATCTGTGGTAGTCCCCGTAAAAATTCTGAATCGATGAAGGTTTGTAAATATATTGAGGCAATTCTTACGCATAAACGACACGAAGTATCTCTTATTGACTTATCATCTATAGATTTGTCTCAAAAAAAACATATTGAACAACAACTGCACGAACAGCCCGATGTTAAAGGAATTTCTAACATACTTAAAATGTCTACCTGCCTTGTGTTGATATTTCCAGAATATAATGGAATGGCTCCAACAGTAGTAAAGGATTTTCTTTCATTTTCTACTTCAGGAGAAATTGCACACAAACCTGCTTTATTAATATCAGTTTCATCTGGGCTAGGAGGCTGCTATTCACTTGCTGAGTTGCGAATGAATTCTCATCAAAATACACTGATTTGTTATATACCTAACCAATTAACCATTAGAAAAGTGGGAAGTGTACTTAACGATTTTAATGAAGCCTCGTCAAAAGAAGATCTTGAAACTCGAAATAAGATAAAGTCAAATTTGGTTATTTTGGAAGAATATGGTAAAGCTCTTGCAACGATGCGTGAAAGCTCTATTAATAGTATACTCTTATCTTCAATAAAATAATTTAATTGATAAATTAAACGAATTGTTTGTTTTTAAAATACAAATAATTTTTGATTAAAAAAATGTAGAGGGTTATGTAAATAATGTAATACGCGGCTCGGGCAATTTACAGCGACTGTTCCAACATATGTTTTTGGGCAATCTAAGGTATATAAACACCATGTTGAGGCGGTTCTCATATCGCAAGTCGTTAATATTTTACGTGGTTGAGTTAGTTGTTGACTAATCTCAATCCTGTGAGGAGGGTAGTTTAACCCCACGCCGATACCTTTTAAGAAAGCTTCTTTACTCGTCCATATATTAAGAAAATTTCTAATCCTTTGATGGTCTCCTCCTTTGTTTAATGCTTCTCTTTCATTTTTTGTAAGAACAAAGTTCATAGTGCTCATGTCTAACATTGTGGCATGTGGTTTGATATACTCGATATCTATACCTACTTCTACCTTATTAGCTATTGCATAAGCCCCTAATGTTCCTGCATGGGACATGTTGAAAGATAAATGCTGCATACTCCCAGGTTGCTTTTTCAAAAATGGTTTTCCATATCTACCAAATTCATACTCGATTTTATTAGGAAGACATCCAGTGTATTTACTTAATATAAGCCTTAAGTACGCATGAGCAATTACAAATTGTTTTTTATCTTTCGGAAATTTAAATTTTTCTGCTCTATTTAATTCATCTTGTGACAGTAAAGACTCTAAAAAATTTAGATGTATAAAGTGAGGAACTTTTAGATCGGTTATCCATACGTGAACATCCTTTTCTCCTGGAATTCCTTGGAAAGGTGTATCAACGTATTTTCTAGTAGCAGAAGTAAAGTTTTGTTCTTTTAGAATGAGAGGCATAGAAATGTATCGACTTATTGAGCACTAGATTCTAAAAGATTAGCCTAAAACTGTTTCAAAAGAAAAGACGATTTTATCCTTGTTAAAAGGAAAGTGTTACAAGTGCATCGGTCGAGCCCGCTACGAATAATAATTCCAATCCAAATTGATCAATATTCATAACCTAGGTAAAGTTAGTTCCAACTCCCCTCGTGTTGCTTTGTTCATTCTTCCGTGTATCATTCGGTTGCAAATCTGAAATTATATCCCACACACGCCAGGAAAAGGAGATCATTATAACAATTTTGTGGATTATTAACACACACATTTTTTGAGTCCGATGCCTTTTTCACAGACCGCATCTCAACCGATTGAATTTATGGGGTTTGATTATGGCTCTTCATCTCCGGCGTTTGAGATAGTAGCCAACGAACTGTATTAACGCTTGCATAAAACATAGGTGTGCTGCAAATCGTGAAGAATAGCTTAAACATATAGCTATTCATAATTAATGCTCCCATACGATCTATGGGTAGTATACCAAATAAAGTCATAAAGCTGATGACAATACCCGTATCGACAAGTAGAGAAATTGCTGTGCTGCCATTATTGCGAAGCCACAACCACTTTTTTCCTGTTAAGTTCCGAATTCCTAGATAAATCTTGATGTCAATAAGTTGGGCTATATAGCAGGCTAAAATTGATCCCATGAAGGCAACACTATAAAGGCCAAACACGGCATGAAAGGTCTCATTATTAATCAGGGACCACTGGGTTGCTGTCAAATGATCCATCCCCATAATAATTATCGCAACGATGATGTTCATTATAATACCGAGTTTGACACAAAAATTTGCTTTTTCTTTCCCATAGAATTCTGTGATGAGATCCGTCAGCAAAAAAGTCAATGGATATAAAATAGCACCAACAGAAAGTTCAAATGTATGAAAGGGTAGTAGTGGTAGGGTGACAAATTTTTGGTATACCAAATTGCCTGTTACAATGAAGACGGAAAAAAGAATACATAAAATAGTATAAATTTTCTCCGTATTTATCATGTTATGGCTCCAATTTTAGCAGCTAAAATAAAATCACTCTCAGTGAGACCGTTAATTTTATGAGTCCAAATTTCGACGACACACTTTCCCCAAGCTATAGTTAAGTCAGGGTGATGGCCCTCATGTTCCGCTATCTTAGCGATTTTATTCAGAAAACCAAGAGGTTGCATAAAATTGTCGAACACATACTCTTTATACAAATGACCAGCAGCATTGATTTGCCAGTCTGCTCCAAGTTCAGCTAGAAATTTTTCTACCATAGCTCGATCTAGGGGTGGTGTACCACCCTGACACGGAATACACACTTTATCGATTAAACAAATCTTCTCCATAACTTTCCCCTATGTATTTTATTCTTAATTGTTAATAAACATAATCTCTTGAGTCTCAAGAAAATGCTAGCATGTACCCCACACATCATTCCAGTCCAGGACGCGTAATGTGTGCAAGAGTTTTCAAACCTATTAATAACAAAGTACGTCTCCTGATTTGCGTTTTCATAACTCTTCTAGCATCAAATTTGATTTCCACTGGCCGATCGGAATTTAGGAGGGTAAAGATTCACATTTAGACGATACAAGGTGCACACTGTAAATACCCATACCATCAGATGTTTTTATATACCCAAACTCTACTGTGAACAAATATAGAGTTGCTGCAAACTTTCCCAAATCACAGTCTATGACTTCTAGTTCCTTACGGCTGAATTCCTGCATAAAATCATCAAATATGGGATTTGTCAACAAGGAAATATAAGCAAATACATCGTGAAAAATATCCTGTTCTTCCAGGTAATCAAGCTGGTGTGGTTTGTATATAAAGCAAGTTAATCGAAACGTGCGTTCAGAAAAAAATCTGAAAAATGCTCAGGAATGAACCCTTTAACTGAAACTATAAAAAACTCCTAAGTAACTCCTCTTAAGGACCGCAGTTTTCCGATGTTTAAAAAATGTTTAATCATGGTTAATCTATTTTTCAACAACTATCGTAGGTATTAAAGGTGCAAGGACATATCCAAACTCAGCAGCTTTTTTTGCAGTCCTTTAATAACACGTCCTCTATACTGTGTTTCGTAATAGTCTATAATCCAGCTTCCACATACTCAATCCCTTTAGCCAGCATAGAATAAAATATCACTGCAAAATTGCCAATTCGTTAAAGAGCAGGATCAATGATAATTTTCAAGTCCTCAACAGTACCTTCAGGTTAAATGAGTATATTCCTCCAAGTTTTCCAAACTTCTAATAGAGTATAGCTTCTCTTTTATCGCCAGTAACTGTGGTTTTTAGTTTCAATGAAAAACTCCACTCTCAATTCACTTTGTCACAACATATAGCTTGTGGGCTTTGCAAAAAAGTTTACACCACTCTTTTCGTAAGGCATCGACGTTCAGGTCGGGCGTTGAGAGGAAGAGGGAGGGGTTTTCTTCGTCTCCCGTACACATGACGATCAAGTCCTCTTCCTGTTGGCACGCTTGCCGCGCCATATCCACAAAAGACTTTCCTTGCATTTCTTTCACAAAGGGAGCAAGCAGCTTATGTGAATACCGACTAAAATTCCAATTGTGCCTTGACTGTTCATCCAGGTTTTTACAATTTTCCTGAAGGTGAAGGAAAAGCCCTACATCCGTTTTAAATGTTTTAATGACTTGATAGGTGTCATCCAGCAGCATAAGCATCTTGACCTCCTCTTTCTTTGAAATCGGCGGGACTGAAAACCTCAAATAACTTATAGCCGTGGGCCTTACAATAATTCTGGCACCATTTTTGTTGGAGAGACCCGACATCGACATCTGGTGTGACGCGAATGAAAACAGATTTTTTCACATTGCCGTTGATGATTTCAAGGATGTCGAAGTTCTCGACCTCTTCGCTTTTTTCTTGGCTCTTAGCTCTTGTGGGGACAAGCTTTCCTGCTACGGCTTGCTTCAGGGCTTCTTCCAGACCTTCTTCAAAGGTTGCTGCAGATTGTACATAAGCCTTTCGATCACGGATATATCTGTAATAAGACATCATGCGCTGATGGGAATGGAGAGCAAAGACCCACTTGCCCTTTCCCCTGTTCCTTTCGAGGCTTTCTATGTGGTTATAAAGCGTGCCATAAGTATTGAATGCGTGAATCACGTTCTTTGGTAAATCAAATAGTACTAACATGGTAAAGTTCTCCTTTTGGCAAATCCCATCCCTGCCTTTGAAATAGCATAGGTCAAGGTTTTGCCTTTGTTTAGGCTAACGTGTAGCGATTAGGAAGAATGGGACAATCCAAAAGCACACATGTCCTCGCGTAGGCGAGAAGACGACTGAAAATACAGACGTACCTACCCCTTACCGCCACACCATAAAAAGAGGATGGGACAAAAGTCCCGCCCTCCCTCATTCAATGTGAGGTAAGAGGTTAAATTTTCGGCCTTTCGGCCTTTTAAGGATTAGATTGAAGAGACCCACAATGTGGGTTATGTTGTGCTTATCCATGATCAAACCTATATCGTTTGGTTGTGGCTAGTGGCGTGCAGGTGTTTGAAGCGCCTGTACGTCACGTCCATGTTACGAACCACTCGTAACACTTGTTAAAGGTGGAGATTTCAGCTTACTTTACCAACCATCTCCATCTTACACTGCAAGACTACAATGGAAGGCGAGCCAGAGTCAAATCTATATTCGTCAATTCAAGAAAAAATGTTTCTTGTTCAAGGGGTTAGCCAATTCTTTTAATCTTTCACAACTGAAGTTCCTAATCATATCACCCACCTTGCCTTTGCAATGAATTCCGTGATTTTATCGTTTTGGATTTCCGTTAAATTTGCCGCTTTCTTTAAGAGGTTTTCCTTTTCATCTTCTTTGGTCTCCAGTTCTTGTATGAACCTTTCCTGACTTTCAAGAGACGGCAATGGAATTTCGATTGACTCCATGCTCGCTTTATTGAGCATTTTTCCCTTTGCTGTGTTGTGGATGTAGGGTAAATAATCTAACCTGGGCAACAAATAATAAAGATATTTTGAAAGGACGCGATTGTCCTTTGGAATAAGCCCGGCAATCCCTTCGTTTGTGTAAAGCTCCCTGGCAGCAAAGGCAACTTTTCCAATGGTCAGTTTGAAACTAAAGAGCAAGGTGCCCTTTGGGAGCAATTTAACGTTAGAGTTAGCAACCCCTGCATCTGTAATTTTTTCCTCTGTATCGATAACGTACCTCTGTTTGATATCTCTGATTTTTACCCATAAGTTATTGTCGCCATAAAAACTTGAATCTTTACGAGATGGGGTTCCTCCAATGACAATAGTGCAGATTTCACCGAGTTTAACAGAATGGGCTTTTATTGCGCTTTGTTCCCATGTCGATGTCAGGTTGTCCCTTTTACTTTTTAATTTCTGTCCCCCTGAATGATTTGCAGCAAGCTTATGGCCTCCTTCCCATTCAGCTATGATTTTTTTCTGTTGGTCAATGGTGACGATGGGTATTTTATAGTTTTTGATAAAATCAAGCGGCACCCTTTGTGGGCCTGTACCCCTCATAAAGCATTTGCCAGCATTTCTAAATTCTTCGCTTGAAACTTGCCCATAAAGATATTCGGGGAGTATATTTTTCCCTGCCCTTAATACGACAAGCTCTGTTGAGCCGAAGCCATATTGATTTTTAAGGTTAACGGCGATACCGCATTTGCCATTTTCAAAGCTGGTGGCGATTTTTGCAAGCAAGACATCATTTTCTTTAAATTGCCGATAGTCTCTTTCAACATCTTTTACGGGCCTTATTTCATGGTGGTCAAACTTGTATCCATTAATCGGCAGAGTTGCCATATCAACAAAAGAAACAGGGAGATTTTTATCCAGTTTTGTTCTTGGGGGATTTATATCGCAAAAATCTTGAATAGCCTTAAGGTTCCTGTTGCTTGCATCGCCAAACCCGTATTCTCCTTGCCTATTAAAGCTTTCTATAAAGTCTTCCCCATTATTGATAGATGGGCGTCTGTTATCTAGCTCTTGTATTATTTTTCTCTGGATCTCAAGAGACGGCAACGGAATCTCTATCGTTTCAAGATCTGATTTGGAAATTCCCGGAAATGCTGTGCCCTTTGCCAATGACTCCAGTTTTTCCTTTTGGAGCTTGATGACATAGGCAAGGTATTCGGGCATAATTTCGCTCTTCTTTATGATGATATTGCTAAAACCCCGGTTCGTTGCCAGCTCTTTTTCCGTAACGATGCCGACTTTTCCGATCGTAGCCCTCGTCGATACCATGACAGAGCCAACAGGAAGGAGTTTTGCGCCAGAATGCTTCAATCCCCTTTCGGTAATCTTTCTATTCGTATTTGAAACTTTGTTTATACCATGAAAACTCGGCAAATCTGTTAAAGTTGCCCAATTGATATTCCCATTTTCCCAATACTCGGCATTGTCCTTACTTGGGGTATCGCCGGACACAATCTCAAAATAGTCTTTATTCCCTAATTTAATGGATTTATAAACGCCATTTTCCCTAACGTCACCGTGAACGCTTCTTGCCAAGTTATAGTGGTCATCTTTCACTTTATTAAGGTCGATAATTTTAAAACCCATCTCAAGCATATGGGTTTTTGAGTCCGGATTGTTGCCGACACGCGTAGCATCCGTTCTCGGTCTTTTGAGGTCAGATGCGTCTATTGTGTCAAAATCGTTCATTCCGCTGATTTTCTTTTTGTGATTATCAAGGGTTACACCTGTATTCTTGACATCAAAAAACCAGTATTCTTTTTGGTTGTTGGGTTTATGGGCGTTCGTAAAATACAGGATGTCGGTTTTGACCCGTGTATAGGGCAAGAAAGTTCCTTGGGGTAACGAGATAACTGCGTGCAATTTTGCCTTAGAGAGCAGAAATGCACGGACATTGGCAAGGTCTGTTCTGAATAAAAACCCTTCTGGCACCACCAAAGCCATTCTGCCGCCTTCTTTCAAGTTTCTCAGGCAATGCAGAACACAAGCGGCGTCGCCACTATTTTTGGCAATGCCATTGTAATAAAGGGGGCTAATATGATTTTCTGTTTTTATCTTCCCATTTTCTGCCAGCACCTTTCGGGCGATAGGTTGCGAAAATGGCATATTTGTGACTATGACATCAAATTTTAGGGGTTTATTGCCTTTACCAATGTAGTCAGGATTGGCAAGGCTATCCATTTGCTGAATGCCCTTATGTCCAAAACCCTGCAATATCATGTTCATTTTGGCAATCCTGGCCGTTGTCGTTATTTCCCTGCCGAAAAGCATATTCTGCTTTAAAGTGTCCAGTGTGCCTTCAGCGGCATGGTTTTCTTTCATATGCTGAACGACACCTGTTAAAAAACCACCTGTTCCACAAAAAGGGTCATAAATCGTTTCCTGCAATTTTGGGTCAACAAGGTTGACGACACTTTTAACGACGTTTCTTGGCGTAAAATATTCTCCCAGATCATTTTCTGTCGACGAGGTTTGTGCAAGAAAATATTCAAAAGCATCCCCTTTTACGTCGCTGTCAACTGTCGACAACATAAGAGGATCAAGGCTATCGATGATATGACGCAAGGTTTCAGGGTTTTTGATGAGGAGTGGGGTAAAGACATCGTTGCCATATTTACCTTGAATCTCTTGCATCACAGAACCATTAATATACCCTATGACGCCCTCATTTGATTGGGCTTTAATCGACTCCCACCACGACTTTTGTAGACACGCGTGTCCATGGCACGAATGTCTGCGGCACAAGTGCCTATGGCACGAGTGTCTATGATTTTCGCTCAATAATTTTAAAAACAGGATATTGGCAAACTCGTTAAACCTTTCTATTCCAGCTCTTAAGCCCTCACTTTTCAAGATATAGTTCAGGTTTTTGAAGATGGTCATTAAACTATCTCTTGATGCCACAATGTTGGATGGTATCGTGTAAACATCGTTTGAGTTTTCCTCCACAAATTTCAGCACTTCGGATTCTCTGATGAGCTGTTTGACTTCATTTCCATTCAGAAACAGGCTTTTGCCATTCGGTACAAAACAGGTTTCGCAATAAATTCCATTCATCGCAAAAACCAGAGGAATATTCAGGACTTTCGCATATTCTATGCCCTGCCTAAGCGTTTCTTGCAAATCTGCACCGCTTTTTTTAATTTCAATAATGGCAAGGGGTTTTTGTGTTCCTATCTGGCAGAGAATATAATCCGGTTTGCCTTTTAGTTTGTTGAGATGCTGTAGATACGCGGATCCTGAATAAATGGGTGCTTGAAATACATTTTTTTGCGATGCGTCCCCATTCATATGCCATCCTTTGTTAGCAAGGATATTACTCATGATCCATTCAGTCTGTTTTTCTAAAGATGCAGATATGCGCGTTTCTGACATGACAAAATACTCCCTTTTGAGTTGCTTTGTTTTCTCTTGCTTTCCCTTTAACCCTTTTTTCTTAAAATCCCAGCAGATACACGTGTCGCAGATACACGTGTCGCAAACGTACGTGTCTTTGAATGACCTTCCTGACACGGGAACAGGTTAGTTCCTAACGGGTTGCTTGCTAACGCGATCGTTCCTAACAAATTAGCTTGTCTCTGCTTTCCACCGTCTATCGGCAAAGTATCACTCGGAGATACGCGTGTTTGATGGCTATCCCAAAAAATTCCTGGTTTTGGAATACAATAGTATGGGAACTTTTCTGTCTGGCTCATCTTCTTACCGGGAATATGTCTATCGGAAGCACCTGAATCATTGGCGGCTTTCTTTCCGCCGCACGTATTTTGGGTAAGCTTGCCCTGGCCATGCTTGTCCTGAAAAGTGGCCCCTTCAAAACGCCCGACAGCGCCTTTGAGGTAGACTTCTGATAAATCAATGCACTGCCAACGACGGTTGAGTTTTTCACAAACCTCTCCGGTGGTGCAGCTTCCAGCGAAAGGATCTATGACTATATCTCCTGGGTCAGTGAGCATCCGTACGAAGTATTCTGGTAATTCAGATGGAAAGGGCGTTGGATGAGGGGATAAAACCTTTGTCCGGCAATAGCGGATATAGGGATTTTTGTTCGGCGCGCTCGGAAGGGCAATCAGATTAGGTGGAATGGCTGCCCCGTTATTTCGGCTGAATCGGGTACCAAATCGATGATTTACCTGGTTTGCCCCTTTTGTATGATTGGTGGATAACCATTGGTTCATACTGGCGCTATAGGGTTGAAGTACCCTTCGGTTGCTGGCTTTAGGCCAGGGGCTTTTTGAAAGCCACCAAATCGTATTAATCGCGTCCTTGAGGCGAATGCGCCGTATCGCTACCCATTCCGTCGGGGTAGGAAGCCTTGCGGGGTTCCACCAGTATAAATCTTGTGCCAGATGAAAACCCATCTCTTCACACAGCATAATTAGCAGTTTGAAATTGTATAGGCTGCGTGTGGGCTGGCCATTTTTCCAAGCGCCGCCGATATCAATAACCAGGCTGCCTGTTTCTTTTAAAACCCGATGGAATTGTTCTGCAAAAGGTCGGAACCAATCGAGATACACGTCCGCGTGAGCATTGTCATATTCTTTTTTACGAATCAGGGCAAAAGGAGGGCTCGTCATGATGAGATCGACGGTGTTCGCCTCTCGCGTCCTCAGAACCTCTACCGAATCTCCCTGGATCATTTCCCCGAGGCTTGTTTGGTAAAAGGGACAGAATTTTTTCGTTTTCATCGTTTTTGCTCCTTAAAGTTAGTGTTTGGTTCCAGTACCTGATGCTTATATCTTCTAACTATTGTTTAACCCTCATTTTGTTAAATCTTCATCGCTACCTCTTTAGTCCTTCCAATGTTATTCATTTCCCCCGCAGGCGCGCCTGTTCAAGTGCGCTTGTTCAGGCGAGCCTGCTATGTGCATTGTCAAGGGGTGCCTATATACAGATTTGTCTGTCATGCCAGCTCTCATTCATGTTCTCTAACTTGCTGTTCAAGTTCTAACGTTGATGGATCACTTCCCTCTGGTGGCTTATAATCTTGAATGGGAACAAAATCAGGACAGATAAGGTCAGAAGAAGGAATCTCGAACTTGATCTTGGTTATAGGCAAGTTGCCAGGAAGTTTGAGATAGGCTTCCCGATTTTCCAGGCTCATCAACTGTGTGGGAGTAACCACAGGCTTCATCTTGTTCTGGTCATTCAAAGACACACCATCCCGTATGGAGTTCGCGCCATAGGAGATGCCCTCGACTGCTTCCCTGACTTCCTGCTCTCCCAGCATTTGGGACATGACCCTTGCCGTATCCGGATGCCCGTTTCTAAAAATAACCCGAGTGTTCAGGAGGCTGACCAGGGACTCAGCCTCTGCACGGCCATATTGGGCCTGAAGCTGGGGAATGTCCTGCAAGCCTACCGCGATACATCCCCCATATTTACGGATTTCCGCCAGGGCTTTCGGGAGGGCTTCCTGTTTATGAAGGGATGCCAACTCATCAATGATAAACCATAGCCGTCTGTCGCGATCGGGGGTGCAGCCCATCAAGGCATTAACGGCACTACCTGTCAGGGCTGTAAGGAAGGGGCGCAAGGTTTCCCGCTGGTCTGGCGTTCCAGTAATAAAGACCCATTGAGGCTGATCTGGTGTTTCGCCTTGTGCATGATCTGGCTGTGCCGCTGATCCTCCCACCTTTGCTGGAGGCAAGCTCTGGCGCTTGGTTTCTGGTGCCTGGCACACCCATTCCCGAATTGAAAATACAGGACGATTTTTGGGAAGAAATACAAGAGGCTTCAGATATGCGCTCAAGTGAGCGCGTATAGACATGGCGGTACGATCCCCTGCGGGATCAACAAGGCTCGCAGCGGGTGTTTCTCCCAAATATAGGAACAGTTCCCTTAATGGAACGGTCAAAAGCATATGGAGCATGTAGCCGGTATCATAATTGTCTGTTTTTGCATGATGCTTCAATGTTTCAGAAAAAATGGTGCGCGCCGCATCTGACCAGAACTTGTCTCCCCCTGTTTGCGGAATAAAGGCGGCGGCCACTTCATCGTAATGGTAGGGGGATGTACAGTCGATCCAGGGTGTCCAACCTTGGGTTCGATCATCAAACGGATTGATAAGGATATCTTGCCCTTCCCGATAATAGCGCGCCACAAACTCGCCCGTGGTATCCACAATAATAGCCCGTTGCCCAGCTTTTCTGATCTGAGGTAAAAGCTCAAAGAAACAGGTGCTTTTTCCGGTACCCGTTGTGCCACAAACAAGGAGATGTTGCGTCTCGGAATCTTTTCGTAAAGGGATGCCGCCAACATGAAACAACGACGCATCCTCCTTCATCATTTTTTTGAGAATTTTGGGGTTGACAACTTCTAGCCCAGACAGAATTTCCTTGGCTTTCTTAGCCCTGCCGCGCCATATCCAGAATCCGCAAATTAAAAGAAACGTCCCTCCCATAAACCAGAGAGACAAATAGGCATTATGCCAGGCTTGATCTTCGAAAGCCTTTACCCATAATTGGATCGTTCTGTTGTTCTTGATGGTAAGACATGGAACGATTTCTTCATGGCCATTTTCATACCGGAATACCTGGCTTTCTCGGTTTTTGTCGCCAGAAACCGATAGTTTGATATCCACCCACCAGGCAGAGCTAATGATGTATCGTTGATAAGGGGTATAGTCGAACCAGGTTTTATATCCCCAAAATAAGCCGCCAGAAATCACTGTAATCAAAAAGGTTACGATAAATACTTGACGGAACATACGGATATTGTGGAGGGTAACTTGCCCACCTTGTGTAAAAACTTTAAAACTCATGGATTTTTACTCCTGCATACTCTGTTTTTGGAAGATGGGAAGGATCTGCTTGTTGAAGATTCTTTAGCTTTACAGATGCATTTTTTCTCAATTTGTGCAGCTGCTGCATCGCAATACGCTGCTAATAGCTCTATCCCAATTGAGTGAAGACCCAGGCGATGAGCAACTCGTAACGTTGTGCCGGATCCCATGAAGGGATCAAGTACAGTATCGCCAACTTTGGTAAAGAGCCTGATAAACCACTCAGGAAGGCTTTCTGGAAATACGGCACTATGACCTTTATTACGACATTCAGTAGCCAGGTGCAGGACATTGGTGGGATATGCCATTTTCCGACCGATCCAATTTTCTGTATTCTTTCCAAAGCCGCTATTTGTTCTGGATTCCTGTCGTACATGATCGGCTTTTCTTAAAGAGTTGAGGCGCGCGTATTGCCAATCTCCCATGGGAACCATAACGGCTTCCTGGTGCATGGCAAACTCTCTTGCCTTGGTAAAATGTACACATCGCTCCCAGGCATCACGGAAGCGATTCGGCCATTTACCCGGGTAAGCGTTGCATTTATGCCAGATGTAGTCTTCTGTCCACAGCCAACCCCGCTTTCTCATTGCTATGATAAGATCCATTACATACGTATGCCGTTCGCCGTTAACGACACGCTCTTTGATATTTAGAATAAATGAGCCTTTGGGTTTTAATACGCGGTAAAGCTCGTCCGCTATGGGTAAGAACCACGCGACGTATTGATCCGCTGGAATACCTCCGTATGTATGTTTGCGTTGATCAGCGTAGGGAGGCGAGGTCATCACCAGGTCAACGCTCATCGCTGGCAAGGCTTTGAGAGCGATGGCGCAATCCGCATTAATGATATGTGTCGTTACCTGGTTAGCGGCAATACAAACGCCAGATAGAGGTAACATAGGGTCGCCATTATGGAGGGTAACTTGCTTTCCCTGTGTGGTGCTTTTAACACTCATAATCTCTAACTCCTATTTCTCTTATGAGTGATCTGTTTGTTTTTATTAAAAAGTATGATAAGGTATTGATTAGGCGGCTATATTCAAAGATACCAAAAAGGAGACGTAAACAATGGGGCAGGAAGGCAATAAAGAAGAGAATATTTGCTCTAAACCTAAAAAAATCGTCAAGTTTGTAAGAAGGCATTTTTTTACCCTTTTCGTTTCTTACTTTATTGCTAAGGCAATCCTCGCAGGACCTATCCAGGGGGAAAACGCTTGCGGTTTTTTGCTTGGGGCGATTCTTCTTGATTGGGCCAAGCAGTTCATAAAACCCAACGCCTCCTATGACAAGCGGGGGCGTGACGATTTCCAGCCACTTCATAAACAATGGGGAAACCCTGATATTTCTGGAACGTCGGCGAACCATATCAGGGATATGGGATCTTACATTCGGTACGATTAGGCTCATTTTCGCTGTGGCTCCCCGAAGATTGTGTCGTACGTTTCTGTTCCCAGCTTTTCGCCGACCTTACCTATGACTGACCTTCCTTCCTGATCCTTAACCTTTTTCTGGACCTTTGACCCGTGCTGTGTGAGGGTTGTTGACGCCTTTTCAACTGTTTTGTTGGCGTCTTCTATAGCATTGAACCCATCCTCCCTCAGTTTCTCCCCCCGGGCTGCCAGGTTACTGGCAAAGGCCGAAGCTTCCTGGTTATGGACGGCAGGGTTTTGGGCAAGAGGTGTTTCACGATCAGGTAGGTACTTTGGGCTGTCAGGCGTAGCTTGGGAGGGATTGTTGCCAAACACGGCCCCCTCGCTCCCGAAAGGATGGTTAAATTCGGGGGGAAGTTGCTGTTTTACAGCCTCAAGTGGCGTTGTTGTTGGGGTATAAACCTGATGCCGCGTTTCAGCCTGATAGCTTTCTTTCATTTTTTGAGGATTGGCGTTCAGCGGTTCATGGGGGAGCAAGCCTTCTTCAGACATGAATTTATTCGCCCAGGCCATAGCCTCATCTGGTCGCCTTGATATGATGTCAGCGGCTCCCCGATGCCCGATCTTGCCCGTGGTATTATCGGAACGTTGATCGGCAAGCCATTCAAAAAATTGCTGGTTATCGTTGGCATTGATGGCGGCTGAATTTGCCTGCATGTTCATTGCCTGTGTGTTTAAGGATTCGGCTTCACTATAGCTTTTCGAGGCTTCCTGCCGTTGTTGCATTCCCTTTTCATAAGATCCGGATACCCCTTCAGCTAACCGTTTTGACGATTCATCTGATAGAGTATGGGAAAGGTTTTTAGAAGCCTGAGAAGCTTGCCGGGTCGCTTCCTGAAAATGTTTGTCTTCCATATACTTCCGGGCTTCCTGAAGCATTTCTTGATCAGATGCGTTTAATGACGCTTTACCACCAACAGCTCCTTTCCAGAAGATGCCGCCCCCCACACTGGCTTCAGCAAACAAATTGGCGGCTTTTTCGACACTCATGTTATGGTTTGTGGCAAAATCCTCAATGATTTGCGCCCCTGCTTGGACGGCTTGGGATTGTTCTGCGCTGATTCCTGAACTCATGCCATCAGCCATGGATTCGGATTTGGCAAGGTTGTTGCTGAGATCAACCATCTGTCGGTAGGAGCTAGCCAGGCTGGCAGCAGAACTTTCTGATTGATTGAAGGCTGTCTGGTAGCTTTTGGCAGCCATTTCCGATACCTGGGCTGTTTTGGCTTCATGCCTGTTTACGCTAACGGGCAAATTCGAGACACCCAGATTGGCGATTTGTGTGCCATCCGCCATCGTGGTTATATCCTCTCTGCCATCTACAAGCTGGAAAGCTCCCGCCCGATAACTGGCGGCTCGGCTTTGAGAGAGCATGCTTGTATTGGCGATCTGCTGATTGCCCTCAGAAACGTTCCCAAAGCTATAATTGCCGGATACAGCGTCTCCGGCAGCTTGTGAAGCCGCCCCTTGGGAAACATTCCCCAAATGAGAGGCCATATGGACAAACGAGCCGACACCCTTGACGAGGGCGATGGCCAGAAACGGTATGCTCATGGCCAAATATCCTGCCATAGCCGCCATATCGGCATTGAGATTCATAAGTCCCACCGAGGAAGCAATGGTAACACCATCGGGATTGGAAACGGACAGCAGCCCAATAGACTTTGACCGTGCCCCCATGCTCATCATAAAGTTAAGAACCGCGTAGAGAGGAGCCCACATCTGAAGCCAGAGCAAAGTCTGTAACCAAGACAGGAGAATTTTAATCCCAAAGGGTAAGACCGCTAGAGGCACCAGAAAAATGAAAGAAGCATACACAATGGCTTCAAGGATGGCTTTCATGGTCATGAGGCTTTCAGAAGCCATAGCTCCCAACGTCTCATAAGTTGATCTTTGTTGAAGGTAAGCCCGTCGTGCTGCAAAATTTGGCGCATTTCCCAAGGACGTAGACTTTTGTTCGATGCCGTCCACCATGGCATGAATCATCATTTGTTGTTTCAGGATTTGATCGGCGCTTTTGGTCAAGCCTGATAAAAACCCATAACTGGCAGGAAGGTATTTCAAGAACTCCCCCCGTGCTGTGAGGGGGTTGGTATGGCCAAACAACCTTATACCAAACATCGTCTTTGCCCGATCCAGCTCCGGTGCCCAAATTTGGTTGAGCCGATTCACACCTTCCTTGCAGCTGATGATTTCAGGAGGATTTGCGGGTTCGCCTTGTTTGTGGGGCTGTCGCCACACAAACGACCGGATTTTTGAGGGATTAGCCGAAACCAGCCCCCAGAGATCAGAGGTGTGCCGCAGGTCTTCAAGCGTGTATTTATAACCCAGCATGGCTTCATAGGCTACGCATTGGCATACGAAATTCCGCATGTTCTCCGCCACGTCTTCGTTGGTAATACGGAATGCCTTAGCCTGTTGGATGAGGTTAGAGGCCATGAGGAAGCCGGACTTGTGATACTTTAGGTCATCCACATTGGCAAAAACCCGATCAACTTGCTTGGTAACTTCAAAGCCAATCTGGCTGACAAAATGACTAACATAGGCCAGGCCATAAGGGACATGATCCACCTTGTCTCGATAGTTATTGACGACATCATGGATGTAGACAGTCGAAGAAGGTATAAATAGCAAGGGAGGAATAAAGATAAAAGGAAGTGTGGCCCGCCCCCAGGCTTTTAGAAAATCCCCCCAGATGGAATAAATAGCAGCCCAAAACACCCCGAAGATCATGCCAATGCGCAAGAGGGGCGTATAAAGGGTGCCTGTCTCAGTGTTCAAGCACATGGCAATTGCGTCCAAAACACTTTTCAAAATTTCGCCATTGCCAAAAGTAATGATTTGAAACTGCATTTTATCTAATTCCCTTAAACAATTCAGATTATGAGGCAACCGAAGGTCAGCGGAGCTAAATCAAGAACCGGAGCGGAGCTGACTTAAGGTCAGTGGGAATCGTATACGATTCCCCGGCAAGCGCAAGATCGAGCGACGCAGTTGTTCATAAGCAGAATTGTTACCTCCTTACATCGTATTGGACTCGGACGTTAAACTTCCCATCATCACATGCAACTGCTTTTCAATAAGCTGGGTGGATTGTACAAAAGACAACACATTGTCCATATGCTGGAAGGCATTGTTGCGACGGGTCGTAATGCGTTCCCGTGCAACACGAAGCTGCTTCAAAAACCGCTCCATATGGCTGTCATCCACCTGGACAGCGCGGAGTTGGGTAACACTGTCATGAACAATGTCAATGACCTCCAGCACGTACTTGTAGAGAATATCCAGGGCGATCAAGTCGGCATATTGATGAATATCAAGGGGCGCATGGCCTTTGCGAAACGCCGTCAAGACATTGAGCATCTTGAACACAGGAAGGCGCGTCGAATTGAGAAAGTCTTTCTCTTCTTCTGTAGGTTCCCCATCTTCATAAATCTTTTGCACCAGAGATTCTAAAATGACATGAACTCGCTTTTGTAAGGCATGCTTATCGGAAAGATTGATTTGAGAAAGTCTTGGGTTTAAACAAGCCTCATCGTCACAAGCATAGATTGGTGTGGCTCCCCCGATAAGGAGCCCCGTAATGACATCATCCCGATCTGCATGGCCAGGCAAATTGATGACTTGATAAGGCTTGTCTTCCCCAATGCCCTCAGAGCGCACAATGATCGACCCCACAAGGGTCAAGAACAGTTGGGCGAGTTCCTTATCGGCACTTAAGAACGCATTGGCCTGAATTGCTTTCCAGGCTAGATTGAATTCGCCCACCAACATGTCCTTGTAGCGTGGGTCTGTCCCATGTGTTTTTAAAACTCGCTCCCGATCTCCTCCTACCCCACAGCCTTGACGCGCCGCTGACCAATCGGAAAAGGAGCCCAGGTTTGTTCCCATCGATTGACACAAATGCTTGCTGGATTGGTCGGATTTTGGCCAGAGGCCGCCGATCGCTGTGGCGGCAACCTCACAGGAATTGATATTGGTCTGGTTGATCTGTGTAGCCAAGTTGTTGATCTCGTTCATAATATTATAGATTTGAGGGGAAACTGTTTGCATGGCGAGCATAAAAGCATAACTTGCGGCGGCTGACCCAATATTACGCAGCATATTGACCAACTCTTGTGACTTGATGTGCGAAAATCCCCCCATCCAGGCATCGATACCGCCGCATCCCGCACGAAAACCTGGCATTTGCACAGTTGCAAGCTGCACATTACGAACAGCATTGCGGGTAACAATGCTCCCGCCTGTATAAAATCCCGCCGTTTGATCCTGATAAGCCCCAGGCATGGTAACATTGCTAGCGATCCCTGAGCGGTTGAAGAAAACCATCAGGTCTTCCCCAATACCTTTTGCTGTAACTTGTGAGGTTAGGCAAGAGATTAAAATAAGGCAGCTTATGGCCCTTTGTATAAACTTCATGGTTTACCCCCAATCAACGTCATCACCCGATTTTCCATTTCATCCAGGGAGGTAAGCCCATAAGCAATCGGGATGACCTGTTCTGTTCTTGGGTTAACGGCAAACAAAGCAGGTAATACCTTGATACCCCATGCGTTAAACAAGCCATTATCGTTTTGTGCATTGGGAAACTCTGCCAGAAGTCTGCTGTCAGGTGCGCTTGTGCCAGACGTGTCTGTACTAGACGCGCCTGTGCGAGACGCGTCTCCATCTACGCTGATGGCGATGACCTCCCACCCATAAGTTTCTGCAAACCGCTTTACGATAGGCGCGAACTGATGGCAGTAAGGGCAATCGCTGGAAAAAAAGAAAAACAAGCCGTATTCCTGAGATAGGTTTTGGATGGTTCTGGCGGCACGATTTTTTTCAAGGTCAACTTGAAGGTGACGCCCCTGTTGATTCACAGGAGATACCAATGTGTGATCCAACTCAGGGGTTTGAAACACATTTTGCATCCACACCGTTGCAAACATTTGGGATCGATTCATCAAGTCTTTTTGCATTTCTTGATAGAGCTTGATGTTTTGAGGTGTTGGATTGAGGAGTGCTGCATGCAGACGACTTTCCAAAACTTCCCGATAGGCTTTGATAAGCTCTGTGGGCGTTTGAGGACGAGAGGAATCTTTGAGAGGTTGCTCATCCGAGATGACTTTGTCTTCCTTGTCAGGTTCAGACAAGATCTCATACCAATGCCATCCTCGCGCATGTGCCCCAAAGAAGGACTCTGCAAAGCTTGCCTTGATGATCAAGAAGCTAACCAACAAAAGAACAAGCACCTTTAGAATAGGTGATTCTGAAAGTGGCTTTGACATAACAGTGACTCTCAAGTCGTAACGCATCACAATCCCTTCTCTTTCAGCTTTTGAAGCTCTTCAGTAGATTTTGCATCATGATGTTGTGCGCCGAGATGCTTTGTATCAGCAGAGGGCTTGGTCAGAAGCGTCATATTTTCTTTAAGTCGTTCGGCACTCAACGTGGCGAGGGACTGCCCTTGGTCTTTAGCAACTGTATTGTTTTTGATTTCCTCAAAGATTTCAGAAAAGTTGATTTTGCTGAAATCAATCCGGCTTAATTGTTCAGGAGATAGCCCATTGCAATCCGGCGATTCAACGTTTCCCCATCCAAGACCCAACTGAGCACGGCCATTTTCTTGAATCAGGCGCGCCATTTTGGTGCCATAACAGCAGAAGGTGGTTTTTTTGCGAAGGCAACTGTTAAAAACCTTGTCCCTTTCGGCACAATAGGTGCCAACCTGGACGCATAAATGTTTATCACGTAAGGTTTTCAGTTCTATTTCCTTGGCATCACAAGAAGACAGGTGTAACGATACGCCCCATCCGTTTCCGGCTCCGCAGCAATCCCGAAAGTTTAAGCAGTTTCGCGTGCACCAACGGTGGGTACCTTTAAAGATGACCTTGAAATCCCTCAAATCCTTCTGGGCTTCCCGTAACGCATAGAGATGGCTCATGGTATTCATCATCTCGTTATTCTCTTCATAAGAGGTATCGGCACAGTTTCCCGTTAAGCAAAAGGGATTTTCTTTGTTGGAGGCCCGGTAGGATTTCAGAGACTTCTTGCTCGAGGGACAGCTATAGGTTTGCTGCCACAGAACACAAACATTTCCAATGCGTTCCTTACAATCAGATTTAATCTGAAAACATCCCTTTTCCCGTAATCCTGCACAAGAGTTGGAAACAGGAGAGGCTTTAAAGCACGTGTAACGGTATTGTTCCTCAAAATGATCGCGGGTAATAGGTTCCCCCTGGATGGTTTTTGTTTCGTTTTTTAAGCTTGTGGTTTTGCTCTCATAGCGGCAGAGGCCCTGTTCAGTGAGGTTTTCCAGGACGGCGCATCCGTCGATCCATTTTTCACTTGCTACTTCGACTACTTTAGGGACGTCTACTACTGTTGAGGTGCAATTACGATTACCGCAATACTCTGTCCAATGGCTGTAATGCATGCTCCACCCTTTCCTTGCCTTCTTGGCGTGACCAGGACAAGAGTAAACGGTTTTTTTTGATGCAGGCGTGATGTTAAGAGTAATTTGTAATTGCTTTGAGCAAGACTGCTGAAACTCCTCCCCTCCTTCTTCGCAGGTCTTGACGACTTCTGAACCTCCCCCACTTGAATCGAGAGCTTCTGTAATTTGCTCTTTCAGGGCTTTTTGTGGATCCGCAACTGCCTGGAGAGCTTCCGTAAACAATGGGTCTGAGTTGGGATCAATCTTAAAGCTTTTCCGATCTTGCGCTTGGGCATGAAGGTGCTGTGCTGCCTCATTGTTTCCGGATTCTGCAAGGGCAGCATCCCCTAATGATCCCGCATCCAGAAAAGCTTCCTTGGGCTTGTCTGTTTGGAACCCGGGTATGTCATGAGGATTCGTGGATTTTGCCGCGCCGGTGACGCCACTTGCCAAGGAAGAAGCAACAGACTGCCCTGATTGATAAGTTTCTGCCTGTCCAGCATGCGCCGAAGCGTTTGACAAGAAAAAGATAACCATTTGCACAAAGAGAGATCGGATATTCATGATACCTCCTTAACTTGCTGCTCTTCAAACGTCTTCGCAGCAAAACCCAACGTTACATTTCCTCTCAGACTATAAATTGCCTCCCCATCTTCAAGCCTGATAAAGGTCGGAACCGATGTAACATGGTGGGTCTCAAACAGCTCAGGATGGATATCGACAGCAATGCCAAGCTCATGAAGCTTCGAGGCTGTTTTGACAAAGCTGTCTTGATAAAGCCCTCGCATGATCAGAATGGCATGAACATGCGTGCCTGCATGTTTCTGTGCTTCCTGAGCTAGGGATTTTAGGCTGATTTCTGGCATCGAGAAGGAAACAAACACCAAAATCTCCGCCTTCGCGAGAACAAGGTACTGACTGCCCTTTTCTTTTAGGGAAGTGGAAGGATCACGTTGAGTAACAGGAGAGGTGTTGTTTCTCAAACATCCGTTGATCTGGTCTTTTCCTTGGTCTTTCCCCGCTTTCGCGGGGACAAGTTTTTCTTCTGTCAGTTGAGAGGGACAACCCCTTTGGGACCGTTCTCCCTGAAGAAGGTTCCCTTTATCAATCAGCTTATTGGCTTCTTTTTGAACTTCTCCTGCTTGTTGAGTAGCCCAAGTTTCTATATCTCCTGCTGCATTCACTTTTCCTGGCAAGAATAAGCCTATCCCCATCAAGCCAACAAACAGGATTGCGAACCTCAGTAATTTTAGTAAAATCAACATATTAAACTCCAACAGTTCTAGCCAAGACAGCAGTTCCTTTTCCTCCAAATCAGATAGCCAAAATCTTCCCCTTGATAGGGATATTCCTTTCCCATTGCCCAAAGAGCCTCACTGCGGCCAAGAGGGTGACAACCTCTGGCCGTAGATGGGATTGGATAGACCATTTGCGTTTTGTATTGAGTCTTTCGGATAATGGGCATGGGGTATTTATCGCAAAGGCCATCTACCCCGATATATCCCCAGAGCAGTCCTTCTCGGTGAAGTTTGGCAACCATTCTCTGAAGAGATAACAAGCTGCCCTGAACGCCACCCACATGGCCAGAAACCGTTCCTGTATAGGGATACAGGCTTCCCTGGCATCCACCGCACCAGAACAGGAAATCAAGCGGAAAACCTATTGAAGCGGTTAGGCAGTCCGCAGCACAAGCCGCTTGGGCTATAGGATTGCCAAACAAAACCGCTTCGGGATTTAAGATGAAGGCCGTTTCATCATCATTCCAGAGAGGGTCGAGTTCGGTCATATATGCTACATCAAAGGTAGAGTTTTCCAGGCAGATAAAGTCTGTCAACAATTCCAGCCAGTAAATGAGCGGATAGACGTACCAGTGCACCTGATAAAAACTATGGCGCATCCGATTGCCGGAATTGTTTCCCACACTTCCCCGCCCCTGAATCCCCCGATCCATCAGGGAAATGCCACCCAGATTGACCAAACAATAGGGTGTGCGGGTAATGTCCACTAGTCGAACAGGTTCCCAAAAGGATACAGGGATGCCAATCCGTACCCAGGGCGGGATAGACATGGGACATTCGCATATAAGGGTGCGGGGGTTTTCTGTGTCTTCTCCGGCAGAAGATACCCGTATACCTCCAACCGTAATCGGGAACAGGCATGACCAGCAAATGTCCGTAATGGGATTGACAAAGCGGCCAACACAATTACTATAGACAGGCAAAGAGAAAGATAGGAAGATTAAGAAAATGATCGAAACTTTAACAAGCCTTGTACACGATATAGCTTGGTGGTTGTGCCTTATATCATTGGGTGCCATTGCCCTTAGCTTAGGTATACGCTTTACAAGCTTTATCCCTGGGCCATACTTCCTTATTAAAGGATGGCCTGTTCCTGGGTTTCTTCTTATTGCTGGGGTGTGTCACTGGTCATGCAATATTCCCCCTTTATGGTCACTGAAAATTCCCCCCCTGACCAAAGGAGGACATCATGTCAAAAGAGAGAGAATTGGATCACAATACTCTTCAACCCTCAACGTTGGAGAGAAAGATGGTCAGAGAAGGACAA
>CAMCRD010000014.1 GCA_945877185.1 Candidatus Finniella inopinata | reverse complement strand
GGACTACTAAAATGATTCATATGATTCTTCGTGTACGGCAAAAAATTCGACCAGGAAGATCGTTTCCAAGACGATCATTTAAGATTGAAAGCGGCTGGTCAAAGAGGGGACAACGAACCAGGGGAGCCCACTAACCGAATGCCATTGGCCTCCCCCTCCCGCTACCGCCTTTAAAAGAAGGGGGTAACCAAGCTGGGAGGCCAGAAGTTTTATCTCTTCTTTTGTGGAGATAGGATCTTCACTCCCCGGTAGCATCGAGACATGAGCTTGACGCGCCATCGCTTTGGCTTGCATTTTGTCGCCCATCCATCGGATCACTTCTGCTCGAGGACCTATGAAGGTTAAGCCAGCTGCTTCAACGGCGGCGACAAAATCAGCATTTTCCGATAAAAAACCATATCCTGGATGAATGGCCTCAGCACCAGATTCTTTGGCAACATCAATTATTTTTTGAGCATTCAGATAACTTTGGCGGGCGGGTGAAGGGCCAATAAAATAAGACTCGTCAGCCATGTCGACATGAAGCGCTTGAGCATCCGCCTCAGAATAAACAGCAACGGTTCGGATCCCCATTCGTTGACAGGTGCGCATAATTCGGCAGGCAACCTCCCCCCGATTCGCTATGAGAATCTTCTCAAACAAGAAACTTAGTCAGTCAAATCGTCTGTTAATTTGCTGTTTTTGGTTTTTTTATCTTCCTTCGTGCCTTTTAGCATCACCTTAACTTGAGATTCTTCCCACTCTGGACTCAAAAAAGGAAACCAATCTTCTAAAGCTTTGAGCTGGCCTAAGCGCGCACCTTGCAAAGCCGCCGCGATTCCAAAAGCCATAATTGGCCAAATAGGCCAAAATGCGCCAGCGCCATTCAGCAACCAAACAAGAATACAACCAACAGAGACACCCGCATAAACCACTAAATTTGTGTAATAAACACGCAATTCACGAACCCGTTCCCGAACTTGAGCTTCTTTATCCATAATTTTATCTCCTTCGTTTTAGTATCTCTAACCTCATCGTCACTGCGAGCGTAGCGAAGCAGTCCAGGAGCCAAGACAAAGATCTTAATCGCTGCCCCTGGATTGCTTCGTCGCCTAGGCTCCTCGCAATGACGAATTTACTGGCCATGCTGCAATGACCTTCCATAAGCGAGGTCGTTATAATGGAATATTGTCATGCTTCTTGAAGGGATTGACAAGTGTTTTATTCGCCAACATCCCTAAGGAACGACAAAGCCGAGTCCGGGTCGTTTGGGGTTGGATAATGTCATCAATAAACCCACGATGGGCAGCTGCAAAGGGGTTGGCAAATTTTTCTCGGTATTCTTCCACACGCATGGCCATTTTTTCTGGAGAGTCCCCCCGGAAGATAATCTCTACAGCCCCTTTTGGACCCATGACAGCAATCTCGGCCGTCGGCCAAGCAAAATTAACATCTCCGCGAATATGTTTGGAACTCATCACGTCATAGGCCCCCCCATAGGCTTTACGGGTAATCACCGTAACTTTCGGAACTGTTGCCTCAGCATAGGCAAACAACAACTTTGCGCCATGTTTGATGATCCCGCCCTGTTCCTGCTCAAGACCGGGCAAGAACCCGGGAACATCCACAAAGGTGATGATGGGAATATTAAAGCAGTCACAAAAACGAACAAAACGGGCAGCTTTTCGGGACGCATTGATATCCAAACATCCAGCAAGAACCATGGGTTGGTTTGCAACAAAACCAACCGTCCGTCCCTCCATGCGCCCAAACCCGATTAAAATATTGGGGGCAAACGCTGGCTGTAGCTCAAAGAAATCCTCATCATCGACAACACTTAAGATGAGTTCCTTCATATCATAGGGAAGGTTTGGATTCTTTGGTACCAGCGTATCCAAAGCCGGGTCAAGGCGATCTGCCACATCCATCGTTTTGCGGCACGGCGGGGCTTCTCGATTTGACAAAGGCAAGAAATCGATCAAGCGCCGCGCTTGCATCAACGCCTCGATATCATCCATCAAAGCCAAATCCGCTACGCCGGATTGGGACGTGTGCATTGCAGCGCCCCCCAAATCTTCAGCGCTTACCGTCTCATTTGTGACCGTTTTGACCACATCCGGTCCGGTAACAAACATATAGGCTGTCTGTTTCACCATAAAAATAAAATCTGTCATGGCAGGGGAATAAACAGCCCCTCCCGCGCACGGTCCCATGATGAGGGAGAGTTGCGGAACAACACCAGAAGCCAAAACATTGCGCTGAAAAACGTGCGCATATCCGGCGAGAGAGTCCACACCTTCTTGAATGCGCGCCCCTCCAGAATCATTTAACCCGATAAGAGGCGCCCCCACTTGCATGGCTTTATCCATGATTTTCGCAATCTTTTCCGCATGGGATTCACTTAAAGAGCCCCCAAAGACCGTAAAATCTTGGGAAAATACAAAAACCAACCGACCATTGATGGTGCCGTATCCTGTGACAACGCCATCCCCCGGAATCGTCTGCTCTTCCAACCCAAAATCCTTGGAGCGATGCTCCACAAACTGGCCCCATTCTTCAAAAGACCCCTCATCTAACAAAACATCAAGGCGCTCTCGGGCGGTCAGTTTTCCCTTCGCATGCTGGCGGTCAATACGCTCTTGCCCACCGCCTAAATAAGAAGCGGCACGTTTTTCCTCTAACTGTTTCAGGATTTTTTGCATAAGGTACCATCTTTCTGGATAACAAGAACTGTTCAGGTACCCAAAATTGTCATCCTGGGGCTTAGGAAACCTTGGGCGCAAGCCCTTTAGGTTTCCTTAGAACCCGGGATCCATGTATTTACAACTTTCCAACAAGATAGAAGCTGAAAAATAATAGAATGCATAGATCCCGGGTTCTAAGATTTTGTAACGCTTTTCTGCGAAAAGACTAACAAAATCTAAGCCCCAGGATGACAGCCATGGGATCCCTGAACAGTTACCAACAATAGCCTTCTTCAAAAATGATACAATGATATCTTTACCTTGACGAGGGGATTTGAAAAAATTATCGAAAATTAATGGTTTGTCAATAAATTTGGCTCAGAATGAGAGTTAAGAAAGCCGAATTTTATTAACTTTAAGAATGGGATGGATATCATGGTACCGACATATACAAAGAAAAGGATCTCCTTTTTAAGCCTCGCTCTGGGGAGCCTTATTGTAACAAGCTTAAGCACAGGAAATGCAGAAGCTGGCTGGTCTGGGCCCCGCTGTACAGCTCAATGTAGCAAACTCTATATTGGGAATAGCAACACAAAACTCAATGATTGCGCAACAAATTGCGACAATACAAAAATGATCGACATACTTTATCCTAATTATTATAAGTTAAATCCAGTGAACGTGGAACACTTCTTGGACGCTTTAAAATATCAACAAAGCATCAAGCAAAAAGAACATACAATTATTGAAAGTAATCTCAAGACAGAAATGGGAAAAAAGAAGCCCAGCACCAGCAAACAAAAAGAACTCCATAAAAAACAAGAAAAACTGGCTTCTGAAATCAACAAGTTAGGACTGCAGATACAGAAGATTTCCGCACACCATGCCACGATACAAGGGAATAGCTCCAATACGCCACCAAAAGAAGAAGCCACTGAGCACTCAACATCTTTACCGGAAAAACAAGCAGAAGAAACAAAGGCGCCTAAACGCTCAAAGAGCAGACCACGCTCTACGCGCTCAACAAGCAAACTACCATCCAGTGAAGAAACAAAAACCCCTGAACACTCAACAGATGGCTCAGACATAAGCAGCAAACCGCCAACCTATGAGCCACCAGCCCTCCCGTCACACCTCGCAACCCAGCATCCAACTGATGAGAAGCTAGTAACAGAGGGTGTACACGAGCATCAAGAACCGGAAAAAGATAAAACCCCTGAACACTCAACGGGTGGCCCAGACATCAGCAAACCGCCAACCTATGAGCCGCCAGCCCTCCCGTCGCACCTCGCAACTCAGCATCCAACTGATGAGAAGCCAACAGAAGACGTGCACGGGCATCAAGAACCTACGAAAGGTCATGAGGAGCCATCAAATCAACCAAAGCAACCTCTTAGTTTGCTTGAACAGATTCAAGCAGCAAAAGGCCTAAAGCTAAAAAAGGTACAAACGAAAGAATCACCTAACATTGAAGCCGGAAAAGTTATTGGTTCTAACCAACCAACAACGGAAACAGCAGAGCAACCATCGGCTAAACAACCTGGTGGACCTGATCAACCAAAGCAACCTCTTAGTTTGCTTGAACAGATTCAAGCAGCAAAAGATCTAAAGCTAAAAAAGGTACAAACGAAAGAATCACCTAACATTGAAGCCGGAAAAGTTATTGGTTCTAACCAACCAACAACGGAAACGGCAGAGCAACCATCGGCTAAACAACCTGGTGGACCTGATCAACCAAAACAACCTCTTAGTTTGCTTGAACAGATTCAAGCAGGCAAGCAACTTAGGAAAGTTGATCCTGAAGCTGAAGCAAAAAGAAAAGCAGCAGCTGAGGCAGAGGCAAATGAAAATCCAATGCAAAAAGCATTAAAAGAGGCTATGGCAAAAAGAAATGCATCCATGAACCAGACTGAGGAGAAAGTTAATCCTGAGCACAACTTCGAACAAAATTGGGATGACTAAGAAATAGGGCCTGACTTTAGCCTATTACAACAATATAGAGCCCTCCCCCTACGGGAGGGGTTTTTTATGGAAGGTGGTTTTATTCAATCTAATGTTAAAAATAGGATTTAAGTCCAGGATAATAAAGGGAGTCATCGCGAAGGAGCGGAGCGACTGCGGCGATCCAGGGGCCAAAGGCGAGATCTCGTCGCAGCTCCTGGATTGCCGCGCCCCTGACGGGGCTCGCAATGACACATTTTGGGATAATTGATCGTAAATTATTCTGCAAGGTTCTTAAAGTTTACCCCCAGTTGACTATCCAGCTTCCTTTACCCCTCCCCTTCCCCCTCACAAATCCTCAATCCCCATGACGCCAGAAAGCCCCAGCAAGTGAGATCGTGTCTCGGCTTGGATATGATAGCCATCGGGCAACAAGATTTGGATGGTTGGGGACGCACTCAAAACAACTTCCAAACACACGCGCGCTGTTCCCTTCGGGGCCGCTATCAAAACTTGGCGTACCTCTTCAGTTTTCGCTGTCTCATTCAACTGCACTTTAATCATCTTGGTAAGAGATTGCATGGCTTCATCAAGAAGCTGAATGCTTTGGGCCGTAAGGCGGAACCCCTCCCCTTCCGACTCTTGTTTGAGGGTCGCACTGACCAATAACGGCTTTCCGGGTTCTAATAAATCGCGGCTTCGGCTAAAAACCTCAGAGAAGACAGCTATTTCAAAAACCCCTTGCCCGTCCGACAGTTGAACAAAGGCAAATTTCTGACCTGCCTTGGACGTGCGTTCTTGCTTTACAAGAACAATCCCCGCCAATTTCACACTTGCGCCATCGCCCAAGCCCATCAGATGGTCACTTGTGGTCACCCCCAGACGTGACAGGGAAGCCCCATAAATATCGAGGGGATGAGCGGAGAGGTAAAACCCAAGCGCCTCAAACTCATGCTGCAGCTTTTCAAGGGATCCCCAGTCAGTCACCTTTGGCAGGGTCAGGGTAACATTTCCCTCAGCCGCCCCAAAACCAAACAGGCTATGTTGCTGGCTTTGCTTTTCTTGTGCCGCAAGGCCAGCTTGTTTCAAAATACCTTCAATGCTCCCGAAAACTTGCTTTCGGTTCGGGTTTAAACTGTCAAAAGCCCCTGCTCCTACAAGATTTTCGAGCTGCCGTTTATTCATCGCCCCGTTAGCCCCAGAAAGACCAACCCGGTTGGCAAAATCATTTAAGTCTTTAAAGGGGCCATTGGCGTGACGTTCTATCAGGATCATTTTCATACCTGCCTCGCCAACGCCCTTGACCGCTGCCAGGGCATAGCGGATGCTGTCTTTTTCCACCCTGAAAGTCACTTCTGAGGCGTTGATATCCGGCGGAAGCAGCGGAATTTTTAAGCGTTCCAAGTCCTGGAGAAAAACGCTAATCTTATCCGTATTGTTCAAGTCATACGTCATCGAGGCCGCAAAGAATTCCAATGGATGGTTCGCTTTTAAGTAAGCGGTTTGATAGGTCAAAAGCGCATAAGGCGCCGAGTGGGATTTGTTGAACCCATACCCTGCAAACTTTGCCATTTGGTCAAAGATTTGGCTCGCCGCTTTCGGGGGCACACCATTTTTAACGGCGCCATCCACAAAGAGGGCCCGCTGGGCATCCATTTCAGACTTGATCTTTTTCCCCATCGCCCGACGCAACAAGTCTGCAGCCCCTAAGGTATAGCCCCCCAGAACTTGGGCGATTTTCATGACTTGTTCCTGATACACCATGACCCCATAGGTACCTTCTAGGATGGGCATCAATTCCGGATGAAGGTAGGTGGCCTTCTCTTCCCCATGCTTACAAGCCAAATAACGCGGAATATCATCCATCGGTCCTGGACGGTAGAGCGCGACCAAAGCAATCAGGTCTTCAAACCGGTCGGGGCGCAGTTTTCGCAACACATCCCGCATACCCGCACTTTCAACCTGGAACACGCCAACCGTTTCAACACGTTGCAACAAATCAAAGGTTTTTGGATCATCTAACGGAATTTGGGAGATGTCTAAGGGAATCCCATTGGCTTTTAAACACTGACAACAGTTTTCAATAATCGTGAGTGTTTTGAGTCCCAGAAAGTCAAATTTCAACAAGCCAGCCATCTCAACATATTTCATGCTGAATTGGGTTGCAGGAAGCTCCGATCCCTCATCCTTATAAAGAGGAACCAAATCCGCCAAGGGCCGATCCCCGATGACGACCCCTGCCGCATGGGTGGAAGCATGACGATAGAGCCCCTCTAATTTCATGCCAATATCCATCATGGACGCCACCGCAGGATCTGAATCCCGCGCTTGCTTGAGAAGGGGTTCCATCTCTAAGGCTTGCTCCAGGGTCACTGGGTTAGCGGGGTTATTGGGGACGAGTTTAGAGATGCGATCAATCTGCCCATAGGGCAATTGGAGAACACGGCCCACATCCCGCAAAACCATTTTGGCTTGCATCTTTCCAAAGGTAATGATGTGCGCAACACGATCGTCCCCATATTTTTGCCGCACATACGTAATGACTTCATCCCGACGATCTTGGCAAAAGTCGATATCAAAGTCAGGCATGGAGACGCGTTCAGGGTTTAAGAAACGCTCGAACAGCAAATCAAACCGGATGGGGTCAATGTCTGTAATGGTTAAGCTCCACGCCACCAAAGACCCGGCTCCCGATCCACGGCCCGGGCCTACAGGAATCCCTTGGCCCTTGGCCCATTGAATAAAATCTGCCACGACCAAGAAGTATCCTGGGAACCCCATTTTTTCAATAATATCGATTTCATAATTGAGCCGATCCGAATAGGTTTGTCGCTTCGTTTCTCTTTCTTCAGAAGAATCCGCCGATCCATAGACTTGTCGCTCCAGTCGGTCTTCAAGCCCTTTTTCCGCCGTAAATCGAAGCTCTTGGGCTTCCGTACGCCCCGATTCTGTTGGATAAGGAGGCAAAATAGGATCATGAGGAACGGGCATATAGGAGCACCGCTTTGCAATCACCACGGTATTCTGAACAGCTTCCGGCAAATCGGCGAACAAATCGACCATCTCTTGGGCTGACTTCAAATAATGATGGGGCGTTACCCGCCGACGGTCATCTTGATTAAGGTAGCGCCCTTCAGCAATGCACAAAAGGGCATCGTGGGCTTCATACATGTCGGGCCCCTTAAAAAAGACTTCATTCGTCGCCACTAAGGGAACATCATATTGATAAGCCAACTCAATCAAGAGTGTTTCAATCTGATTCTCAATGGCCAAGCCATGACGCATGATTTCCATGTAGAGGCTTTGGGGGAAAATGGTGATGAGGTTTTTCAAAAAGTCTTCAGCAGCGACCCGCTGCCCTTCAGCAATCAAGCGGCCAATCGTTCCAGAAGGTCCCCCCGTTAAAGCAATCAAACCGCCATTGCGTGCCTTCAAATCCTCCAAGGTCACCTGGGGTAACTCACCAACTTTAGCAGTTAAGTACGTATCACTGACCAGATGGAGGAGGTTTCGATAGCCTTCCTCCGTCTTGGCAATGAGGATCAATTGATCCGGCTCTAAAGGTTTCAAAGTTGGTGAAGACGACGAAGAAGGTCTACGTAAGTAAACTTGACAACCGATGATCGGCTGAATCCCTTTTTCAGCAACCGTTATAGAAAATTCAAGCGCCCCAAAGAGATTGGCCGTATCGGTAATGGCAACGGCTGGCATGCCAAAATCGTGACAGCTTTTCGCCAGATCTTTCAGCTTAATTGCCCCTTCCGCCAGGGAGTAAGCGGTGTGAACACGTAAATGAATGAAAGGTGTCATGAGGGCAGAAGCTTTCTAGGTTGGAACGTTCCTCTTTTATAGCCTGATCCGAGACCACCGCCAAGGATGATTATTTCGACTGCGTAAGGGGACCCTTGACAAAATGACTTATTGTACAATATTATTGTACATAAGGAGACGATACCATGAACTTAACGATTTCATACAGCGAGATGAGACAAAACCTTAAAAGTGAGTTTGACAAAGTATGCCACGACCATGAACCCGTTCTTGTTATTCGCAAGAATGGAGAGAATATTGTTGTGATCTCAGAAGAAGATTATCGATCTCTCCAAGAGACAGCTTACCTTTGTCAGTCACCTCGTAACCTGGAAAGACTTTTACAGGCCTTGAACCGCACAGGTGGCAAATCCTTGAAGGAAACGAAAGATGAACTTGGAGTTTGATGAAAATGCCATTGAAGATCTTAAGTATTGGGTAGAAATTGATCGAAGAAAAGCTTTAAGGATCCTAACCCTCGTTGAAGAATCTGTCAAATCACCCTTTATAGGTATGGGGAAGCCGGAGCCCCTAAAGTACAACCTTCAAGGGTGTTGGTCACGCCGTATCGATCAAGAGCATCGATTGGTTTATAAAGTGACCCATCAAAGCGTCAGAATCTTAGCATGTCGTTACCATTATTAAGAATTCATCAACCTTTCATAGTAAACTTCTGATAACTCAACAGCGCTTCCACTCCCCCATAAATGAGCGGGAGCTTGATAGCTTCTTCAATAGTAAGCCAAGCTGCTTCTACATGTTCATCTAAGCTGAGATCGATGACAGGAAGGGTTACAAATCGCACCCGAAACCTATAAAATATATAATCCATTTGCGGCCCGCGAATATACATCTCATCTATTTCTTCCAACTTATCTTCGTTGATGCGGATGCCAACCTCTTCAAAAACTTCCCGAATCACCGCAGTTCGTGGCGTTTCTCCTTCATCAAGTTTTCCGCCAGGGATACCCCAGGTATCTCCCTGCAATTTGTGAGGGCTTCGTTTTAAGATAAGGATTTTATCCTCAAATTCACAGTAACAACCGGCAACCCATACCCTTGGGCAAAAATCAGGGGGGGGAGTGAGAAATAGAGTAGTCATGGCTTACTCTCCTGCAAAGACCAGGGGACGTTGCATCGCAAAAAGGAGGATGGCCAATACACCAACACAAATTATGATCATGCCGATATAAACGGGAAAGATTGTGCCATTAAAAAAGAGGCCCGACGTGCTTATAATGACCGCCAGAAATAGATTCCGTAACGTCGCCATGATGGAAACAGACATTCCCCGGTCATCTGGGAATATCTCAATAGCGCGGGTCGCACACGTTGCCACAACAAAAGGAAGGGCAAAATTAGAGATACACAATATAGACAGTATGATGGTTGGTGTATTGGGCAATTGGTGGCTCACTGCCCCCAAAGCTGCGATGATAAATCCACTAAACCCGAAGAGACCTACCTTTAAAGCGCCTTTTAATCCCAAAAATCCAACATATCGACGGTAAATCATTGCCCCAATAAAATTAAGGGCAATGGGAATGGCTTGCGAAAATGAGTACTGTGTTGGGGAAAACGCGAAACCATCAATAAAAATGAAGGAGGCATTGGCAATAAATAGACCCGTAAGGCTAATCGGCAAGGCATGCCCCAAACACATCAACAAATATTCACGGTCTGTCAAAAGCATCTTACCTTTAGCAAGCAGCTCAGCAAAACCACCCTGGTTTGCTTGTTCCCCTTTTTTAAGGGTTTCTGGAAGGAGTATGCGTAAAATAACGGCGATAGCCAGCATTGCCGCAAAGTTCAGGACAAAACAGGAGCGCCACCCGAAATGCTCCGTCATTTGAGCGCCAATAATGGGGGAAATTGCAAAAACAATCGGGAACAGCGAGCCATATATGGCCATATATCGGGCATATTGAACGCCGTGGAACATGTCGGCAATCACAACCACACCTAAGACGCTGAGTCCTCCGCTACCAATTGCTTGAATCAATCGGCTAAAAGTAAAGATCTCGATTGAATCTGCGAAGCAACACCCAAGGCCCCCAATTAAGAAAAATCCGAAGGACGTAAACAAAAGAGGGTTCCGGCCGTGAATGTCACTTAACCGCCCAAAAGGAAGACCGACAATCGCACACGTCAGGGGCGTTATCATCAATGCCAGCTGCATGAAAAATTCAGTCGTGCCAAAATAATCGCGCATCAAGGGGAGCGCGGGCAGAAATATATCCATACTAGACACCATCAATGCCACAGAAATCATAATGAGGATCGCAAGTAACTTCCGTCTTTGGAGAGTGAGTTCAACCATGGTTCATCCTATACATTGAAGCGGAAGTGAAACACATCGCCATCTTTCACAAGATAATCCCGGCCCTCGAGACGGAGTTTGCCCGCCGCTTTTGCGCCTACTTCTCCTTGACAGGCAACATAATCCTCATACGGGATTGTTTCAGCGCAGATAAATCCACGCTCAAAATCTGTATGGATGGCACCGGCCGCTTGGGGAGCCTTAGCGCCCTGATAAATCGTCCAAGCCCGGGCTTCCTTCGGTCCGACCGTAAAGAATGTCAACAAATTGAGCAGACCATAGCCTTCGTGTATGACGCGCTTCAAGCCGGTTTCTTCTAAACCCAAAGACTGCAGAAACTCTTGTTGATCTTGCGCCGACTCAAGGGCAGCCACTTCAGATTCAATTGCCGCAGAAATCACAACAGCGCGCGCATCATGGCTTTTTGCATACTCAAAAACTTTGCGCGTCAAGTCGTTACCTGTGGCCGCTTCCGCCTCAGAAACATTACAAACATAGAGCATTGGTTTTGCAGATAAAAGCTGAAGTTGCTGGTATAGATCTATCTCTTCTTTAGAAATAGCCATCGTCTTCGCTGGTTTGCCTTGTTCGAGATGGCTTTTTGCGCGCTCCATCAAATCTAAGAGCCCTTTGGCTTCGGCATCTCCACCTTTGGCTTTTTTAGAAGCCGCAAGCATGCGCCGGTCGAGGCTTTCCAAATCCGCCAGCATCAACTCCGTCTCAATGGTTGTTAAGTCCCGAATCGGGTCTACGCTTCCATCAACATGGGTGATATCGTCATTTTCAAAACATCTCAAGACATGGATGACCGCATCGACCCCACGAATATGCCCTAAAAACTGGTTCCCCAAACCTTCACCCTTGCTTGCGCCCCGAACCAGCCCAGCAATATCCACAAATTCTAATTGGGTCGGAATAATCTTTTGGGATGCGGCAATTTGGGCAAGCTTATCCAGACGCGGATCTGGCACGCCCACGCGGCCGACGTTGGGTTCGATGGTACAAAAAGGATAGTTTGCCGCCTCTGCCGCAGCTGTTGCCGTTAAGGCATTAAATAAAGTGGACTTCCCAACATTGGGAAGCCCTACAATTCCACAATTAAATCCCATGATACATCACTCGCTAATCTTAGATTAAGTTCAGCTAGTTTGTGTTATTTCTCACCAATTTTCAACTGAATAATAATGGACTTAAGGGAATGTCTCAGTGCCAGGGTTGATTCCTACAACCCTAGTTCAACCAAGCTTGATACGTCCCATGTTTTTCCATCATTTTCCTCTCCTCAGTTACAAATATTGTGTCTATCTTTAATTCTTTATTCGTTTCAATCTGTATTGGAGTTGGAGAAGGATATTTTTGCAAGATATCTGAAAGCAGCACAAGTTTTTTCAGGCTTCGCTCGCTTTCAGCTCCAATTACCCTGAGAACACAACAAAAAATCTGCCTCAACACGGTTTCTTCAGAATTTCTGCTCACCAAAAGTTGAACGGTTCCTTCAGGCTTTGTCAGATAAGAAGTATGATCTTCAATCGTTATTGTAAAATTATTAATAACAGAAAAAATATTAGAAAAATAAGTAGGGTCTTTAGACACTACCATGACATCTTTACACCAGGTGTCACTATGAATATAAGGGGAGCTGCTATCAAATTGACCTAATTGAATACTTAAATTCCCGCCAATATATTCAGGATTTATAGGAAAGGTATAATTTTTATTTATTCCTGGGAAGGGTACGATATCTCTTATCTTATCTGCATGTCTCACGACCAGGAGATGGACTGCATTTGTATTACCGTCGTTCGGTAATTGCCTGAAGTTTTTGTTAACGACGTGCACAGAAAACATAGCCTTTTCCTTTGACGCCATCGATATAAGTGAACTTTCATCATTCATACCAAAAGACTCACTCACAAATACAAAAAACATCATTGAAACCAAAAAATTGAATTTTTTCATGATATCCCCTTTAAAAATACCTAGGCCCTATTCATTATCTTCATTCAACAAAAGGTTTCATCAAACCTCTAAAATCATATGTATCAATCTTACTTCATAGAAGTCAAAACTTTTCAAACCAAGTGGCATATCAGAGATTGACCTTTCCTTTTACGCCACGTTACGCTTGAAGAATGAAGACCATCTCTCCCCCTTCTCTTTGGCATCTCATCAAGTATTTCTTGCATCTTGGCAGCATCGGGTTTGGGGGCCCGCTGGCCCTCCTTGGCTATATGCGCCGGGATTTAGTAGAAAAACGTAGCTGGATCAGCCAACCTAATTTTCTAAATGGCCTGGCCTTGGCGAGCTTATGCCCCGGGCCACTGGCCACGCAACTCGCCATTTATATTGGATGGTTTCACGCACGCATTCTCGGGGCCACAGCTATCCTGGTTGCTTTTACGCTGCCCGCTTTTTTGATGATCCTGGCCCTCGCCATGATGTACGTCCATTATGGTGATGTGAAATGGGCACGTTCCGCCTTTTACGGCATATCCGCTTGTGTGATCGCCATTGTCATCCGCAATGCGTACCAATTATCCAAGATGATTGTCGCCCGCGACTATTGGCTATGGGGCGTCTTTGCCCTCAACATCCTCGCCGCCGCCGTAACCCATATCCAGATTTACTGGGCTTTTTTAGCCAGCGGCCTTTTCGTTTGGATGGTCAAAGTTCCTTTACGTTTTCTTTCGGCATCCATCTTTGTTCTGCCTCTCGGATTAAGCATTGAGACTTTAAGCAACAACCACATTTTGGCAAAGGTATTCTTATTTTTTGCCTGGGCTGGCACGGTGGTGTTTGGAAGCGGGTATGCCATCATCCCCTTTATCCAGGGAGAGGTGGTGCACCATTATCATTGGCTCACCGAGACCCAATTTATGGATGCAATCAGCATCGGGATGATCACCCCCGGCCCCATTGTGTTGGCTGTGACCTTCATTGGATATCTTATTGCTGGCATCAAAGGCGCCATTGTCGCCACCGTGGGGGTGTTCCTCCCCTGCTATTTATGCGTCATCATTTTCGCCCCCCATTTTCATCGAATCGCCCACCATGACGGTGTCAAAGCCTTTGTTCAAGGTGTAACCATTGCCGTTGCTGGCGCCATTACAGGCGCAACCATAACCCTTGGAAAAAACGCGATTATCGACCTTCCCACTATTGGGATTTTTCTCGGTACTTCTTTTGCCCTTTATCGCTTTCATAAAATCCGCGAACCGGTGTGCTTGCTCCTAGCCGCCGGGGTCGGAATCCTTGTAAATATGGGGGTTAAGTAGGATATAATAAAAAATATTGATGAAAGCCATTGCAAAATTGAACAAACTTGGTATTATTTTGTGACAATCATGACATGTTTCATTATTGGGGTGTAGCCAAGTGGTAAGGCAGCGGGTTTTGGTCCCGCCATTCCTGGGTTCGAATCCTAGCACCCCAGCCATCTATAAAAAGCTTTCGGCTATTTAATCAGTACTCTCGTACAACTAAGTTGTAAAACGTGCAGTAGTCTGTACACCATTTTTTCTTGAGAAAATCCATGTCGACATTAGGCGTCATCGGTATATAAAGGGGTTTTCGATAATCCCCTGTGCATATTTCAATGAGAGGCAAATCTTCTTCAAAAGCTTCCTCCATAGCCACACAAGGTTTTTGGCTAAGGGCATAAAGGGCCACCACCTCTTCTGGTGGATACACGATAAAGCTCCAATCCATAGGCGCGTCATCAGAATGTTTTTCATGCTCGATCTCCATGATACAATCAAGCAGCTTATCGTAACTTTCAAAGTACTCGGCTGGGGCGCCGTCTAAAGGGAGGATGGTAATCATTCACATTTTCCTTATTTTTAATGGGTGGGGTGTGAATGGTTGGGGGGAGGATATTTATTTGTTACGTCATTGCGAGGAGCGCAAGCACGACTCGCCACGGCGAAGCCGTAGGCGTAGCTCGGGAGTGCGTGGCGGGACGCGGCAATCCATGTATTTAAGCCACTTCTTAGTTCTCGTCTGCTGAAAATAGAGATACATGGATTGCCGCGTCCTGCAGCGCTACGCTCGCAGTCCTCGCAATGACGTAATAAGGATATTTCCTTGATTTAAGGACAAAAAAATCCCCCTCAAACATCACACAAAGGAGGGAAGACAGAGGAAACCCCCGCCTTCCCTCACGGATATGTTTAAAAGAGACACGCCCCTGGCGGTTCCGGTTTGTGAATGGTTCCTTTGAACAGGTCTTGGAAAAATGGCCCGATTTGGGCTATATAGGACTTAGCCATTTGATCAACCTCCTTGTAGTTTGGTTGGTTACTTGGTCAGTGGCGCACGTGTATCTCACTACGTGTGCGTCACGCTTCCTTAACAATGAGGGCAAGAAGAGTACGTCATTTTCTCAGTCTTAATCCTCATGGCCACTTTAAGTTGCGTTTGCAAAAGAATCAAGAGGGAATTTTTATACCGCCACCTGCAACCAGGGGTTTTTTATTTTCCCCCAGCGGGGAAGGGGTGAAGCAGCCATCCGCTGTAGCTCATCCTATGGAAATGAGACCTATAATTTTGTAACGAATGGTGCAAATCGCTTATTATTTTTTAATGAAGTGAGTCTATTATTATGTCTATGCAAGTCCATTCGCTTAAGATAAATTATAATTTAATTTAGGGTGATTTTTTGAGGCACATTCATTATATCAATGGAGGAAATTATTATGACAGACCGGGAAGAAAAAAATTGGGTCGTTTTTTGCCATTTAGGAGGCATAGTCCCTTTCTACCTTCTAAACCTTATTATTCCTTTATTCATATGGTTTACGCAAAAATCGAAATCTGATTATATTGACAACCAAGGCATGGAAATTATTAACTTTCAAATTTCTCTTGTCATTTACGGAACTGGGTTATTACTCCTTGCATTTACCGTAATTGGTATCCCTATTGCCATCTTGGGTTATATTTTCTTGGTGGCTTTTAATTTCATCTCCGTTATAAGGGGAGCCCTCAAAGGAACAAAAGGGGAATCTTTTTCTTATCCACTCAACTTGCGCCTGTTAAAATAAGCAGATCCACTGTTGCGCCCCCTCACCCAACGCACAGGCATAAACTAACAAGAAGACTGCTACTCGAGGTGAGATTCCGGATTTTCTTCTGGTGAGGAAGGAACATCCTGCTCTGGTTCAGGATTTTCTTGTTCATATGGCTTGAAATGAATAAACGGATTGTCTGCCCTTATTTCCATCGTTGAAAAAGATATGGATAGTAAAATTATACCCGCATAAATAATTCTTTTCATAATAAACTCCTTTTTTGGTTGAGACTAAATTAGTCTAACTAAAAAAAGTTAAAAAAATATTAATCACAAATAGAGAGATGTTATAACGGAGATGAATTCATTTCCGCAGAACACTCACCCCTTCTTCGAGAAAAAACCTTATAGAGCGTGGGAATAATCAGCATGGTCAAGAGGGTTGAGGTGATGAGGCCGCCGATGACGACCGTGGCAAGGGGCTTTTGAACTTCGGCGCCTGTGCCTGTCGAAATGGCCATCGGGACAAACCCCAGAGAGGCGACAAGCGCCGTCATGAGAACAGGCCGCAAGCGTGTCAATGCACCATCCTTGATCGCGCTCTCAAGGGATTGATTTTTGAGTCGCTCATTGATCGTCGTGACCATCACAAGGCCATTGAGCACCGCGATGCCTGACAAAGCAATAAACCCAACGGCCGCTGAAATAGAAAAGGGCATCCCCCGGAACCAAAGGCTTAAAATACCGCCTGTAAGGGCAAGGGGAACAGCCGTAAAAATAAAGAGCGCCCCCTGCACCGAATTAAGAGCCGCAAAAAGCAGCATAAAGATCATCAAAAAGCACCCCGGAACCACCCAATAGAGTTTTTCCTTCGCTTCAATGAGGTTCTTAAACTGGCCTCCCCACTCCAGCCAATAACCTGTTGGCATTTGAATAGACGCCTTGATCGCCTTTTCAGCCCGCTCAACAAAGGTTGCGATATCACTTCCCCGCACATTCGATTGGACCACGACACGCCTCTTGCCATTTTCACGGCTAATCTGGTTCGGTCCATCGGCGATAACCATCTCTGTTACCTCCTTAAGCGGTATGGAAACCATCTTTTGTTGAGGAACGCCAGAGATTTGATTCTTCTCGGTGATAGGTTTTTTTAAGAAGATGGGAATGTTTTGGATCATTTCAAGATTCTGGAGAAAGGGCTCTGGAAGCTTGAGAATAATATCAAACCGCCGGTCGCCTTCGAACACGACACCGGCTTCTCGGCCACCAATCGCAATGCTGATCACATTTAAAACTTCGCTGACATTGAGCCCCAGCCGTGCCATATAATCTCTCTTGAGGTTAAAATCCAGCACAGGCAACCCTGTTGTTTGCTCAACTTTCACATCTGCTGCCCCTGGAATTGTTCGCAAAATACCAGCAATCTTGGTGGCCAATTTATTCATAACGTCAAAATTATCGCCATTTACCTTGACAGCCACATCACTTCTTACCCCAGCAATAAGCTCGTTAAAACGCATTTGGATGGGTTGGGTAAATTCATAGTTATTCCCGATAACCTGATTGACAGCCTTTTCAATTCTCTTAATCAGGTCTTCTTTTTTAAGATGAGGCGTTGGCCATTCCTTGCGGGACTTAAAAATAATGAAAGTATCTGATACATTGGGCGGCATAGGGTCTGCCGCCATTTCGGCCGTCCCCGTTTTAGAGAAAACGTAACCAACTTCTTGAAAAGAATGAACTGTTTTTTCAATTTCAAATTGCATGCTTTGGGATTGGGTTAAAGACGTGCTCGGTATCCTCATGGCATGCATGGCAAGATCTTTTTCATCCAAAATCGGAACAAATTCTTGCCCCAGTTTTGTGAAGATAAAGAGGGAAAATATAAAAGCGCCCACGCTTAACAGAAGCAGCGTTTTGGGAACCCTTAAAGCAAGATCAAGGCACTTCTCATAGATGAGGGAGAAAAATCTCAAAAAATAGCCTTGGTTTTCCTTACCCCCCCCTTTAATAAACAGGGCTGCCATAGCCGGGATGAACGTCATAGAGAGAATAAAAGCGCAGCCAAGGGCTAAGATAACGGTAATCGCCATTGGTTTAAACATTTTTCCTTCCACGCCCGTAAAGGTGAGCAAAGGAATATAGACAAGGATCAAAATTGCTTGACCATAAAGGGTGGGACGGCCCATTTCCTTGGTTGAGTCAACGATTTCCTGAAGCCGTTCTTGCAAGCTGAGGGGCCGTTTAAGGGTATGGGATTTCTCGCTGACACGCCTTAAGAAATTTTCAATAATAATAACAGCTCCGTCAACTAATAGCCCAAAATCAAGGGCGCCAAGGCTCATAAGGTTTGCGCTTGTATGGGTGCCGAGCATTCCAAGAGATGTCATAAGCATGGTGATAGGAATAACAGAAGCGGTTATGAGGGCAGCGCGAATGTTTCTCAGCATCAGAAAAAGGATAACGATCACAAGGAGTGCCCCTTCCGCAAGGTTTTTGCTGACCGTCTTAATTGTGGCATCCACAAGTTTTGTACGGTTAAGGACAGTTTGCGCCTTAATACCGGGAGGAAGTGTTTTGATAATTTCTTTGAACTTTGTGTCAACCGCATGCGCAACGGTGCGGCTATTGGCGCCAATGAGCATAAGGGCTGTTCCGACCACAGCATCTCGCCCGTTTTCACTGCCGCTCCCCGTTCTTAACTCCTTACCGATTTCTACGCTTGCAATATCTTTGATATAAACAGGCGTCCCTTTGGGGGAGGCAACGACAATATCCTCAATTTGCTCAATGGTTTCTGTACGGCCATCTGCACGGACAATAAAAGATTCTCCGTTACTTTCTATATATCCAGCACCCAGGCTATGGTTGTTTTTCTCTAAAACCTCTTGAATTTCTGGAAAGCTAAGGCCGAGGGCGATCAATTTATAGGGATCAGGGAGAACATGATATTGTTTGACATAGCCCCCGATGGAATCAACACCCGCAATACCAGGAACTGTGCGAAGTTGGGGTTTGATAATCCAATCTTGGATTGTCCGAAGATAACCCATTTTCTCCACTTCCGTTTTCAGAAGCTGGCCCTCGGGGTTGAGATAACTGCCATCCGATTGGAAACCAGGACTTCCGTCACTCATTTTCTGGCTTGCTGTATCCTCATACTGGAGTGTCCACATATAAATTTCCCCCAGCCCTGTACTCACAGCACCCATTTTAGGATCGGTATTGGGGGGAAGGTTGTCTTTTGCCTCTGTTAATTTTTCAGTGACTTGTTGGCGCGCAAAATAAATATCCACATTATCATGAAATACGGCCGTGACTTGAGAAAAACCATTCCGCGAAAGAGAGCGCGTCGACTCAAGGCCAGGGATGCCTGACAATGCTGTTTCAATGGGAAAAGTAACTTGTTTTTCCATTTCAAAAGGCGAAAAGCCTGAAACCATCGTGTTAATCTGAACTTGATTGTTCGTAATGTCAGGAACAGCATCGATTGGAAGATGCTTAAGGCTGCTTATTCCAAAGACAACGACAATGAATGTTAGAAAACATACCAGATAACGATTTTGGGTTGCCCACTTGACGATGAATTCGAGCATACATCCTTCTCCTAATGGGAATGCTCGGCTTCACTTTTGCCAAGCTCTGCTTTAAGGAGGAATGTATTGGCCGAAACGAGTTCCGCGCCTTCCTGGACGCCGTTCAAGACTTCGATGAACTCCCCCTTATCTGATCCTTTAATTTGAATGGGCTTTGCCTCAAAAATGCCATCGCCTTTTTTGACAAAAACATGGGGGCTTTCGTTTATTGTCTGAATGACTGATTTTGGTAAACTTAAAAATCCAGATTGGTCACTGATAATAATTTGAGCCGTAATAAAGTCACCTGGATGCCAAGTTTGATTCAGATTATCCATTTGAATAATCGCCTTTCCTGTACGACTTTCATTATTAATAACAGGGCTGACATACATAATAATTCCTGAGTGGATCGTTCCACCTTGATGGGCAAAAAGATTGACTTTTTGGGCTTTTTTAACCTTTGGCAAATCCTCAGCCGGGATCGCAAGCTCTATCCATACCGTATCAAGGTTTGCAATAACAAAGACTTGATTATCTACAGAAATCACTTCCCCTAAGGTTATATGCCGTTCAATGATTTTTCCGGCAATGGGTGACCCAATTGTATAAATGTTCAAAGGTGTTTTCTGTTCTGGCAATTTGTGAATCTGTTCTTCTTTCACGCCAAGCGCCAGCAATTTTTGCTTCTTCTGTTCTAAATCTACTTTGGCATTCTCGACCGTATTACGCGTTTGGATCAATTGTGTCTCCGATTTGACTTCTTTCTTCCAAAGGATTTCCTCCCGTCCATAAAGGTCTTGTTTAAGCCTTAAGTCCTTGTAAGCTACAATATAAGCCGATTTGGCCTCCGCCATATCTCGACTTTGTAGGGTCGCAAGAGGCTCCCCCGCCTGTGTTTCTTCGCCAAGGCCTTTGTAAATCTCTTTAACCACACCAGGAACAGAGGCAACCACATGGGTAATTGTATTTTCATTCAACTCAACCTGCCCGGGCATCGTAAGGCGATGTTGAAAATTACTTTTGTTGATTTTAAGCGTTTTAATTCCAAAACGCTTAACCTGCTCGGGCGTGAGCTCAACAATTTTTGCTTCCTCATGATGATGGTTTCCCTTATCTTCGGCCATGCTTTTTGGAGGCTCAGCGGGACGATGCTTTTCCTCTGGCTTACAAAAATTACAAATCATTTTTAAATTGGATGAGATAAAATAACCGCTTAATCCCAAAAGGATTGCTGCACAAGCCACTTTAAGAAGCTTTTTAAGGGCCATCAAACTTCCTTTTGAACCTGTTACACCTTCCTATCCTTACTTTACGGATGCAAAGGTTAACGCTTCCTTACCAATCATAACGCTAGAAAGCACAAAAAGGAGGCACTAGACTTAGAAAAATGCCCATGCTCTAATAATTTATAATGAGGAGGTTCTGAGGCTTAAAGAAGTTATTCCTCCTTAACTTAAGACAAAGGGCGTACCACACTTAAGTCATTAACGGGTATTTCAACCCCCTATCTTCAACTTAAAGGCGTCTCAGTGAAGAAACATCCCCTAAGCAAATGGGTCCCTAGCCTAAAGATGCTCATGAAAAGCCCAAACCTTCGAAAGATGAATACCCGGTTGAAACGCCGAGGTGTGGGGACCTTTAATCGCCATACTGTAGCAGGGGGTATCGCTATCGGCTTGTTTGTTAACTTTCTTCCCATTCCTTTTCAAATCTTCTGGGCTGCTTTCTTGGCCCTTTTATTTTCGGTGAATCTTCCTATTGCCGTTTCTTTAACTTGGGTTAATAACCCTTTCACTTTTATTCCCATTAATTTTTTCATTTATAAAGTTGGTTCACTGATTTTACGCGAATCCCCTACTGCCTTTTCTTTTCCTGAGTTCCGCGGAAGCCAAGCAACCTTTGGATCTTTCTTACAAGAGTTCATGATGTGGTTAGGTTCTCTTGGGAAACCCTATCTTTTAGGTGTTGTGGTTGTTTCTGTAAGCGCAGCCTTAGCGGGGTATTGCCTAACCCAAGCTTTTTGGACCCTTAGCTTGCTCTTGAAAAAGAATACCTTAAAGAAAAAACGTCCATCACAGGATAAATGAGGCTTTCCTTAACATATAAAAAGCGGTCAATTTTCATTTCTCTAAAATGAATCCTGTTAGCTTTATGAGCGGTCATGACAACACCTTAGATAGCAAATTTTAAAATGCAATATTCTTGACACATAAAGTAAAGTTCCGTATAAGATATATATGTATTTTGTATACACTCTTAACGATTAAAGGACTTAATTAAAATGGTGAAAAACAAACGTATTGAAACGCTTGACCTTAAAATTAATCAATTAAAGGATCGCAAAAAAAGACTTGAGAGGAAAAGGATTAATCAACTAATGAAAATCTTAAATCGATGTGGCGCCAATAAAATGTCTGATGAAATATTGGCTGGTATTGTTTTAGAAGCTGTTAGGGCCTATAAACAAAATGATACCCGGGTTTCCGCCTGGAAAGCAGAGGGCCTTAAAATCCTAAAACCAGGACGAGGCAGAAAACGATTCGTGTAGGAGCCCAAGATCATAATTTTAAAAGTAGAGAACTTATAAGGCTGTTGACACTCTCTTGATAGCTTATGGGTGACTATAAATAGGCCATACCCAAGTAGCAACCCCACCCAACGATATACCCATCTTGATCGTATCTAGTTTAGCCTACATTTTGCTGATGAAGAAAATGATTAATGAGAAGGAGCCAACCGCTTAATCTACTCCTCTTATCCATCTATTTGCTAAGTTGCTAGTAGAATTTTTTTCTTAAAGCTGCTAATTAAATATAATTTTTTAAAAATAGGAACATCAACATGTCTAAAAAATTAACCTTTTATCTTTTAAAAATTTGTTTTTTTTCTCTTGCCATCTACTCGCAAGACATTAAAGCAAGTGAAGTCTTTGTATATAATCCTAATGGTAAAGAATCAAAAGAATTTATGAGGGTTCTGCCACTTATTCAAAGCAAGGATGAAATAGCTTTCAATAAGGGTATGGCCGAAATGGATAGCTTGAGCCTTAAGGGTGACACCTCAGCTTTTGGTATGATGTACCAACTTTTGGGAATTGCCAAGAGGGAGACGGAATATGTTGAGGCTGTGCATAATTACTTGCTCAAAGTAGAAAATTATACAGCCCTTGCCAACTTTGGCAAAATTTTAATAGATGCTAAAAATCCTTATTGTGCTTTGAAATATATGAAAGAAGCTATCGATAATAAAAATAAAATCTCCACATCAATTGAAGATTTAGATTATAATTATATAACCGCTCTTCTTTACAGCACTGATTTATCTACTGCTTTATCAGAATCCTGGAAACTCTTACAGCCTTATCTCATTTCTTCTGATACTTATTTTAAATCATTGTTTATGATGTTCTTCAACAAACTTCAAAAACATGATGCCTTAAAAAAGGATCAAGGGATACTCATCCGTCAGATTGGTCACTGTTTATTCGATAGGAGCGAACAATACCCAACGGCAAAAGAGTGTTATATAGAAATATTTTCCGGAACCCCACACTTTGAGCAGCTTCTGAAGGAAAGAAATAAAAAAGTGTAAACATTATAAAGATGTGCAAAACACCCCTATAAAATTTTCATAAATTAATATGGCATACTGGTTTCAATGGTGCCGGCTGCCCAACGATATGCCCATCTGGCAGACGCGCCCTTGCGACAAGCGGTGGAGTTGTTTAGTTCAAAGGTTAAGAGCAAGATTAAGACTTGAAAAAAATATCAAAAATGATATATTAAATGATGAATACTGAGTGGAAAATCAAATTTGTTAACGCAAAGGCTGAAGAAGAGCTCTTGAGCTTAAGCGCTGATTTAAAGGCTAAGTTTTTGCATGTAACAGAAATGATCATGGCTTTTGGCCCCCATAATGTCGGTCTTCCGCATGTAAGGCCGTTGGAAAACAAATTGTGGGAGTTGCGCCTAAAAGGGAAAGATAACATTGCCCGTTCCATTTATGTGTTGGCGTCTGGGCGCAAGCTCGTTATCTTGCGTACTTTTATTAAAAAGACGCAAAAGACGCAAAAGACGCCACCGAGTGAGTTTAAAATAGCCTATACACGGCTGAAAGAGGTAAAAGATGACTGATTATGAAACTTTTCGCAAAAAACTTCTCTCCGACCCAGAGGTTTTAAAAGAGTACGAGGCCCATAAAGCTGAATTTGAAATTGCTATGGCCTTAATTAAGGCAAGGCTTGCTGCAAAGATGACCCAATTGGATGTGGCAAGAAGAATGTGTACATCCCAGGCACAGATTGCCCGCCTTGAAAGTGGCCAACATTTTCCCAGCATGAGTTCAATTCACAAGTACGCACAAGCAGTGAACCGGAAGATAAACCTGAGTATCAATCCGTGAAATAAAAACTGTAGAAATTGATTTTATTCAAAAATACAAGGCGTATTTTTTTACTTATTAAATAGAAGTGACATATGGGGTTTCTTGAACCTATACGTCCACGCTTACTCAGGTTCAGTTGGTTTGTGTAGCGCCTTACTCTTCAAGGGCCACGAAAATCAGTGCGCCCGGAATTTTCTGGGATTTTGAGAATTATTAACTTTCTCCTGGTGACAATTTATTTTGAGAGGATAGAGCTAGGGTAAAAACCCCAAGGAAACAGTGGTGCCGGCTGCAGGAGTCGAACCCGCGACCTACTGATTACAAATCAGTTGCTCTACCAGCTGAGCTAAGCCGGCGCCATTTTTAATTTACTAACAGGTTTTACGACTTAATTCTACTTCTTTTCGCTTTCGTGGTTGAAAAATATGCTGAGGTGAGAGATTGTGGGGATAATTAATCGTCCAACAAAAGGAATGAAGATCAAATGAGCGCCTCACAAGCCCTTACGAAAGAAACAAAGTGTTTGATCATTGGCGCTGGCCCGGCGGGTTATACGGCCGCCATCTATGCGGCGCGCGCGAACCTCAAGCCCATGCAAGCGCTCGGCATCCAGCCTGGCGGACAGCTCATGATTACCACAGATGTTGAAAACTACCCTGGCTTTGCGGAAACCATCCAGGGCCCCTGGCTCATGGACCAAATGCGGGGGCAAGCCGAGCATGTAGGTACAGAGATGATCGATGATATGATTGTCAAAGTGGACTTTAGCGTCCGCCCCTTCCAATGTTGGGGCGACAGTGGCACCCGCTATGTGGCCGAAACGGTGATTATTGCAACAGGTGCGCAAGCCAAATGGCTCGGCATTCCGTCCGAAGAAAAATTCCGGGGCTTTGGGGTTTCCGCTTGCGCTACCTGTGATGGCTTTTTCTTCCGTGGCAAGCGGGTGGCCATTGTGGGCGGCGGAAACACGGCTGTTGAAGAAGCCATCTTCTTAACCAACCATGCCGAGCACGTCACCCTGATCCACCGACGCGACACCTTACGAGCAGAAAAAATCGCGCAAGATCGCTTGTTCCGTAACCCCAAAGTGTCCGTCATATGGAATGCCGCTGTTGAGGAAGTTTTGGGCACAGAGTCTCCGTTAACCGTAACGGGCTTGCGCTTGCGCGACACCAAAACCAATGCCCTATCTGAAATCCCTGTAGATGGTCTATTCATTGCCATCGGCCATACGCCCATGAGCGATGTCTTTAAAGACCAGCTTGAAACCGATAGTGAGGGTTATTTACTTGCAAAACCCAATAGCACTGCCACCAACATACCGGGCGTGTTTGCAGCGGGTGATGTCCAAGAAAAGGTCTTCCGCCAAGCAGTCACTGCCGCTGGACAAGGCTGTATGGCCGCCCTAGAGGCAGAACGATTTTTGAATCATTAGATTTACCCCGTCGTAAACGGCCCGTTTGGCAAACCGTTGATGAATTGGACAACATGAGGGTTGTCCGTTTTATCCATTTCCTTAACTGTTCCGGCCCAGATAAGCTTTCCTTGGCACAGCAGCCCCACTCGATCCGCAATCTTGCGTAAACTCGCCATATCATGAGTAATGGTCAACGCGCTCGCCCCAATACGACGAACACTATCGATGATCAGCTGATTGATCGTGCCACTTACAATGGGATCAAGGCCGGTCGTCGGCTCATCAAAGAAAATCACCTCTGGATTGGCCGCAATGGCCCGAGCCAAAGCGACCCGCTTTTGCATGCCGCCCGATAGTTCCGCAGGATAAATAAAGGCCGAGGATTCGTCCAGGTCAACAGCGCGAAGTTTTTCGAGAGCTATTTTTTTTGCTTCCTGGGGCGCCATACCATGGCCATGGGTCAGGGCGAACGCCACATTTTCCCAAACGGTCATGCTGTCAAACAAAGCCCCACCCTGGAACAGCATCCCAAATTTATCAAGAGCTTTTTGCTGAGCGGAATAAGAAAGGCCAACAATCTCCTGCCCATCAATTTTAATGCTACCCGCATCAGGTTGAATGAGGCCCAAGATACATTTAATCAAAACTGATTTCCCTGTCCCAGATCTCCCGATCACCACAAAGGACTCACCTGCGTGTAAGTCGAGATCAATCCCATCAAGAACAATCTTAGGACCAAAGGATTTTTTAAGGCCGCGCACGCGAATTTTAAAGGATGGTTTCATGATTTATTTCGAAAATAAAATAGAGGTTAACGCGTAATTCATAAACAAGATCAGGATCGAGGCGGACACCACCGCACTGGTTGTTGCCCGACCAACACCGGCTGCTCCCCGCCCTGACTGATAGCCATGGTAACATCCCATGAGAGAGATGATCAACCCAAACGCGGCCGCCTTGATCAGCCCCGACGTGACATCTTCCGACTCCAGGTATTTGGAGGTTTGGTTGAGATAGTTCGCTGGGTTGAACCCAAGCTTATAAATGCTCACCAAATATCCTCCAAAAACACCGATGATGTCCGCAATAAGGACCAAAAGCGGCAGCATGAGCACACCCGCCACCAAGCGCGGGACAACCAGGTACTTGAGGGGGTTGGTCGACAAGGTGGTGAGGGCGTCAATCTGCTCCGTCACCCGCATGGTGCCAATCTCAGCCGCCATAGCTGCGCCAATGCGGCCCGCCACCATTAATCCGGCCAAAACAGGGCCGAGCTCTCTTGTCATGGACAACACAACAACCGTAGCCACCGCGCCTTCCGCATTAAAGCGCGCAAAGCTGGTGTGGCTTTGCAGCGCCAAAACCATCCCTGTGAAAATCGCCGTTAAGCCCACAACGGGAAGGGAAAAATAACCAATGTGAAGAATCTGCTGCCCCAGTTGACGCCAATAAAATGGCGGACGAAAGATATGGCTCACGCTGGTCCCGAAGAAAATACCGAGGCGTCCTGCGTTCATCAGGAAGGCAATAAAAATACGCCCAATGGTTCTTAAAAAATTCAGCACATGGTATCCTTTTTCAAATCTTTGTTTCTCAAGAGCGCTCAACCAGAACAAACTTACGGCTGCAGTAGAGACACGTGATGTGCCCCTCCTCCCCCATCGTCAAGTAAACCACCGGGTGGCCGCCGCCAATCTCTCCTTGGGTGGTACCACCACAACTCACCACGGTTGTTTCAACCCGGCATACGTCATGAACTTGGTTCCCGGAAGCTGACTCTGGCATTGTTTCAACCTCTTTAAAAAAATAATGCTTTGGCAATATCCTAAAATTACAGTATATAAACAGGAGTCAAGTTGCAAGATGTCCCATCAAGGCAACCACACTGCACCCGTAGCTCAGCTGGATAGAGCGTTGCCCTCCGAAGGCAAAGGTCGGACGTTCGAATCGTCTCGGGTGCGCCACAGAAACCAAGTATCTTTAACGCTTGATAGATTTTTTAACCTCTCGAATGTTAGTGGAATGTTAGAACCGAAGGAAACTTAAAACTGGTACGTTTAATCTTCCCTTGTTTCCCTGATTCTTCCATTTAAGTATCGATAGGCAACACAGTACCAACCCTCAACCCTCTTGAGGAGTGGGATACGAACGGGGTATTGCGTGCGCAACAGTGGTTAGCGGAAGTCACCTTATTATGTTATCATTGGCAAGAAGAAGCAATCCCACTTAATCAATCAACTTGCAGAAACCCTGGCGGGGTATTAGAAAGAAGGCAGGGTTGGACGATGTAATGATACACGACCTGATGCATACGTTTGCTTCCGTTGCTGCTGCCAGTGGCCTTTCTTTGCCAACCATGGGGGCACTGCCCCAACACAAGCAAACACAAACCATGGAGCGGTACGCCCACTTGGTAGGGCAACCTGCTCGAAGCGGTCGGCAAGGTTAGAAAGAGGATAGGCGCACAAAGATGAACCATTCTTACCTGATTCCCAATTTCTATATCCATCCGGATTACTTAGCGGTCGACCAGGTTCTCGACCAAATCGGCAAGCATATAATCAGGGATTGGGATAACAGCCACATTAAAGCGTCGAAAATTGTCCACAAAATCATTGTTTCAGACGCGGAGAATCGTCAACATCACCTCTACGGCATCGAAACAGCTTACCTTACCCCTCTTCAAGAAGTGGCTTTACATGAAAGGCTTAATAATCCAGAGGACAAGTATGCTCCAATTGTCTCTGGCGCACCTGCTTTCTTGACTGAATTTCTTAGAGAAGGGTATATCGGACAGTCCTATTTCAAGTTTATTCCTGTTGAGCAGTTTGAACAAACTTTCAAGGCGCATCTTGAGGAATGGGGCCTAAGGCACAATCAATGTAATCCTGTTTTACCTGAAGAAAGAACAAGATCAACAGGCTACGTCCAGCATGTATTCTCTAACGTCGCCTTCCTTATCAATGCTGTTTCTAATTTCCATGAAAATGCTTTCTCTTGCGCTAGCCGTTTTGAGATCATCCTTGGAAGCATTGGCTTTGGCAGAACTAGTGTAGATCATGAAGATGATCGGAGGAATATAAATAACCTTTTCAATTTAACAAAAGTCAGAAATAGCCTCAGAAATGCCTTAGTGGCGGGCGAACTTTGTTCATATCTTGAACAAGGGGGACAATACGAGGTCGTTCAACCGGATGTTTGGGGTTCTGAAAAGGGGTGGTGGCGGCTTCTGATAGAAGGCTTTAAAATAAAAATTGTACGGGATGCCCAGTGTAGTCACTTCTCGAAAAAAAAAGTTTTGTCTGAAGGAAGGGTGCTCTTTAAGAAATCGGAAGTAAACGCTTTTCTTGCTGGCAGCACGCAGTTTGGGTCTTGTCCTGATGATGCCCTGGGACACAAGGAATTCTTAGAAAAGCTGTTTGATCCCAAAAAGCCCTGGTTAAAACTCCTGAATGAACTGGCTTTAGTCCTTTCACCCGAAGAAATTGAAACAAAAACAAAAAAAGAGCTCATGCGAATTATAGAACAAAAGGCCAAGTCATGCGGTTTAACCGTAACACCCCAAAAACTTGAGCACCTTGCGACTTTCCTCCGTTGCCTTGAACAAGAGAAAGGTAAAGCCTAGCGCAGCAGGGACAAAAAAGAAAAAGCGGCGCTCACCCCATACGTCCCATAAAATTGCCCCCCTTCCCCGATACAAAAGACTTGCCTTGAAGGGGTCACCCCATACCCCGCCCTTAAAATTTTCCTGCTTATTTTTTCAGATGGGGTCACCCCATTAAAACCTTCAATAAACAATAACCTAATTTGATGGGATAACCCCATTTTTTATCTGATGCAACATGATGGGGTTAAGGTCAAGCCCCATTTTCTTTCGTAATAACCCGTCCCAAACTGCCCCTGTTAATCGCTGTGGGGACATCCACAGCACAACAGATAGCTTTAAGGAGATCAATATGGCAAAGCCTAAAAAGACGCCTGGGAAAGCGCCGGACAAGACATCTGGTAAAGCGCCCGACCCCACGCCAGAGATAACCATAGGAAAGCGCTACTCCCCCAAGGAACTCGCGGACATCCTCGGCGTTACGGTACAAATTCTGACGTACTTGCGGATGACAGGCCGGGGCCCCAAATACGTCAAGTTTGGCCGCCGGAACGTCATTTACTCGGCGGTTGAAGTTAACAGGTACCTGAAAGAGCAGGAACGCCTGTCAACTTCGGATGATGGAACCCGATATACCAGGCTTGCCCCTTATGGAACTTGAGCAACAACTATGACCAGAAAGGAGAAAGAAAACATGGCCCTTACCTATGAAGACACCTACGATCTCCTTACCCATCCGGACGTCCAATTCATCAATATCCTTTACTGCACCGCTGTGGGGCGGTTGACGGAAATGGATAAAGAGCGCCTCCGCTAATCCCTTGCCAAGGCCAGGCTCGTTTGCCACTGGCTGGAAGGTATTTTGGAACTTGCCCATAAAAGGGAAGCAGAACTTCAGCACCCAACAACAGTGGCCTATACCCCTAACCATAACTCAAAAGGAGACTAAAAAAATGGATTTTAACCAAGCACACCCCCAACAATCATTTACGCCGATTTCCAAGGGAACCATCGCCAAGGTGCACATGACCATCAAGCCAGGCAACTATAACGACCCCGCCAGAGGCTGGATGGGTGGATACGCCACCTATAACCCTGTAACAAGCGCGTTATACCTGGATTGTGAATTTACCGTCATGGAAGGCCAGTATGCTGAACGGAAGATATGGGGCCGCATCGGTTTGTATAGCCCTCTAAGTCTGTCCGGCGTCATCGGTCACTCATTCGTGGGATCTTAAATTCAGCCAGGGGGGTTTACGGAAACGGATACCTCACCGGAAGCTATAGCGGCGCGGCAGGCTGACTTTCCCGACTTGGACGGCATCGAGTTCATCGCCCGCATTGATGAAGAACAGGATAAGGATACGAGGCAACCACGCAACGTGATCAGGTTTGCGGTGACGAAATGTTTTAGGAGTTATCCCCTTGCCAATAGCTAGGGAACGCAGGCCGCGCCGCAAGCCGTGGCCTCACGAATCCCTCCTTCCGGCGACCTGCCCTATACCCGGCCATGGCAATTGCACTGAAATTACCATAGCCGTCTAAAAAATTCCCTCCTAAGTTCTTATTTGGCTTTTCTGCTGCTCTACCCGTTGCTATTATCCTTTTTAATCAATAAAGAAAAAGGATACCGAGATGCAGCTATCGGATACTTTCCTCAAGCATTTTGAACCCCTTGCCGATCCTCGGGTTGATAACCACAACAAGCTTCACAAATTGCACGACATCTTGGTAATTACAATATTGGCCACGATTTGTGGTGCTGATAACTGGGTTGATATTAATGAATTTGGCGAAGCCAAATACGATTGGTT
>CAMCRD010000013.1 GCA_945877185.1 Candidatus Finniella inopinata | reverse complement strand
GGTGGATTGAGAAGTGTTTTGATATCTTTTGAGTAAGGGGATTTAGTTTCATTATTTTAGAATCCTTTCTTTGATGAGGAGCGATTCCAAAATGTAAGCTATTTCTCCTTACCTCTCAATACGTTGCTAAAAGTGACGGGTAGTGAGATAATGGGCATAACAAAATCTAGAAATGGACGGCCCATGCGCCCTTCTTCTATCTCTATTTTTGCTAAAACAACACCTGCAAGAAGTTCCCATGCCCTTGTTGGAAGAAGAAAGAAAGTTGCTTTTGGGAAATAGGCACTGCCAAAATGTGAGAGTAGAAGTGAGAATAGAAAACCAAAAGCAAAGATTGCCGTTATGTACCTCTGAGCAAATTTATATAATAACAATAGAATAATAGGAAAAAATACATAAAACTGTTCTTCAACTGATAACGACCATGTGTGAAGGAATGGTTTAAGGGCACTCGGCGCTGCCCAATAACTGTCTTCACGCCAGAACCAGATATTTGACCCAAATGCCAGCACAGATAGAATTGAACCAGCATATTCTATTACGGCTTTGGGAAGCATTGTATAATAAGCAAAGGGTAGAGAGGCAGACATCACAGTAAACAGAGCTGGAAGGATGCGCCGAGCTCGCCTTTCATAAAATCTTGTAAAGTTGAACTTTCCTTCACTCATTTCACGAAGAAGGATGGAAGTAATCAGGTATCCAGATATGACAAAAAATACATCTACACCAATAAATCCACCTTTAAAGGGATTATAGCTGCCAAAATTAAATTCTGCATGGTACAGAATTACTGCAAAGACTGCGATTGCACGCAAGCCATCAATTTCTGGACGATATTTTAAAGACATGATTTTTTACTGCCCTAGGAAGAAGAGGGATTACCGCGCTTACGCGCGTTGCCTCCCTTTGGTCGGCCCGAACCCACTTTTTATTTATCGAGGGTTCGATTCTCACACACACTTATTTTTATTACATAGGGGGCAAGCCCCTATTGAATAAAAATGGCGGAGGGAGAGGGATTCGAACCCTCGATACGTTGCCGTATACACGATTTCCAATCGTGCGCCTTCGACCACTCGGCCACCCCTCCTAAAAGTATTGATGTGAGATTACTCAACTCTCACGGATTCGACAAGATTTTTATTGGAAAAGATGAAAAAGCAATAAAGTTCATTCTCAATAAAATCTTTGGTTTCCTACATAAATATTGACACCAGCTTCAAATTCAAGTTAAAAGAACCTATGAATCAAAGTGTATACCATCATATTTTTGCAAAGAGCCACCTCATTCGAGTCGTGGTCTCCCTTATTATTGTGGCCACCCAGGCCATATAAATTTTATCCCAAAAAACACCCCCTATTGTCCTTATACTCCACCAGGCGAAGCCTTTATGATATAAAGCCTGATAAAATTGAGAGTATAAATATTTGATCCTATGTAATAAATTGAGATGTATGATGACACACCGTAAAACTGTATTGACCGCCGGGTTTGCCATGTTTTCTATGTTTTTTGGCTCTGGCAACCTCGTATTCCCTTTACTCATTGGCAAGGAAGCCTTGCACCAATACCCTATGGCTATCCTTGGGCTTCTCATAACAGCTGTCCTGGTTCCTTTCCTAGGGCTGATTAGCATCATTTTGTTTGATGGAAATTATCGGACCTATTTCGAACGGTTAGGAAAAATTCCAGCCTTTCTCTTGATTGCTATAATCTTAATGCTGATCGGTCCTTTTGGCGTCGTTCCCCGATGTATCACCGTTGCTTATGGGGGATTTAACTTAATTTACCCTAATTTAACCATCACCACTTTCAGCTTTTTGTTTTGTTTAACGATTATTGCCCTCATCTGGTCCAAGAACCGTGTTGTTGACATTATTGGATTGTTTTTGACCCCTTTTAAATTGGGGGGGATTGTCATTCTCATTCTGTTTGGATTGTGGTATGGGGAACAACCCATCGAAAACGGAATATCTTCTGGAGAATCCTTTAAAAATGCTTTTTTTACGGGATATCAAATGTTTGATCTGATGGCAGCCTTCTTCTTTTCAAGTACAATTGTATACTATTTGCGCAACCATTTGTCCGAAGGCGAAGATCCCAAGAACTTGGTCAAAATGAGCATTGGCGCCAGTCTCATTGGGGCATTGCTGTTGTCCTTGGTTTATATCGGTTTTGTGGCGTTAGGGGCAAAATATGCGCCCTATTTGCAAGATACCAACCCTGAACAGCTCCTGGTTGCCATAGGGGGCCATACGTTAGGGTACTTTGCAAAACCTGTCATTGCCATTGTGCTTGCTGTCGGTTGTTTAGCCACAGCAGTCATTTTATCGACCTTATTTACGGATTTCTTAAGTCAAGATGTCACAAAAGATCGATTAAAACGCCCGTATGCGATCTTAATCACGATGTTGATCACCTTTGTTGTTTCGTTGCTGGGCTTTTCTAAATTGATGGTTATCTTAGGCTCAATTCTTGATATAGCTTATCCTGCACTGATTGCCCTTGCCATCATGAATGTTATTGACAGACTGATGCCTACAAATGGAAACTCTCCCATCCGCACACAGTGGGTGTTTTGGGGCGTCCTGGGCGTCACCGCTGGCTTAAAAATACTTGGGTGAGGCCTTTTAATGGAATGGCGCGTTTCTCCTGATTTGATTCCTTATGAAGAGGCGATCACCCTCATGGAGGAACGCGTGGACGGCATTTCCAACGGATCTGCCGAAGAAATGGTTTGGCTACTGGAACATCCCCCCCTCTATACAGCAGGATCCAGCGCTAAGAAGGGTGATCTTCTAGATACAAAAACTCTGCCTGTTTACGAGACAGGCCGAGGTGGGCAATACACCTACCACGGGCCAGGGCAACGGGTTGCCTATATCATGTCTGATTTGACGAAGCGAAATCGAGATGTCCGTGCTTTTGTCACTGCTTTGGAGCAATGGATCATTGATACCCTTGGGGTCTTTGGTATTGTCGGTGAGCGGCGCTGTGGGCGTGTGGGCATTTGGGTCAATCATAAAGGAGAAGACCAAAAAATTGCCGCCTTGGGCATTCGGTTACGCCGGTGGATCAGCTTCCATGGCATTGCGATTAACGTGAACCCTGATCTTTCCCATTTCCAAGGCATCATTCCGTGCGGACTTTCCCAGTTTGGCGTCACGTCGTGTGAAGCGTTGGGAATCAACATTTCTCTTACAGAATTAGACGAAGCCTTACGCCAGCAATGGACACAGAATCATTATTTGTGAGGCCTCTTCCCTTGAAGGAAGAGGTTACTATATTGGCTATTTTAACAATAGCCAACACTCCGTTACCAACTCTGTTTCAGCAACCTCATGATCAAAATTGTAATAGCAGAATATACAAGGCAAATCGCCGAGTTCTTCCTTTGAATGGGGAAACCAATCACGATATAGGCTATAAACTGTATCACCGATATTATCACGTGAACCTTTGTGTATAGCTACTGCATACCGACCAGCAGGCAATTGCCGTTCCACAACCTCGCCTTTAAGCACCAACCCCTTGGGAACAGTAATCGCAAGATCAAAACGAAAATCTTCTGCTGGGGTTGTTTGTGGATCATCATAGGCAAATCCAAAAGCCTCCCCTGGTTCAGGTTTTAAACTCACGGTTTGCGCTTTCGCCCAAAGAACCAGTTTATTAACACTTTCGCCTACTTTTTTCGGGTCCCCACGGTGTTCTAAAACAGCTAAACGTCTGGCGTTCATATTTTTAATCGTTACATTCATAACCTTTTCTCCTTTTATAGATAGACGATATGCTGGCTTTTCCCATGCTTGCCAGTTTTGCTCTGACCTAAAATGACTTGGGCTTACGCCACAAATTTGCTTAAAGGCCCTTGTGAAAGACTCATGGGATTCAAATCCAGCGTTGAGAGCAATCTCCATAATGGTGATATCTTTATAAACGATCAGCTGGTGTGCCGCTCTTTTTAGGCGCAACCAGCGTATATATTGCCATAAAGATAGCCCCGTATGGGCTGTAAATAGACGATGAAAATGACATTTTGAAAAACAGGCAACGCGGCTTAATTGATCTAAGGTAAGGTCATCATCAAGATGCTTACCAATAAAATCTATAACTCTATTCATCCGGTGCTCGTAATGCATACAACACTCATTTCCAAATTTTTGTCTTATTTACAGATACAGATTATACAAATTAGAAAATATTTACTTGACGGTTCTTGCTAAACTTTGAAGAACTTGCTTGTCTGTAGATACAATGTCCTGTAAGGTAAATCTTGTAAATTATCGTTAACAAATTACTTTGTGATAAACATGTGCGATTATAACAATCTTGCTTCTTTCTTGACCACCACGACAACCGGCTTGGCCCGGTAATAATTTTTCACATCTACTTTTTTCATTTTTATTTATAGTTCGTAAAAGATTCTCAAGGAGAAGCTCATGTTTCGTAAAATGCCCTTAATTTTGGTGGTTGTCATATTGGCCATCATCTTTTTAGACCCTATTATACCTTTACCCCTTAAGCAGTTTTTATATGCCATCAGCTTAAGCATCAAATCTGTTATTGTTATGGCGCTCCCCTTCATCATTTTCGGTCTCTTGTTCAAGGCTGCCGTCATGCTGTCAAGCAGCGCCACCCGAATCATTGGGATGATTTTAGCCTTGGTGTGCTGTTCCAATTTTGTATCCACTTTTTTAAGTCACTATGTGGGTATTTGGATATTTCACTTTGATTTATCGATGATATCACCTAAAGAATTGACGGAGTTAAAACCCTTATGGTCACTTGATTTACCAAAGATCATCGCCAACGACAAAGCCATGTTTGCCGGTATTATCTTAGGCATCGTTGCCTCAAAACTTTATAAAGGCGCCGCCAATACACTCGCCGTTCATGCGGAAAAGTATATCGGCACCCTCTTGAAAGGATTTGTTTACCTCATCCCCCTTTTCGTTGCAGGGTTTGTTGTAAAACTTCAATATGATGATGTCGTTGGCACAATCGTGAAGGATTATACAACGATTTTTGCCCTTATTGCCTTGGCTCAATTCACCTACATCCTGCTCAGCTACTTTGCTTTGAGCAATGGACGCATAAAGGAATTCGCCAGCAGCGTTAAGAATATGCTTCCTGCTGCCATTAGTGGTTTTAGCACCATGTCGAGTGCGGCCAGTATGCCCTTAACGATTATGAGCGCTGAAAATAATGCCAAAAATAAGGACATCGCCCGTTCTGTCATTCCCGCCACCGTGAACATTCACCTGGTCGGGGATTGCTTTGCGATACCCATTTTTGCCTATGCCGTGTTGAAAAGCTATGGCATGGAGGAGCCGTCCCTCATGAACTATTTGATTTTTGCCTTCTACTTTGTGCTGGCAAAATTCTCTGTGGCTGCTATCCCAGGAGGGGGCATCATCGTTATGCTTCCTATCTTAGAAACCTACCTTGGGTTTAATGCCGATATGATGTCCTTTATCACGGCCCTTTATATCTTGTTTGATCCGGTCATTACATGCGCCAATGTTTTGGGTAACGGCGCCTTTGCCAAGATGGTTGACCGAACCGTTCTGTCCTTGGAACGGTTGAAGATCATGGGGTATGAGACCAAAGTCTAATTTCATAAGATTTGAATTACGGAGGAACCAACAACCCTCGTTTAAAAATGAGGGTTGTTGAGGTTTAGAACCCATTTCATACTTTTATTCAAAAGGGTTCAAAACTTCGAGACCTGGAACGTCAAAATCTTTTATATTTCGCGTAACCATTTTTAAGTTGTGGGTAAGAGCAGTTGCCGCAAGAAGAGAATCTATAGCTGTTAATTGAGGGTGCCGTTTCATTGTCGACGTCATGTAGCCCCAACGTTCCGCGACTTCTTGGTCAATTGGCAAAACCTTCTCCCCAAACCATTTTGGTAACTCCTGCTCTAACCAGAGAATCAAATGGTTTTTTCTCTTGCTATCTTTAAGCATCTCGATTCCCCTTCGAATTTCTCCCAAGGTAAGGACGCTTATAAATAGAGACTCAGAAGGAACATCATCTAACCATTTTTGAATATTCTTATTCGGTTGTGGACGGACAATCTCTGAAATAATGTTCGTATCTAACAAATATTTCATAGATCAACGTCTCGATTCTGAGATTGATCCCTCTCACAGCGAATATCGAGTCCTTTGAGAGGAGAAGCTCTCATAAAATCAAACAAGTTTGGTTTTGTCCCCATGAGCCGTTCATAGTCTGTTTTAGAGAGAAGTACGGCTTCATCCTTTCCTCTAACGGTAAGAAGTTGAGGACCCTGTTGAATACACAAACGGACCACTTCACTTAAATGCGCTTTTGCTTCTTGTAATTGCCATGTCTGCATCTCTACCTCCAACAAACTAGTCTGACTAGTTTAATATATAGGATTCATCCTCATTTTGTCAAGTGATCTATTGACGCCTTTTTCCTTTTGGGTGTTAATAGATCCTTATGATGAAGACTAAGAAAACACTCTCCACACATCGGATATTTGGCTTCTGGACAGCTACGTCCCTAGTCATTGGCAATATGATTGGAACAGGGATCTTTTTCCTCCCCGCCAGTTTAGCCTCCATCGGTTCTATCAGCATTCTGGGTTGGCTTGTCACCGCCTTTGGGGCTTTATGCTTGGCCTTTATGTTTTCCCGACTCTCCCTTGTTTATCCAAAATCTGGCGGCCCTTATACCCATAGCCGGGATGCCTTTGGGAATTTTGTTGGGTTTCAGATGGGGTGGGGATATTGGATTATGAGCTGGACAAGTAACGCTGCCGTTTCTATTGCCTTTATCGGCTATTTGTCTCTGTTTTTCCCCATGCTCTCAACCCACCGTTGGGTAAGTTTTTTAGGGGCCCTAGCCGTCTTATGGTCAGCCACGATTATCAACTGCATCGGCTTGAGAGCGGGTGGACGCGTGCAATTGATCACAACGATTTTAAAGGTATGCCCCCTCATCATTGTGCCTTTGGTAGGGCTTTTTTTCATTGATATGCAAAACTATTTTCCAACCCATAAACCTGACACGAGCCTTTTTCAGGGCGTGAGCTCAGCGTTTGCCCTCACTTTATGGGCATTCATCGGCTTAGAGTCCGCCACCGTACCCGCCGATAGTGTCCAGGATCCCGGCCGGACAATTGCACGGGCAACACTCTTTGGTACAGGTTTGGTGGCCATCGTTTACCTGTTTACCACCATTGTTCTTTTTGGACTGATCCCAGCCAACACCCTTGCCCATTCCAACACGCCTTTCGTGGATGCAGCCATCCTCATTTTTGGCACTTGGGTGGGGCCTGTGGTTGGCATTTGTATTCTGATCTCAATTTATGGTGGCCTGAATGGGTGGATCCTCATGCAAGGGCAAGTGCCCCATTCTATGGCCCAAGAGGGCTTGTTTCCCAAAGCTTTTGCCAAAGAATCCGCTGACGGCACCCCGATATTTTCATTACTTTTCTCGAGTGTTGCCGCCTCTATCCTCATGTTCCTAACACTCGATAATACGTTGGCGAAACGGATAGAAATGGTGGTCGAAGTGGGCTCCGTTATGACCATCTTTGCTTACCTGTTTTCAGCAGTGTCAACCTATGTCCTATTTCGAACGCCTACAAAAAACGCCTATGCAGCACTCACACCAGCTTTGCATATTGCCGTCTTAGGTGGGGCCCTTTACGCTGTATTCGCCATTTATGGGGCAGAGGTGCGCACCCTCCTTTATGTCGGGATTGGATTTATCATCGGTATTCCTTTCTATCTGTGGGGCAGACGGGACGCAGCAAAAGCATCATAAAACAAGTTATTCATAACAAGGCCCTCTTCCCCTATCGTTGATCTTTTTCCCTTGCTATGGTGCAAATAATTGCCTAAAAATAAATAGATTTTTAAATAAATTGCGGAGATTGTCTTGAAGCACTTTTTCAACAAAACAACTGTATTATCTGCCCTGTTATATGTTGTTTTTGCTCACAATATTTCATCACAAGAACCCAATGCCCCACAATCCTCCCCCAAAGTTGAAAAGCCTAAAACCGCGGGCAAACAGGTTAAGCTTGCGAAAAAACATAAACCACCTGTTGCCCCTACAAAAGAAAAGCCGAAGCCTATCGCGGCGCCAAGCCAACCAAAGGAAGCTGCTCCCCAAGCAGTGGCGCCTGCAACGCCTACCCCTAACAGGGGATGGTTTGTTGGTGTGCGAGGGGCTTATGTACCAGGCGTCATCGGGGAAATTGGCTATCAATTTAATTCAACCTTTAAGCTTCGGTTCATTGGGGCTGGCTTTATTCGCTCCTTCAAAACGTTTTCCGTTGATGGTCAAACCTATAATAAGATTCGGGTTAAGCCCCTAAAAATTGGCCTTATGGCTGATTGGCATTTGTGGAAAAACGGATTCCGCCTGACCGGTGGTGTTGCCTATAATGGCGATAGAATTCGACTCAATCACACGGTTACGGGCACTCTCCTCGGCCAACCAGCAGACGTTTATGGAACCATCACAGCCAATTATAAGTATCGATGGGCTGTTGTGCCTTACCTCGGGCTTGGGTACGATTCAGGCTCCCTTGGTGATACGGGGATTCGCTTAAGTGCCGATGCTGGGTTTTGGTTCCAAGGAAAGGTACGCCCAAGGGTTAATTTCACAGGTACAGGCCAAAATTCCGACACCATTATCAACACTGTAAAATTGCATACGGCAAATTTGATCAACAAGAACAAATTAATGCGAACGGCGCCCATGGTCTCCCTTGGCATACGGTATATGTTTTAGGGCGTCATCAAATATTGTCTTTTCGACGATCCCATTACTAATATCCGCAAAATCCCCCTATTTCTTATAATGGCCTTCGCAAGAGACGATAAGCACTTCTTTTGCACCCATAACTTTATAGACAAGGCGATCTTCACCATTGATACGGCGAGATAGACATCCTTTATAGTTCTTATATTTATATTTTAGAACTTCTGGCTTTCCTTCCCCTTCCGTTGCCCAAGGCTTATAGGAGATATCATGAATCAACGTTTTCATTTTTTCGTTTTGCATTTGATTCTCGAATGCTTCTTCTACATCCTTACTCAGGAAGGTAAACTCAATCTTTCTAGGTGTAACTATGTTATTGAGAGGTGTTAAAGGTATAATGCCAAGCTTTTGTTTAGCCCTATCTAATCTTTCCTGATACTTTCTTTTTAACTCTTCAGGCGTTTTTTTCTGCCGTTGAGGCAGTGTCTGTCTCGTGTTATTCTCGCCTTGTAGGAGGATATCCGGTAATTTTTCAACCTGCTCCCCCAAATTAGGAAATGTCTCCCCCTCACTAGACGATTCTTCGCTTGTTAATTCTTCTAAATGAGAAGTAATCTCTTGAATGTTCATATCTTTTTGAGAATCCAGCTTTTGCTGCATTGTTTGGAGTTCTATAACTGACTTAAGGTATTCCTCTGCATGCTTTTCACCCAAAGCTAAAGCTTCAGATAAATGAAGGAGAGCGTCATCATAATTCTCTTTAAACGACTCTAGGATTCCTCGAATAAAAGATTGTTGCGAAGGTTGTAGGGTATTAAGGATTTTGAGCAATTGATCCTCTAAGGTTTTAATATGCTTTTCCGGATTTACTAATTCGATTTTAGTGCAAAATTTTTCATCTTTACATAAATGAATAAGCATCAAGTTTTTGTAAGGATGCTGAAATTCAAGAAGGCTTTTGTAGGCTATCTGGCACTCTTTCTTCTCGACTTTACCCTCCCTACATAGCTCCATAGCATTCGCAAGAGCCTCAGGCGTTCCTGACTGTAGGTAATATTGGACAGATTTTTGATAATCTGGCTCTTCCAATAGGCCAATCTCATAAAAATAGCCAAGTTTAAAAAGAGCCGATGGCTCTTGTGAGAGCTTATAATATTCTTTGGCCTTTTTCAGGTTTGGTTCTCCCAAGTTACCAGATTCCCATAAGCTCCCTAACCTCTTGAATGCAAGAGAAGTTCCGGAACGTTCATAGAGATCTTTCGCTTTTTGATAATTTGTCTCTCCCAACTCAGTATTTTCGTACCAAAGACCAACTAGGCAAAGATGCGATGGGCCTTGCGATAACTCATAATATTTTGCAGCTTTTTGGTAATCAATTTGTCCAAGATGGCCTTCTTCGTATAAATGCCCTAGCTTTTGATAAGAAAGGGAAGTTTTAGATTTCTTGTAATAACCCGCGGCTTTTTGATAATCCTGCAAGATATCTGAGCAGCCTACTTCATATATCTTCCCAAGTGTTTCTAGTGCCTTAGGTGTCTCCAGCCTATGAAGGCAATAAATTGCCTTTTTAAATTTACTCTCATCAAAATAACGAATTCCCTGCGTCTCTCTGAATGAATCAGAAGATCCCTCATCGATCATCATTCGATAAAACCAATCCTCTTTCAATTTCGTTTCAATAGGTGATAAATAAGGTTCGTGGAAGTTGCTTTCATACATCACGCTTAATTTACCAATAGACGTCATTTTTGTAGAGTTGATAAGCGGTTTTAGACTTGGATCAGTGTTGGATGTTAAGGTATTTTTTTCTTTGTTGGTGTTTGTGTCTACCTTTTCATCCAAGGAATAGTAGCTAAAGAACCCCCTTTGTTTGGTCTTTACGTGACGACAAAATGACCCCAAGGCTTTTCGGTCGGAATCGCTTAAATTGTTTTTAATTGATGGATATTCTCCCGGTAGGCTTTCTAACCACTCTTTAGCTGTAGAATGATGAGTCTTTTTCTGTAACCATTCAATTTGAAAGGCAAGGACATACCACTTGGTTGCTTGAATCCAATTCCTCCGAGACTTACAAATATCCGCTAAATCAACAAAGGCGCCAATATTCTCATAGAGAGCGGCCTGTTCCAGCAAGGGAATTGCCTTTTCCAGGTCTCCCTCTTTCTTAGCCATTGCCCCCTGTACAGCCCACGTGACAATTTCTTGCGGCTTCTTCTTCTCACGGATCTTCCATTTATACAGATTTTCAGGAGTTAGCGCAATTCTTGGGTCATTTTTTTGTTCGCTTAGGTTATCCATTGCCTTTAAGGGGTTAATGGATGTTGCCATGACGAGCATAACGGCAGCACAAAGCCCGTAGAAAGATGGTTTGAAGAAAGACATGACGGACACCTTTGGGTTTTTGGTTGTAACAATAATTGTGATTTTTTAATAAAAGTAGAATTACATTTTATAGTTTACATTTCTCATATTTGTCAATATTTATTTTCTCTAACAACCTATTTTAATGATTTTTTCCGATTCAAAAACATTTAAAAACAACATAGTACAATCAATGCGTGCATCCTATACGACCTGAAAGGTCGGGGGTGGCAATCCATGTATTCCACGCCTCCATCAACATAAAATACTTTGAAAAACCAAATACATGGATTGCCGCGTCCTGCCGCGCTACGCTCGCAGTCCTCGCAATGACAAAATAAGGATAAGAAATACCTAATCCCCATAATTCATTAAGACAGATTCTTTAGTTTCTCTTTAAAAATCCATGCTTTCCATCTCCTTTTTTTAACTTCTTTATCCTGCTTCCTATCTTATCTTCCGTCTTATTTTGCTATCCCAATGGGTGTCCGTGCCAGTATCCCCGCGCCCCAATAAAGGGGAAACGGGGATGAAACTTCCTGAGTTACAAGAAATTTTTGATTTTACTTTAACATTTAACAACTAACATCATCTTTTCAGGTTCCTGCTTCCGATCTACGTCATGGGGCTAGAGTTGAACCTAGGCCATGGCGTAGATACCGCGGTTACAGGGCCTGATCAGACCCCTACTTCTCGCCTTACGGCTTGGAACGAGTTGCAGAGACCGGCACGGACAACCATTGGGATAAGGTTTATTAAGACTGATCCTTTAAAGGTCTTATAGAGGGGCGAGGTGGGGGATGTTTTAATTGAGAATCAAGCGCTTTCAGAGCATCCATAAAGTTGCGGCATTGCCCTTCTGCCCTATCCTTTGGAAGAGATTTATTTTCAAGCAGGTTACTGTATTTTGTTTGCAATTCTAGAACCTTTAAAGCAACCTGACATTTGTTATTATAAAACGATCGCCAGTAAATGGCCTTTAACTTTTTTAAAACGCTATTTCTGCTCATGAGTTTCACCATCATTCTCCTTTATTAAAAAATTACAATTCATTAGCACATGATGGAGTTCTAAGAGATGCCCATAGGATTTGTCAAATTTTGTGATTGCCCATGGGATCCATGTGCATGTGCTCAATTAGAAGAAAGCTGAGTAAAAGAGAGCGTCATCGCGAGCGAAGCGTGGCGATCCAGGGGCCAAGGGAGAGATCTTGGTTGTTGCCCTGGATTGCTTCGCTGCGCTCGCAATGACCAATTTTTTGATTAATAAGGTTTTTTTGTAAAGGAATTCTTAATATTATTATTATTGAATGAATTTGTGCTTACTGATGCAATCTTAGCGGTCTTTTATGGAGAATAAAATGAACGCGATCAAAAACTTGTTATGTAAGTTTCTTATTATAGGAATAGTCGCCATAGTTTCAGCTTATGCGTCTGGGTATGAAGAATATTTGAAAGAATTAAGTGAGTTGAAAGGTATTTCAAGAGAAGCACATGCCAAAAAACCGGAAATGCAGGCAGGAATTAAAAGTGAATATAATGAATTAGCTCGGGAAGTTAATAAATACATAGATTATTTTATTCAAGTAATAGATGAGAAAACTCCATTTAACTTCTCCGAAATGGATATGATCATAAAATCTATCAATCAAAAGGCAGACAAACTGAAAAAAGAATTAAAGGAAAAGGAAGGCGATGAAAAATTTGAAGTGCGAGCCTTTGTAATCCCAATGCTAAGGGTAATTATTACTGCTAAAGCAGTAAGCCAATTGTACGACCTTTGTAAAAAATTGAAGGATGACTACGACAAATTTCAAATTAAAAAAGAATTAACATCTTATAAATGGGAAAAGATTGAATATGAATAACCCAACCTTAAAAGATTCAATCGATATCATATGGGGAAATATATTTAAGGTGGAGGATTACCTTGCTCTTTATGAAGTCATTGATGAAAATTCTCCAAAACTTAAAGATAATAATGCTCACTTTTGGGGAACTGTTCGGCAATCTGCTTTAGACTCTGCCGTATTAAACATATGCAAGCTGTTTGACAATACAAACAAAAAATATGAGAAACATACGATCCCATCTTTAATAGAAAATTTAGGGAATCAAACAAATAAAGTTTATATTTCTTATGATATTCAACTAGCTAGAAATTTGGGAATTTGCAATAAGATTATCCAAATATTTGATACGGTTAGAGAAAACTCAACTTATTTCGACAAGAACTCCGAGAGATATGAAGAGTTTGAAATTCACTTACTAAATAGTTTTAAAGAGGTTTGTCCTAATTCTAAGGAACCTCCCCTGGAAAAACTATTTCAATATAGAAACAAGGTTCTGGCTCATCAGGAAAAATTAGATCAGGCTCGAAAGGAACAATTGAAGAGGTTACCGTCATTGGACGAAATGCACCAATTAGTAACTTGGGGGAAAAATTTCTGCGAGTTCACAAACAAGCTATTTTTTCCGCACGATCCCCTTCCAGAGTTTTTAGCCTATTCAGGAGCTGCAACAAAGGGTGTTATAGACAAATACTTGGGAGAATAGATCCAGGTAATATTTTACTTATCACAACCCTTAAAACCTTATGATGCTTCCCTTTTAGCACATATTATGACACCCCAAAATCCCCCGTCCCACAAAGTATACCTTATGCCTTATTCCATCAAATACCTCTCCCGCTCACGTCTCTCTCACCAGGATATGATGGAACGCACACCAGTCGATGCACCATTTTCTCTTAACCTGAATTATGGATTAAATTTCAACCCAATACCAATAATTAATAATTTAAAATCAATAACTTATCTCGTCATTGCGAGGAGCGTATGCGACGAAGCAATCCAGGAGCCAAGGACAAGCTCTTTTAAGGCTTGGGTTTAATGATGTCTCTAGATCACTCCTGTTGCCCCTGGATTGCTTCGCTGCGCTCGCAATGACACCCTTTTCTTAAGTTGACATCTACAAATGACTCTAAAAGAAGCAATGAATTACCAAAAGTGGATGGAACCTAGAATATTTCAGTTTTTGTAACTGCTTCGCAGTTGCCTGGATTGCCGCGCACCCCCGACCCTGATGGGTCGTATGGGGTGCTCGCAATGACTGTATATTGTTGTTTTGAAACACTTTTTGATTGGGATAATACATTCATTAAGATAGATTCTTATTGTGATGTGTTCCTTCCCTTCCTCAATACTCCTTCACGACAAGATTATAAAATGTGCAGTAATCCACACACCATTTTTTCTTGAGAAAATTCATATCAACATTGGGTGTCAGGGCGATATATAAAGGCCTTTCATAATCTCCTGTGCAAATCTCGATTAAAGATAAGTCTTCCTCAAAAGCTTCCTGTATGGCCGTACAAGGTTCTTGGCTCAGGGCATAAAGGGCTACGACCTCTTCTGGTGGATAGATGATAAAGCTCCACTCCATTGGCGTATCATCGGACTGTTTTTCATTTTCGCTTTCCATGATGCACTCCAGGAGCGTATCGTAGCTTTCAAAGTACTCGGCTGGGTTGCCGTCTAAAGGCAAGATAATAATCATTCACGTTTTCCTTATTTTTATTGTTGGGGTGTGAATGGTTGGGGGGGCGAGCTGTTTTACCTCTCCCACTCGCCACGGCGAAGCCGTAGGCGTAGCTCGGAAGTGCGTGGCGGGACGCGGCAATGTATTCAAAGACCTTTTCAGCTCGCATGCTTTGAGAATACAGGAATACATGGATTGCCGCGTCCTGCAGCGCTACGCTCGCAGTCCTCGCAATGACGTAATAAGAGTATTGCATTGATTTAAGGACATAAAATCTACAAAAATACCCCCCAACATCACACAAATCAAGGAAGGCAGGGAAAACCCTGCCCCCTTTCCATGATATGTTTAAAAGAGACACACCCCTGGCGGTTCAGGTTTGTGAATGGTTCCCTGGAACAGGTCTTGGAAAAATTGCCCAATGTGGGCTATATAGGACTTAGCCATTTGATCAACCTCCTCTAATGCTGGTTGGTTACTTGGTTAGTGGCGTATGGGTTGTTGTGGGCCTATACGTCACGCTTCCTTAACAATGAGGCCAAGAAGAGCGGTTTATTTCTCTAAAGTCTCAAACCTCATCGCCACTTTAAGTTGAACTCATAAAAGAATCAAGAGGGAATTTTTTAAATCCCTCTCTCTTTTTAAGAGGTAAATTATAGCTCCCTAACCATCATGTGATTCTTCGATGCCATCGAAGAATTACATGATTTTTTCTTGATTGAATTTTTTATGGCCAACAGGCGGTGAAATTGGTATCTAATAGAGGTAATGCTAAAATATATTTGCCATCGATTGCTGTTGATCATTCCCACACTGTTTGGGATCATGCTGATTAACTTCATCATTGTTCAAGCAGCGCCTGGAGGCCCGGTCGAGCAAGTTCTGGCTAAAATCCGAGGCCAAGCTTCCGACGTCGATATGCGCCTTGGCGGTGGACAATCCGATGTTCAGCTGCACGCTATGGGAACAGGAATGGAGAGCAGCTATCGCGGCGCTCAAGGAATCGACCCCGCCTTCATTAAAGAACTCGAAATTCAATTCGGCTTTGATAAACCGGCCCATTTGCGGTTTATCCATATGATTAAAAATTACCTGACGTTTGATTTTGGGCGAAGCTATTTCCGAGACCAAAGCGTTATTTCCCTGGTGGGTGAAAAATTTCCCGTTTCCCTTTCTTTGGGTTTATGGACAACGTTTCTGGTTTATCTGATCTCCATTCCGCTGGGTGTGTGGAAAGCGGTGCGCGATGGGTCAACCCTGGATGTGTGGACAAGCGCCGTCATCGTCGTTGGGTATGCGGTTCCTTCTTTCTTATTTGCTTTATTCCTTATCCTCCTCTTTGCGGGGGGAAGTTTCTGGAGCATTTTCCCTTTGCGCGGGCTTATGTCCGACAATTGGGCAGACCTTAGTTTTTATGGAAAAGTCGGGGATTATTTCTGGCACTTAGCCCTGCCGGTTTTAGCGATGGTGATTGGGGGGTTTGCCAAGCTGACCCTCTTGACCAAAAATTCTTTTCTTGAAGAAATCAACAAACAATATGTGATCACAGCACGCGCCAAGGGCCTTAGTGAGCATCGCGTTCTTTATGGGCATATATTTCGCAATGCCATGTTGATTGTGATTGCTGGATTTCCCACGGCTTTTGTCAGTATTCTGTTTACGTCCAACCTTGTTATCGAGGTTTTATTTTCCCTCGATGGTATGGGGTTGCTGGGTTTTGAATCTGCCATCAATCGCGATTACCCCGTTATGTTTGGAACGTTGTATATGTTTACCCTTGTGGGGATGGTTTTCCATTTGTTAGGAGATTTAGCGTACATGGCGGTCGACCGGCGCATTGATTTAGCAGCGAGCCGCACATGACATTTTCTCCCCTCACCCAACGGCGCATTGCGCAATTTAAAGCCAACCGTCGAGGGTATTGGTCTTTATGGATTTTTGGCGTTTTGTTTTTTATCATCATCTTTGCTGAGTTCCTTGCCAATGACAAACCGTTGTTGGTTTCCTATGAGGGAAAATGGTATATGCCCATTTTTCAAACTTATCCGGAAACCCACTGGGGCGGCAAATTCCAAACGGCGACAAACTATCGGGATACGTATGTTAAAAACATCATCGAAAAAAAAGGATGGATGATCTTTCCCCCGATTCCTTACCATATAAGTACAGTGAATTTTAATTTAACGGTTCCGGCCCCTTCTCCCCCCTCAACAGAGAACTGGCTGGGAACCGATGATCAAGGACGGGATGTCCTGGCACGCCTCATTTATGGCTTTCGCGTCTCCATCTTTTTTGGCCTCATCCTAACATTTTTTGCATCGATCATTGGGGTCGTAGCCGGAGCCATCCAGGGGTATTTCGGAGGACGGGTCGATTTAATTTGCCAACGGTTCATAGAAATTTGGAGCGGGTTGCCCATTTTGTACCTGCTCATTATTTTGTCGAGTATCATTGAACCTAATTTTTGGTTGTTGCTTGGGATCATGTTGATCTTTAGCTGGATGAGTTTGGTTGCCGTTGTCCGGGCAGAGTTTTTTCGTACCCGGTCCCTTGATTATGTGCGAGCAGCCGAAGCTTTGGGCGTCCCAACGTGGCGGATTATGGGACGCCATATGCTCCCCAATGCCATGGTCGCCACAATCACCTATTTGCCTTTTATTTTGAATGGGTCCATTACCATGCTCACAACTTTGGACTTCTTAGGATTCGGATTACCGCCAGGTTCTGCCTCCTTGGGAGAATTGTTAACCCAAGGGAAAAACCATGTTCAGTCCATTTGGTTGGGGTTAACGGGATTTTTCTCCCTTGCCATTTTATTGAGTCTGTTGATTTTTATTGGCGAGGCCGTGCGTGATGCCTTTGACCCTCGCAAGGTTATGGCCCGATGACATTATTACGCGTGGATCATTTATCGGTTCATTTTCATAGCCGAAACATGCCCCCGTCTGAAGCCGTCACGGATGTCTCCTTTTCCCTCAATCAAGGAGAAACTTTAGCCCTCGTAGGGGAAAGCGGATCCGGTAAATCTGTGAGTGCCTTATCAATTCTTGGGCTTCTGCCTTATCCCATGGCTTCTCACCCAACGGGTTCGATCCTGTTTCAAGGGCAAGAACTTTTGAATGCCCCAGAGTCGGCTTTGCGAAAAATCCGAGGCCACGATATCGGGATGATTTTTCAAGAACCGATGACGGCCTTGAATCCCCTACATACCCTTGAAAAACAAATTGCCGAACCCCTCTTAATCCATAAAGGCATGTCAAAGACCCAAGCGAAAGAGCGGGTCATTGAATTGCTTCATTTGGTTGGGTTTGCAGATGGGGTTAACCGCCTTCAGGCGTTCCCCCACCAACTGTCAGGGGGCCAGCGCCAGCGGGTGATGATTGCCATGGCTTTGGCTTGTGAGCCAAAATTGTTGATTGCCGATGAGCCAACCACGGCGTTGGATGTCACCATTCAAGCCAGCATTCTGGACCTCATCCGCAACTTGCAAAATCAATTCCAAATGGGATTGCTTCTGATCAGCCATGACTTGGGCATGGTTGCCAAAATGGCCCAGACAATCGCCGTGATGCGCAATGGTGAGGTGGTTGAGCAAGGCCCCACGGTAACTGTCTTAAAGAATCCTCAGCACCCTTACACCAAGCACCTAATTGACTCCGAACCCAGTGGACAACCCACGCCTATTTCCAAAACAGCGAGATCCATTCTGAAAACCAGCGACATCCATGTCACGTTTAAGGGGCAGAAAAAGTCCTGGGTCAGCCGAGGCTCTAACGACGTTCGGGCGGTGGATGGGATTTCATTTTCCCTTGTCGCGGGGGAGACGGTTGGCATCGTTGGCGAAAGCGGCTCCGGCAAGAGTACCTTAGCCTATGCCATCTTGCGATTGGTCGATAGCAAAGGCGAGATCACTTTTTGTGGAACAGAGCTTCAAGGGCTTTCTCGCAGGATCATCCGCCCTTTACGTCCCCAAATGCAAATCATTTTCCAAGATCCCTTTAGCTCCCTCAATCCGCGCCTCTCCGTTGGACAAATTGTGGCCGAAGGTCTGGAAATTCATCAAAAGAATCTGGATAAAAAAACCATCGATGATCAGGTTCAGATGATCTTGCAGGAAGTGGGATTATCCCCCGCAATGCGCAACCGGTATCCCCATGAGTTTTCAGGTGGCCAACGGCAGCGTATTGCCATTGCCCGTGCTCTCATTTTAAAACCAAAACTCCTTATTCTGGATGAACCCACATCCGCCCTTGATCGTTCCATCCAAGCCGAAATGATTGACCTTCTTCGAAGCCTTCAAAAACGGTATCACCTTGCCTATCTCTTTATCAGCCATGATTTAAAAGTTGTTCGGGCCATGAGCCATCGCATTATTGTGATGAAAGATGGGCGCATTGTCGAAGAGGGGAAAACAGAAAAACTCTTCACCCACCCCAAAGACGTTTATACAAAAACATTGATCCATGCGTCTTTTGATATTTTGCCACACGAATAGAAGATACGGGTATTCGACGAATTACTCACAAAAGTTAGCGGCCCTTTGCTAGTAAACACGGTCATTCTTCAGCAAATCATTGACATATTATGTCAAAAATGCAATATTCGCCAAATCAACTTTACAATTCAATGGTGATGAAATGAATTATCTAAATTTATTGGGTATTTTTACTTTAATATTGTCAATATTTTCGACACAGCCACTTTTCGCCACAGATCACTCTTCTGATGACTGGGAAAGGAAATCTGACTTATGGCAGGCATTTCATTTATTTGAAACAAATGATTTAAAAGGGGCGGCAGCAATCATCACCGATTATCAGGCTGGGTGCCCTGCAGCTTACCCTTACTTTGAATATCTTTCTAAAAATGGTTTTATAACAGAAAAGCCCCTCCCACAGGAACAAATTGTTAACTATTCCTCTATGCATCTCAAACATATTGACCCAACCTTCAATAGTTCCTTGGTAATACTTGAAATTGGGAAGAACTCGAAGAAGCGCAATAAACTCCTTAGTGATGGGAGGCTTCTTGCATATAACAAAGCCCGATATTTGGAAAAAAATCCAATCCAAAAATACGGCAGCCCTCTCACCATTTATCTTGGTAGTGTGGACCCTCGATCCATTTTAGCTGTGTGCAGACTCGATCTTCTTACAGCAAAATCAGCTTCTTTTAAAGGTGTGTCGTATGACGAGATTGCCCTTTACATGCAATCAATGCTCCAAACATACTGCAAAACAGCGGATGTTTTATTTGAGTGCACCAAACACTTTAGTGACAAAAATCAAGATTTAGGCTTATATTTTTTAAATTGGGCTGCAGGATATGGGCATGCTGAAGCCCAACTTATATGTGCAGAAAATGCGGTCGCCCCTGAGAATAAAATCTTTTACTATGGCCAAGCTGCTTTAAATGGATATGTAAGAGGAATTTCAGGTATCGCTTATGCGCTTGAAAGAGGAAAAGGTGTTGAAAAGAATGCATCCAAGGCTTTTGCCTATTATAAACAAGCCGCTGAACATCCTGATGCTCAAGGGATCGACTTTCATAACTTAGCAGCGGCATATGAAAATGGCATTGGAATTCAGACTAATATTGAAACAGCAATTGAGCATTATATTCAGGCAATTCAAAAGGGATATTCAACGTCAACTGTACATGCTGCTCGCCTCCTACACCGCCAAGGTAGGTACGAGGAAGCGTTTGATTATATCGAAAAAGCCATAGAAGCAAAACAAGTTGAGGATTCAAAAGGTATCGAACAGTGGCTGCCTAAGAATTATACGGAAACGGACCTTGAAAAGGCTATGAATTTTTGGAGTACAAAAGCAGAACAAGGCAATCGGATGGCTCAAGAATATCTTGCAGACTTCATCTTATTCTACGAGGTGGAAAGCAAAATAATTTCTTCAGGAATATGTTGTAACTGGTTAGAAGAACTTGTGAAGAGTTCGGAATTTCCTTGCAAGAGTAAAGGATATTTACATTCCCTTTTAGGTGGATATTATAAAGACACAACACAACAATACGATCTTGCTTTTTCCCATTTGACGGAATCAGAAAAGTTGGGGAATAAACCGGCTCATTTAGGCTTAGCCCAAATGTATGAAGAAGGATTAGGGGTTCCTCTTGACACCCAAAAAGCTATGTATCATTACGGTCAATCTCCTGAATGTCCAAACAAATGGAATAGTTTCGGTACGTACTTGATGAAAGCGGAGGTGATTTCTGCCTTAAGGCCTGCTTATGATCAAAAAGCACGTGAAAACTTTGAAAAGTGCATAGGATTTGGAGCCGAGAATAATAAACATTATATCTTATCTTGTTACAACCTTGGGCTGCTCTCCTTGAAAAAACGGATCGGAGAAAATGAAATACAGCAACGCGCAGGCGTTGAAAAATATCTAGCTGAAGCAGCTAACGCTGGCGACAAGGACGCACAAAGGGATTTAGCACTCTACTATATAAAGAATCCTAAGTCCTTAAACGATTTACAATATCTTTTCGCAACAACGCAATCTATCTATGAAGAGAAGCTTGTAAGGCCTCTGCGGCCTAAACATGAATTGGCTCTACAACTTTTTCAAAAAGCCGCCAACCAAAATGATGGCGAAGCTATGCGGATGCTTGCAATGATGAAGTTGTATCAACAAAAGTCATTCAGTTTGGAAACGATGGGGGATTGCATTGAGTTATTGCAAAAAGCGTATGATGCATCTGATATTACAGAAAAATCACAAATAAATATCAAAAACATACTTTGTGCCTTTAAGGTGCTCGCTGGTGATGGTGTGATTGACCTAAAAAGTGATGAGATTACACTTGTCACTGAAGAAGAAATTCAAGGGCTCAGGCAACGTCTTAAAGAAGTCCCAGAGTATGCAAACCTTCTCAATGAGTCTCAAACAGAAGAAGATGAAAGCGCTTGGGGGGATATATCTTTCTTGCACTCTAACATTGAGCAAATTGTTGAAGTGAAAGAAGAAAAGGAAGAAATAATTGAAGTAAAGATAGATACCCCGCACGACACCCTTAAGAAGACAGGTGCGCGGAAAAAGAAAGGAAAAAAGTCACCTATTAATAACACTCAAAAAACGACCTCAACCTCTTCTATCGCTAACATTTCCACATCATCTGATAGCGATAGTGAACAGGAGCCTTTAAGTAGCAAAGAAAGAAAACTACAAAAAGGTTTTGAGAAAAAAAACATGAAGTGGCGCAAAGTGATGAAACTTATGAACTTGGCCATTAAAGTCGCCGGTGAAGGTTCTATGCAACCCGGCAAGGGTTCTGGCACCGCCATTCAGGTGGGAGAACGCAAAACCAATGTACACAAACCCCATGGCCGAAACTCCACGAATACAGAAGCTGGGCGAATGAAAAGCCTTGGTAAGGTTATGAATTCAACTACATCGTAAGGTTATGAATTCAAATACATCTACCCTGTAATGGGATACAAGAAAATTAATGCTCTGCGCCAACTTTTGCGAATTACCCACATCAGCCTCACGCATGGCCGATTTCAAAAGAGAGGACAGCCGGATCAATCCCCAGGGTTGCAAGAGCTTGGCGCCATTTGCTTTCTAGTTCATGCCCAAAAATGAGCGCCGGATCGGCCTCAATCGTCAACCAGCCATTTTCCTGGATCTCATTTTCAAGCTGACCGGATCCCCACCCAACGTACCCTAAGGCCAAGAGCGTATCCCGTGGCCCTTCGTTCAGGGCAATGGCCCGCAGGATATCCAAAGTTGCGGTCATGGCAAAGCCATTTTCAATGAGAACCGTCGATTCGCTTGCATAATCGCTGGAATGAAGAACAAACCCGCGGCCAACTTCCACGGGCCCCCCATAGTGAACGGGAACTTGTGTTGTAACATGAGAAACATCCACATTCATTTGAAGCAGCAATTCCTCAAAAGTAACCGCTGGAAGTCCCTTGTTTACGATCAACCCCATGGCGCCTTGGGCATCATGCCCACACACATAAATAACCGTATGGGTAAACCGAGGATCAGACAAAAAAGGCATGGCAATCAATAGCTTGCCCGTTAGGTCATAATCATCTTCTAAAGAAAAGGGGTCTTGTTCTGTCGCCACGGTTTCCTGTCTTTCCTTCCGGTTACTTTACCATGAGTATATCTCAAAATTCCTTTCGAGAGGATTAACGACCCTCTTTTCTAAGGAGAGAAAGGGAGCTATGCTGAAAAAGACCCTAAAAATTAATAAAGGAACCTTTCCATGACCATCAAAATCGGCGACCATCTCCCCAATATTACCATGAAACACGTAACGCCCAGCGGAACCCAAGATATCAATACAGAATCTCTCTTTAAAGGCAAAACGGTTGCTTTGTTTGCCATCCCAGGGGCCTTCACTCCTGTGTGCACAACCGTGCACCTTCCTGGTTTCACGAAACAGATGGACCAGTTTAAAGCCAAAAATGTTGCGGTGATGTGCCTTTCCGTGAACGATCCCTTTGTCATGGAAGCCTGGGGGAAATCAGCGAATTCCCACCCGGATATTGCTCTTTTGGCCGACTGGAATGCTGAATTTACAAAAGCGGTTGGCCTAACCCTGGATGGTTCCGGCGCCGGATTGGGGCTTCGTTCTTTGCGATATAGCATGCTTGTCAAAGATGGCATTGTGACAGCCCTCAACGTGGAGCCTAGTCCAGGCCAGTGTGACTTAAGCAGCGCTGACGCCCTTTTAAAGTCGCTTTAAAATTGATGATCCCCGAAATTACCTTAAAGGACATCCGCGAAGCGGCCGTTGCCTTAGAAAAGGTAATTTTGCGCACCCCCACCCTTTCCTCACCCTGGTTAAGTGAGCAAGCAGGCGCCGCTGTCTTTTTAAAGCTGGAAAGCTTGCAAATCATGTCCTCTTTCAAAGTCAGAGGCGCCTTTATTAAATTATCCCAGCTGTCAAAAGACCAACAACGCAAAGGGATCGTTGCTGTGTCTGCCGGGAATCACGCCCAAGGCGTGGCCTATCATGCACGGGCGTTGGATATCATGGCCACGATTGTCATGCCCAAAACAACCCCTTATGCCAAAATCGAAAGCACCCAAAGCCTGGGCGCCAAGATCATTTTAGAAGGGCACACTTTAATTGAAGCCATGGCGTATGCCTCACAACTGGCAGATGAGGAGGGCCTCACCCTCATCCACCCGTATGACGATCCAGCAATTATCATAGGACAAGGCACGGTCGCCTTAGAAATGCTTGCCGATGTCCCGGACCTGGACGTCTTAGTGATCCCCATCGGCGGGGGCGGGTTGGCCTCAGGAATGGCCATTGCTGCCAAAGCGATTAACCCCAAAATCGATATCGTCGGTGTCCAGTCCGCCTTTTGTCCCGCCATGGCAGAAATCCTTTACCCTGAGCGCACCTTCCTTACCCAATCCCTTGCCGCCTCCCCTTTGGCAGAGGGAATTGCTGTCAAATCGCCGGGTATTATCACCCGGCAGATTTTAAAGGAGCACTTATCTGATATCATTCTTGTCACGGAAGAACAAATTGAAGCCGCCATCGAAGATCTGCTGATTCATGGAAAATTAACAGTCGAAGGCGCCGGTGCGACAGGGGTTGCGGCACTTATGGCTGCCCCCCATGTTTTTTCAGGCCGCAAAGTCGGTATTGTTATTTGTGGGGGGAACATTGACGCCCGTATCCTGTCTTCCCTGCTTCTTCGGGGGCTTGTGCGCCATGGCAAACTCATCCAACTTAAAATCGACATCAACGATGCGCCTGGTGTTTTAGGTCAGATCTCAAAGATCATTGGCGATGCAGGGGGAAATATTTTTGAGATCAGCCACCAACGCCTCTTCAATCACATCACCGTCAAAATGGCGGAGTTAGATGCGGTTGTCGAAACACGGGACGAGACCCATGCGAAAAGCATCATCACGACCTTAGAAGCCAATGGCTTCCCAACCCAAATGGTGGTGTGAGCCCTGCATCTTCGACTTTGGTATACGATCAATGATCCCACGCTTACGCTCAGGACGACCGGTTAAAAGAAAGCCCTCCATACGTTCGCCCTTTCTATCAACAAAGCGGGCAAAAACTTCAGACAATGGTCGTTTTTTGTCGACAAAGCCGCCTTGTTTCTGCTATTTCACTTGAGGGGGGGCGCTTAGCTCAGTTGGTAGAGCAGCTGACTCTTAATCAGCGGGTCGACGGTTCGAATCCGTCAGCGCCCACCATAGAAACCGCGGGTTTTGGTGGTTTTCAAAAATCCCCGAAAATGATCTAGGTGTCAAGTAGGCAGCGATACGTAGATATAATTCAAAAAACCTTCTTTTAAAATTAGTCCTTAAAGTTTCAAGTGATCCCATCTCTTGTTGACACCGTCAAGCTAACTTCGGTATGTGAAGCTGATGTAATAGAAAGGGAGAAAAATTATAGAGGCAATATCCATAACCCTATCCTTTTCTCCTCCTCGACATCGATTTTCTATATCTATCATCTGTTTACTTTCTTCATTGCAATAATGCTGATTTTTCGTTATAAAAATTTATTATTTACCTCAAATTTTATTTGGAGCCCAAGGATGCATTTCCGTAAATATATGTCTCTTTTCTTGTCTGTTTCTATTTTCTTCCAATCCATTGCACCTATCATAGCAATGGATTTAGTAGAAAAAGATCCTGAAGATTCTTCAAGCATGTCAGACTTTTCGCTGAAGGCTTCAAAGGTGGGAAGTTCGTCGGTTGGGCTTCCATCGAAGCGCTTGATATCCAGTATTCAAGAACTTGAGGAGAATCTCCCTTTCTTAAATCAATATAAATCAACACCTGCCCCTCTAACTTTTTGGGGTGAGCCCGGAAAAACAGCCGCGGGGATATTACATTTTGCCGAACATAACGGTGAAATTTATATTTTTCTTGGAGAAAGAAATGACGAAAAGGGCTCGTGGTGCAATTTGGGTGGGGGAAGTGACACGAGTGATGATGGCTTGGAAGATCAAGTAGAAAGCTCGAGCCAGAACACATCTGATATTTTACATTCCGCTCTGGGGGGAAGCTTATCACCAAAACGAGCAACAACGTTAGATGATGACGCTGCCCGCGAGAGTGAAGAAGAATCAAATGGGGTTTATACCCTCCATCGTCGTCTTCTTAAAAGATGCCCCTTTATTGATACATACGATCTAAATAAGAAAATATATTATCGCATGTATTGGCAAAGAGTGGAGCACATCGATCCTGAGGTTTTCCTTAAAAAATTACAAGATGCTGAACATGATCATAATAAAGAATACACAAATTTCAAGTGGTTTAAAGCTGAAGACCTATTAGCCGTATTGCTCGATTCAGAACACCCCTTAAGACAGAATATTTATGGACCTCTTTTAAATATGCTTTCAACCGATTCTGCGATTGCTTTCATAAACGAACTCAGTACCTCAAAGAAATTAAATCGTTACAAGCCTCATATTCGTCCATTATGTAACCGCTTATACATTATAGGAAATGCGGCAGCAGATCATGATACAACACCCGTAAAATGGCCATTATTAAACGTTGACGGTCAACAGGAGTTGCTGGGTGATCAAATACGAGGAACGAAGAATCACTTAAATTCAGAGCAAGAACTTAAGCAGCTTCGCTCTGATTTCATTCAACTATCTACCAAGGAGTTGCCCCAAGCTCTTTATCAGCTGACTTTCCAACCCAATTCCCATCAAGTCATACCCGTTTCCTCTCTGATCGAACAAGATCAATTGGATGAGGCAGTTGCAGCTCATGGTATGGCTATGGTTTTACTTAAGAGTCGTTTCAAAAGAGAAGGGTTAATTCCACAACCACAAATTCTACCTGTGGTGACACCAGAATGGAACCCTCATTGCACTGAAACTCTCAGCCGCATTCATTTAAGGATTGTTTTGGGGCGTGACTACCAAGAAGGGCGTCATTTTCAAACTCAACTGAAACCCCAGCGAGCGGCGGATATAGCCAACATGCGGCTGTATTTTAGCCTGTATAAAAAAGGCGAAACAAGTAATAAGCAATCAGAATTTAAGCGAGAAATAACGCCTCAGGATTCAGATTATGAGTTTTTAGCCGATGGCTTGGAATGGGAAACTATAGGAAGGATTTGCCCGACCTCTTTCCATGGCGCCAGCTCAAAGGCGAATAACTTGATAAAAGCCTTTACGTATCAAAGACAGCTCTTTGACATCGAGGATTACAATGGAACTATCTTTTTACGCGGAACAGATATCTACTTTAATGGCATTCAAAATATGCGTGACCTCATCGAGAAAGAGGGTGTAGGCGAATCTGACCGCAACCGTGCCGCCATGTTATTTATGAACTTCGTTCTATTTGCTGGCTTACAAACGACACGAAGCACATCATCTTCTGTTGAATATGTCCTAAACGATCATAGTGTAAATGAAGTTGATGTTGATGAGAGGTACGAAGAAGCGGCCGCTCTCGCAGGATTTCACAATCCCAGTTATGGACCGTTCAAATCTATCCATGAACAATTTAAAGGAAACAAAGATCGCAACCGCGGAAACAGTGTTTTGCTTGCCATTTGTCAATCTCCTGAGACCTTCGATGTTTATAACTATCCAACGGGTGGGGGCGGCGACTTCTGGAACCCTGATCATGTCCCAAATCTAACAGAAATGCCCTCTTCTGCTAAAATCCTTAAAGGCATTCAAACAGAATACGAAAGACAAAGAATGTTAGATGAACCTGAAGCTTTTGAAGTGGACATGGAAAGGAAACGTGCTTTGTTCCCTGAAAACAGAAGCTACCTAGAGCCTCGTCGAATGAAAGATAGGACTCAATTTTATGTAAAATCCTTTGATCGCTTCAAACTGACAGAAGAAGAAACTCGAGAATATGATCGCCAGATGATTGCCACGACTATAGCTACAGGTGCCGATTGGTTAGCTGGAAGATCCCAGATTCTCGATGGAAGCTTTACTACTGAGCCTAACCTCAAGAAACTTCATAAATTTGTCGTTCAGGGGGTTACCGATGAACCTCTTAAAGAAACCCTTTCACCAGCAGGATTTATTCACCTTGTTCGGAATGGCCAATTAGAGGGTGTGAAGCAATTCCTAACGTGTTTCCCCAAAGTCCTTGAATATGAAGGATTAACCCCTCAAAGACTTTTAGAAGCTGCAACAGAAAGCCAAAATCCTGAGTTGATTCGATATTTAACTGAAGACGTGTTGAAGAGCGACCTCAAAACAATTCTGGGTTTAGAGAATTTTTATGCAAGGATACGTATGACTCTTTATGGGGAAAATCCAATAATTTTACGTTTCTTGTTGAGCCAACTCGATCCAAAAATTATCCCAGATGATGTAAAGCTCTTTTGGTTCAACTTCACTCATGGTTCTAAGATGAGGCTTGCTATTTTACAATATATTTTAGAAACTTCCCCCCATTTATCAAAAGATGTGCTCGAAAATGTTTTGAGTGTAAACCACATACCGGAAGAAGCTTATCAAACGCTGATTGATGAAAATATAACAACAGCACAAGAATTATTGGTTATGGTTCATGACCGCATCCTCAAGGGATCTGCAAGAGAGTATCACAATACGTTGATTCCAATAAAAGTCTGCCTTGCAAAAGGAGCGGACCTTATGGCCCTACATCCTACGACTGAAGAATCTATGGTATTTTTACTTCCTAAGATAAAACATTACTTCCTCCAAGAAATAATTTCTTGGCTCAAAAATCAAGTAGATGTTTGGAAAACTGTTAATAAAGAGGGGTTGACTCTCCTTCAAGTCGTGCAGAAAAATCTTCTTGAAGGTAGGTGTGACAGTGGCCTGTTCAGTTCCCTTACACAAATGTGTAGGTCTGCTCAGCTAAACTATAAAGACCAATCCTATCAGCCATTTTTTGACTACTTCGGCCCTTCAGAATACTTTCCCTATAATTCACACTACATTTTGAGATCTCCTGAATCTATTGAATGGGCGAGCAGCTTCCAAAATACCAGGAATTCACAAGAAGCTGGAATCCTTATAGCCTCATGCCCTTATCCCGATCTCATTACGTGCTTTCAGGGTAAAATATCTTCTTTAGGTTGCTATGACAGCTATCTCAAAGTCTCAGAACTAGAGAAAGAAAGGACGCAATGGATAGCGAATGTGAAGCTTGCTCTATCCGATAAGGATCTATTGAATGCTCTTTTGATGAAAGCCCCTTCCGCTAATCTTCGCCATGTCCTGTATTTGCTTTTAGAGGACCAATACGTCGATATTCTACCAAATGTTCTTCAAAGGCTTTACCCCACAAAGCAAGCCTTTATGGAGGAAGACCGAATCCTCGTGGACACGGGAGAACACATTATAAATCCTGTCCTTCATGCAATCCACCAATCAAAAGGACACTACAAAGGCGTCCCTCAATGCTTCCGAAACTTCTTGGGAGAGTATTTTCCGCAATTTATGTCTGACCTTCCCAGCCACCAACGACTGTCTCTGTTGGATGGTATTTTGTCTGAGGACGACTCACATGAACTTTATGAAACTCTTCCTTCTCTTTTCACAGGTATATCCTTTAATGGTGAGGATATGTTTGCAGAAAGTCTTCTTAGTCATTATATTCCTCTTTCTTTAAAGCGAAAAATCATCAAAAACAATCTCCCTCAGCTCAAAACTTTAGAAATGCAACATTCAGGCATCCCTTATTTTTGGGAACTCCTATTTTCAGGAGAAGAGAGCCGTCCGTTAATAAAAGAACTGGTTGAAGAGGATCCGTCTCTTTTACATCTAAAATCTTTAGAAGGATTAACGCTGCAGCATCTATTAGCTGTTTTTCCAAAGGGGGATGCTAACGTAAGGTTTCTGAAACAACTTTTCACGAGTGGTAAGGCTGATATGGCACTTGAGGTTTTACCAAACCATGTCGTTGTACATTCATTTAGAGAAATTGTAGAACAATTGGGGAATCAAAAAGTCCATCTCTGGTCCGATATCGATGAAGTTATGATCTTTGATAAACACTTCTGGCGCTATGACTCTTTTAGGGATCTGATTCCTTTCGAATTGCGGGCTCATTTGGGAGAATATGATCACGCCCTCTTAGATGAAGAAGCACCGTCCATCTTTAAGATGATCCTTCAAAATAAAGGAAGGATTAATGGATTGACGGCTCGTCCTGCAGAAGAGCAAAAATTCGCATCAACCCATCGAAGGTTGACCCAATCTGGGTTTACGTTTGCTGGCACACAAGGAATGGAAAGTGTCTTTACGAAAGAGAAATTCTCTCACTATGATCGCGATATCTTCTTTTGTGGAGATAAAGACAAGGGAGAGATCGCTTTAGAAGCCATTGAAGCTCTTTACGGCGAAACCGAGGCAAAAGACCTGCCCCTCTTTGTGTTCCCAGATGACTTGATGGAGAACCTGATTTCTGTTTTCGAGTCTTTAAAAAATACCCGGTACCAATTTATGCTGTGTTATTTCCGAGCTATTGATCAGAAGTTGGCTCCCTATGTTGGGAATAAAGAGCTTCTTCTTTCAGCAATCAAAGAGTTTCAATCTTCAAATAACACTCTGTAAAAATTTTAGAGGGGTTGGGGATAATTTCTGTTCTGGTACAACCATAGCTTCTAGTGAAGTGCTCATTAAGCTAATCAAAAGCAATGAACACCATTTTATCATATTCGGATCCCCCATTTTTATTACATAGCCATTTCTTTTTTAAAAAGACATGGCTGGTCTATGGATTCTTCCCGTGCAATAGTTGCAAGTTTTTTCATTAAAAATTCATGCATATTTAATATTATTTACTTATTGCGCATCCCCCCTTTATTTATACTCCCAGAGGTGGCCCCCAAAATTCGGACAGTGTGTTAAGCTATAGTCCTTGAGAAAGAAGGACTATGAAAATGAGCAGGATACGTAAGAACCACAGCGCTGAATTTAAAGCCCAGGCTGCTTTGGCAGCCATACGCGAAGATGCCACG
>CAMCRD010000012.1 GCA_945877185.1 Candidatus Finniella inopinata | reverse complement strand
AAAAATCATCAATAAAGCAGAATATTTCTTCGAGAGGGACCATATCAATCTCCATTTTTAGTCAAATGTTTCAAGATTCTATGGTTGCTCTCACAAAAAATCAAGGAATTCTCCTGTTTTCCAACCCCCTTATATCGAGTTCAGGTTATCTAGGGGAAATAAACAGTATGGCAAATGAGACCCCCAATTGGGTTTATGGAACCAAGTCATCTTTTTCGGCGGGTGAGCTAACACCCACCATCGAAGGGCGGGCAGATTTGCCCCTCTACCAGAACGGGGCAAAGAAGATCATTAACTGGATGATCCTGCCATCCGGCGGCGTCACGCGCCGTCCAGGAACCGTGTTTATCTGGGCAAAGGCACCCGTATCGGAGACACCAGCGAAGACGTTCTCCCTTTTTGGCACAAGCGGCAGCGACACAAGCAGTGGTTCTGAAGATAATGACCGTAACCTGGAAGATGACGAAGCAATGCCGATGCCAACCGCCCAAGATCTGACCTCCCGATTGTGCCGCCTCAGAAACAAGCTTGAGGAACATGGCCTGTTTTTTGATTACGGCATCCTGGACAGGGAGGACGCGGTTTATTTTGATCCACAAAGAGACGCACCACAAGGAGGTGCGCTCCAAAGACAAGAAGAGAACCAGGACATGGACAATCACGGAATTTGAGAAAGCAACCTGCAAACAATGAAATACAGTACACAAAAACTAATGGTTCGCCTTCCTTATTCAAGGGAACTATCGCTATTGCTGGGATTTGAGCGTACCCCCTCTGGTGCTTTGCGTATCTATGTGTTTTATAACGGGGAAATTCTGGTAGAAACCTTGACCTACAAAACAGGGCGTCCGGTTTCCCTGAAAACCATGACTTACTCAGCCTATCAAGGCGTTTTATATGTTTGCTTCGGTATCAAGCATCCGCTTTACCGTTTCAGGATTGATGAAGATGCGCTTGTTAAATTTAATGATGAGGTCAACAAGATTTATGAGGACAAGCAAGCAGACTTGTCTGCCGAAATCGAAGCCAGAGAAGATTTTTCGGCAATTGAGGATGAGTTTGTGCCAGGCATGCCTGTTTTAGAAGACCTCACAGCGTATTACCACCATCAACAAGTCGTTGAAAAGGTCAAACTCGAAAACCCCGATATCCTGAAAGCTCTGTTTGCTTTTGAGGCTTTGGAATGGCCTGTGACCACTTATACGCCAGAGCATCTGACGGAAATGCTTCAGGTAGATGCGGAAAAAGTTAACGAGACGCTGCAAAAGGCGTCAGAAGAAGAAAACGATAAGGACGCCTCCCTTTTACGTACCGCAGTAGTTGCCCCTTTTGCAAGCCGTTTGTGGTGTTTCGGGTCGCCAACCAATTTCCACCAGATTACAGCCAGCGCGAAGGGGGACTTTTCTGATTTTGACGTGGCTTATCCCTCGTTGGTGCATGCCAGAAACCCGTTAAGCCCGATCATTGGCACGTTTGTTTCGGAAACCTTTGATGCTGTTTTATGGGCTGTGCCTTTTGGGGAAGAGCTTCTGATCGCAACCACGGACGGCATCTATGTTTTGAAAGAAGGGCAACGGGATAAAGGGGAATTTGTTAAAATCCATAAGGAACTGCACATGGGGGTCGCCCCGATCAAGCCTGTGGTATTGGACAAGGCTTTGTTTTTTGTGGAAGGCAACCGCAAAAACATTTCCTGCCTCACCTGGTCAAGAGAGCGGGGAGGTTATCAGGTTCATTCCCTTACCGCTTATGCAGACCATTTGTTTACCAGCAGTATCGTCCGGTTAGAGGCCGTCCACACGCCTTTCAACATGCTCTTTGTCTTACTTGGGGACGGACATTTTAACGTCTTCACCCATGATGCGGATTTAAAAATCCTAGGCTGGACACAGCATTATTTGGGCGGGGATGCCCGTATTATCGACATGTGCGCCATGACCACCCTGAAAGACGACATGGTTTTTTTCTGGTGCGTACGGGACGGGATTGAGTATCTGGAAGTCTTGAGAACCGGACAAATTTCTACCTGCTCAACGCTCGTTCGGGAAGGAACGTTTTTGGATTGTTCCAGCAAACTTCAGGATGAGGCGGAAATTGTGATTGATAAAGCCGTTCAGTCCCTCATTGATTCCAATGAATTCTTTGAAGAAGTCGAAGGCCGACTCCCGCTGGACATGCTGCCTCACAGACGCGTCTGCCAAGGATATGCCCTGCTATCGAGGCAGCTTCATCACCAGATTGATCGGGATGCGGAACAGTTTGACGTCAAGGACTTTCTGATCGACGGCGTGCCATGGGACAACCTCGCCAGTGGCGTTTTTGTCGAAGGTCGACACCCTGTCGAAGGCGCAATGGCAGAAGATGAGTTGATTGGAGGCCATTTTATCCCCAATAATCCGGTAGAAGATGAAGAGGTCGAAAACCTTCTTGATGCATCCCCCTTCATCAAGGGCAGTTTTTTGGATGGCCTTTTCACAGAAGATTACCCCATTGACGGCAATTACGAAGAGCCAGAGTTCTTGTACGGCAAGCTTGTGGGGGCTGATCCTTTAAAACGGGAATCCATGAAGTTTTTGAAGAGGTATTTTAAAACAGCCCGCAAAGCGATCCTTAAAAATATTGGCCGTTGGAGCGCATTCCTTGGAGGACTGCAAGAGCTTATCCGGTTTCCACAAGACATGTCCGTCCAAAGCTTTAACTTCTATAGCGTATCGAGGCAAGTTGACAGCTTACGCGAGATCCTGGAAAAAATAAGGACAGACCAGCTTGACCTTTTTATCACTGATCACAGAGACTTTGTTGTCACCCACAAAACAAAGCCCCATATCAATTTCCATAGCCAAAAAGACACGTTGCGCTTAAAAGAGGCCGCCATAGACGAGTTTCACAGGATATTGGATATCTTTTTGGAACTGTTTAAGCCGTTCCTGGACAATATCGGGCTTCGGAATGATTTTGAAACCATCCAGTCGTTTGTTACTCACATCAACAAGTCGTTTCTGGAATTTATGGCAGCGTTTGAAAGCAAGCGGGGAAATTTCTTTGAACAAATCAGCTTTCTTCAAGATAAAAGTTATCATTCCAAAAGCTTCTGGCAAAATGCGTTTTCCTTTGATCTTATTTCCCAAAGCATATTTGCCACAGAAGAAATCATCCAATGGATAAAAGACAAAACAGAAGAAGGAAACTATAAAGGCACGCCATTCGCTGAATTGGATACAGAGCGCAAGGTTTTATTCCTCAAGGATGAACTCAACAAGCTCCTGGAAGAAAAAGAAGAGCATATCAAAATACGCCCCCAAACCCAATTTGTCCCCAAAAATATGAATTTGGCCTTTATGGATAAAACCCAAATCATTTTAGATGTCTGTGCAAGCCTTGGTCTAGACATAGATTTCGCTGTGGCGGCCAATGCGTTGACCCATACTGTCAAAGACGGGAATATCACCCCCACCATTGAACGGATAAGAGAATATGAAGCAGAGTTAGGCATCGATCAAGGATATGATTCCCATGTTTCACTTATTTCCAGTTCCTCTGATACGGACATATCCGGTTCGAGCGCGGAAGAGGTTTTTGAAGCAGAGAATGAAGACGAAGACCTGAATCGGGCGATTGAAGGAGGAGACCCTGAGCCTGTGTGGGCTTCAGGGGGCAACCGGGGGTGGACCTTCGACATTCAGCGCGAATACGACAATTTAATGCTGGAACTGTATGCACGGATGAATACGGTGAGGAACTATATAGAGCGGCATTACCTGTTGTTGTCCGATCAAGGAAATTCCGAGAAGAACCTTAATTTATGGGCGGAAAAAAATACGTTCCGGTTTTTTAAATACTGCTTTTTGGATGTAAAGAATATGGCTCTTTACCAAGACCTGTTCAAGACGGTTAGCCTGGATACGTACACGGATTTAATTCAGGCGGACTCTGGAGAGAGAACAGTCTTTACCATGCCTTTCCTGAAAAGCTTCCCCTCCGACAAGCTCACCTTGGTTGCCGACAATTGCTTTTACGAGCAGCCATTTACCATCAAAGGTGAGCAGATCAAACTAACGAAGCCAATCAAGGCGTTTTCCATTGGGTTTAACTATACCTCCATTCTCAAGCTCTTTCCGTTGGCATTCAACGAAGAGGTTGACGCCATTCCCAAACGAAACGTCACCCTAGGGCTGAAGGTTTACAATACGAAAGACGGATGGGTGGAAGAGCATCAGGAAGACGGCACCGTAGTTATGCATTCCTTGCGAAGTAGTATCTTGCCGCACAACCATTTCAATTACCATACATCGGACAAGGGATATTTGGTCAAGGAGGTTGCTGCAATCTTAGCCCCACCCTATCAATCGGGGTGGCTGGAAATTCCGATGAAAGAAGGGATCAAACGGGATGTTTGCGTCACCATCACCGTCAATACGCCCGCCCCTTTTACGTTGCTTAAAGTGAGTACGAAAGCGCAATTGCTCGATCGGTATAAGGTGTGAGGGAAAGTCGCCCATGTTTGAATCCTTTTTAAATTTCTTTGGGAACACGGGAGGTACGGGAATGTTTTCGGTGGGGGCGTCCCTGTTTAATACCTATGCAGGGATGAGGGCGCAACGGGAACAGCGAAGCGAACACATCTGGCAAGCAAAACGGGCGATGGCGTATTTCGACGAAGAGAACCAAAAGGTTGCCGAAGCGCAACAAGAGTACGGGGCGATTGTGTCCTACCAGATTGACCAGGTGCGCCAAAACCAGCTTTCCAAGCGGCACCAGCTGGCTTACACGATGCTCGAATCCGGTATGGGTATCACGCCTACGGATTCTGCGGGGCTGATGCTGCGCTTCCAGGGATATCAGGATGAGATGGCTGCTCGCGCCGCGGAAGCGGAAATGGTCTACCATCGTCCGAAACCGAAGTCTATGGACAAGGAATCGCTGCGGCACGGGATTGGGAAAATACGGGAGGGTGGGTCATTCCAGGATATGGCACACCTTGTCAAAGGAGGCTCTGAGTTGATCAACATCTTCAGGCAAGGGGGAGGTTTATCATCATGAAGACACTCGCGTCCCCATGGGCTGCCATTGCCGACATTGCGGGTACGGTTAACAAAACTGCGCAAGGTTTGTTGAAGGAAAAGATCGAAAAAGACGCCGCTGCGATTGCAACGACGGAATGGGCGGACTTTTTACAAAGTACGCATGCGCACACCACTCAAGCGACCCAATTGACCGATGTGGGGACAGACCCCCATACGGGGAACCTCACCTGCCTTGTAAAGATGGAGCCCAACCATCCCGACTTTGCCCACCATAACCAGCCCTTGTCCCGCTATGTCCTCAACTCTTTGGAAAAGCGCGGCTTCCAAATGCTTGGACGGGTTAAAAACCCGCTTGCCAAAAAGTTTTTGGAAACAAAATTGCAAGGCCACACGATCCAGGTCGCCAACAACCTATCTGAACATGAAGCTCATTTGATCCACGATAAGCGCAAAGTCATGATCAGGGATGCGGTCGAGAAACTGGCGAAGTCCACGTATCAAAACCCTTCGGATGTTGAGTCCCATCTGGCGGACATGATGGGGGTGGTCAACACCATTGCCGATTCGCCATCAGAGCGGGATAAGCTGTCAAGACTGGCGCACGAGAAGATTGTCGAAGCGGCGGCTATGGGTACCATCCACAAAAACCCCAATGCTTTTTTGAATAATCCGGCTTGGGCGGAACAATTGAATTTAGAAAGCTACGTGCGCTTTAAGGAAAAGGCCAAAACCCTCGCGCATCAAAGCCAGGTGCAGCTTCAACATCAAGTGTCATCTGTAAGCCCCTCCCATTTCGACAGCCTCCTCCATACAGGCAAAGGGCTTCCAGGCTTTGAGGATCAAGTCAAACGAGCGTACGGGGAAAACTCACGCCAAACCCGTGAGTTCCAGGAAAAGCAAGCCTTGTACCAAACAGCCTCGGTTGCCATACAAAGCCTTAAGGTCGGTTCCTTGTCCGATGGGGCGGCGTTGATCCAAAGCCTGAAGCCCGAAAGCGGCGATCCGGAGTTCTCAAGTAAACTTAAGATGGCGCACCTGTTGGAGCAACAATTAAGCCATCAGGTCAGTGAATCTAAAAGTGATCCAGCGGCATTTGTTGAGAAAACGTTTGCCGAAGAAATCCCCGAACAACTGCCTTTTCTCAAGCGTCTGCAAATGCGCAAAAGCCTCCAAACTCAAAAGGGCATTCCCGAATACGCCCAAAAATACCTGATGAAAGAGGAAAAGCAAAAGTTTTTAGCCTCCCTTGAGAGCGACAACCCCTATCAAGTGGAAGCGGCGATAAAGTCGCTTCTCTCGATGGAAGACCATGAGCGGGCGATCGGGAAAGAAGTTCTGGAAGAGCTATTAAGCAACAAGGAAGACTTGTCCTTGCTGGTCGGCCTTTATGCGGAACAGGCTTTGAAAGGCAGCGACCTTGCCCCCACGTTGCTCAAGATGGTACCCATCCAGAAACAGTTGTTTAGCTCAATAACCTCCGGTGACTCAAAAGACCTGGAAAAAACCATAACTGCTCACGACGATGTGGTTGCCTTCCAAAATGCCATGATGCATGGGCAGCCGCATCATGTTTCTATGGTTAACCAAAGGATTCAAGGTGTTCGTCATTTGGCACGGTTTTACCAGATAGACCGAGGGGAAAAGATGGATGCCGCTGTTAGCCACGCAGTCAAAGACCTCATCAACAATGAATTTATCACACCGATCCGCACATCGTCAGGTTTGTATGATCCCAGCCGAACACAAGCAGATGGGCTGATGGTGCCAAAGGGCATTTTGGTAAACGGAAAAAACATGAACCTGGATGAAACCCAGGTCAATACCCAGCTTCTCGATATCCGCAAAAACCTTATTGGTGGCAAAATTACGTTTGATTTTAACAGTACGTTCGGGACTGTTCCTGTGGGAGCCGACCTTCGGCACAATCCGACATTGCTGGATGAAGCCAGAAGGTATAGCCAAAATTCGTTGAGGGAAGGACGGTTCAGGCTTGTCCCCAATCAAAAGCAAGTTTGTTATGCCATTCGCAACAGGGATGGGTCAGAGCAAATTCTCCTTAAAAATCCCCAGGAAATCTTGACCTTTGATTTGGCTGAAAGCCTTGCCATAACCTCAATGGAAATTGAGCAATTACAAAAAGCCCATCAAGAAGAAAGAGAAGAACAGATCAAAGAAGAGCTAAACAAGGCAAGGGAACAATTAATATTTTAATACATTATGAGAGAAAGGTTAATCCATATGAAATTCTACCATTTTGCTCCCCCAAGCGTACTTCAAACCCTGATGCGGAAAAACAAGGTCGGGTCTATCCCAACCCTGTGTCCCACAGAAAACCTGATTGGTTATGGTATCCTCACCCTTTATTGCCAGTACCAGCATCCGCTTGCCTGGCGGCTGATCCAACAAGATCCCTTGGAGGACAGGGGGTCGACCTTCGACAGAGTTGGTGACTCCGGCAATTTTGAATACCTGAAGCTGGGTTTTGTGGAAAAGGAAGGCGGGAACAACCAGTTTACCCTTTCTATCCTCACGAAAAGGGAGCGAGACCGTTTCCTGAAAGATGAGGAAATTCCCCAAGGTGCATCCTGTGTGTTCACGATGCCGAAAGATTGGGAGCGCAAGCAAAACAGGATTTTAACAGGCGGAATCATCTCTTTAGTCATGGATGATCTGGTTACGGTGTTTCAGAACAATTTGATGCAGGTGATCAATCCCAAAAGCCTCCATAATGCCGAACTCTATCCCGATGGGGAATCAAAGCTTGAAGCATCCCGCAATATCCATGACAGCGCGAGGGTCTGTTTAAGGGGATATCAGAAACGGTTAGATCGGGTTTTAAAAGATACCCACAACTATATCATAAACCTCATGAATGCGGATACCCTGGCAGACTTCCGGCGGGAGGAGGTATTTGTCCTCGCCTTAAAAACCATCACAAATCTCCTGAGTAGCCTAGTTGATTTTTATAGACAAAACCAAGCCCCCACAGACCTTGAGGAAACCATTGTCAACGAAGTTCTCGCCTTGTCCAAAGACAGGTTGAAATATAGCTATCTGTAAAGTAAAGAAACTCGTTTGAAAGGAGACAATATTATGCCAAAAATAATCGAGATGAAAAAGAATGCTTTTTTAAAGAAAATCAAGAAATATGCTGCCAGAAAAAAAGAAACGCCTCTAAAACTGTACATGACGCCCTCACAACTTTCTGTCGTGAAGATTAAATTTGTTTTTGCGAAAACCCATGAAGTCGTCTTGCAACCGCATGACCTTTTATTTTTTAAGCAAACCCCTGGTGCAATCCTTGGGAAATCCACCAAAGCCAACCCGACTGATTCTGATTCGGGTAAAACATATTTGTTCACGTTTTGTGCGCCTTTGCTTCAGGAGCTAACCAGGTCAAAAATTTATGTTGGCAGAAGCCCACAAGAGAAACTTGAAGCCTTAGCTACGTATCTGACTTCCCTGAAAGACGACAAAATCATCTTTGAAATCGTTTCCCGTGTTGACCTCAATACAACCGGTGCCGACATAAAAACGGAGGATGAAAAAGATTCCGGTTTTGCAGTAAGTGATTCAGTTTCATTAGTCGAAATTTCCGAGTCGGGATCATTCACCGGAGAACTTGGGATAGAAATAAAAGAAGATGGGGACGTGTCTTCTGCTTTTTTTGAGGAATACAGAAGTAAACTTGAGGAGCAAGGGTTTATCATTGAAGGGCTTGAAGATAAAGTTGAAGCTTACAGAAAGTTGGCAGAACAGAACGGGCTTAAAGCCAAAGAAGGCAACCTTGAAATCAGAAACCTCAAACAAGCTTTAAAAAATCTGGAATCAGACTACCAGGAATTAAAGGCTTTCCAGGTTGAGAGCTTGCAAGCTGCCGCTATGCAAGCAGCCAAAAATGAGGCAATGCAAGGGGATGAAACTGGCAACCTCATAGAAGACATTGACGGTCAGGAAGAAGAAATTAAAGATGATGGAATCGACAATCTCATAGCGGAACTTGAGAACGAGGAAATAGATACTTCCCTTCACCTCTCGGAAGCCGTCACGCAATGGAATCATATGTTGCTTTGGTCTCGAAACGAGCCTGTTACCGTCCAGATTTATAACACAGATCAAGAAGCTGATGAGGAGCAAATCCTTGCGCGGTTTATCGCCATAGCCAAGCTGGAAAGGGAAAGAGCCGCCCATTTTGCAAACTCTGACAACCCTTGGCCGAAGGAAGGGGAATTAGCCAGGATAAAATCAGACGGTTATGGTTTTGACCTTAAATGTTTCTCCCTCTATCAAAAATTTCCCGAAGAGTTGAAACAGTTTGCAGTTCTTTTTGCTTTTTGGGAAGCCGCGCACCATAACCGATTTTATCGGAACGCCCTGGGTACGGTGTTAAACGGTGGCGAAATTCCAAAGAACCTCGGCATGACAGATGACACTCAAATGGAACCCGACCCAATCGACGTCATGTTAAAGCTCCTGCATTATACAGATGCAACGCGCATCCTCATGGGGCATTACGATTGTATTGCCCAAAATAAATTTGATGTGGATTTGTTCGTCAGCCAGGATGAAAATATAGCGCGATTTAAAGGCATAGAGAAAGATGATGTTGATATTTCCCGAACTACCACTGAAGACGCATTGTTTATGTAATGGCTGAAATTTATTTTACCCCCCAGGCGCATAAAAACTTCTTTGACCTCCACCCCCCGTCTTCCCTTGATGTCTGGCGGGCGGTGGGGCGGGAATCATTTCTCGATAACCCTGAGATGCTGGCTATTCGTTTGTACGGACACACGAAAGAACGGTACTTTAATACGGATAAACTCTCCCAAGAAGAGTTTGAATCCCTTTACCCCAATGCACCCTCCCAGACGAGTCTGTCCCAGACGCGTCTGTTTGAGTGGAACCCCCATATGACGGTTGAAGAAGCGGAGACGTTACATATCCGCAAAACCCAGGAAGCGGCAAACCATTTCATTATCTCAAAAGGTCAGGGTGGGGTGATTGAGGCATTAGGCTCTTTTGGCACCTCAATACTCACGTCTTTTGCCTCCCCCACCAACATTGCAGCCTCTTTCATCCCAATTGGTGGGCAAGCGCGTTGGGGGCAAATCATCGCCAAGGCAGGGGCGTTCAGTGGCGGCATGCTGAAAGGAGCGGCAGCCAATGCCGTTTTCCAGGCAGGGATAACGCCTGTGGTTGCGGCAAACCGTTATTTTGAACAATCCCCCTATGGCGTAAAGGAGGCGGGGTTCGATATCGCTGCCGCCGCGGCTTTAGGGGCGGGCATCCATGCTCTTGGATATGGGGCATCCAAGCTTAAGAACCGTTTCTTTGCCAGCCCAGAGCAGTTGCACACCCCTTGGGATCATCAAAATTCAGTCATGAAGCAGGGATTTAAGGATAGTATCCATCAGGTAGCCAGAGAGACCCATTTCAAGCCGGAAAATGTTGAGTGGGAAAACCTTGATCCGACTTTACGGCAGTTCACCACGCCTGAGACCCCCCTGAAAGACCTTTACCAACTCAAAGGGCATCTTTTTGACCAGGCTGCCAACCATCCGGAGTTACGCCCCCTCCTTCAAAAAGAGCTTGAGGTTTACCAATTAGAAGAGGCGTTGCATACGGAATACAAGACGGGCGGCGAGGAAGCGCATATCCCCGACAATTTGCGGGGACAGCTTCAGGCGGCCAGGGATGAACTATCGTCAGCCAGGGAAGAATTGAAAGGCAACCCTGAATGGGAATCCTACCAACAATCAACCCAGGAAGTCGACAAGCTCATCCGCAACCGGATTCGGGAGCAGCAATATCAAGATAAAGCTTACGACTTGTCTATCGATGACCTGTATATCGCCAAATCCCAAATCAACGCGGGAAAGCATATCAATCTCGAAGAACCCCATAAGGCCGAATCCTTTTATGAAAAAGATGCCGTGTTGACTGAGGAAGCATGGGAAGTCCCCGATTTGGTCGAACAAGAAGGGCGAGCGACCGACTTGTCCGTATCAAAGGCATTAACAGAAAGCGTTGAATTGGTCAAACAGGGTATGGATGATGCAACCTACCTCACCCTTCGTGAATCGCTTGAACACACTAATTTTGCAGGTAAGGAAGAATTTGTCGCAGGGCTTGAAGAGCTTCATCAACTGAAAAACTCACCAGAGACACGCGTGCCGGAGCTTGTATCAAGGGAAGCTGTTGAGCAAAAAGCGGAAAGTGTTGTGCGAGAGATGGCAGAAGCCATCGGTTTAGAACAACGGGAACAGTCGATCTCTGCTGTCCGCCTGGAGGATGCCTACGATTTTGTGACCCGTCACAAAAGCCCTTATTTGGGTCTCAAAAATCTTTTGAGGCAGGTTGAATTGCGGCAAAAAACCGCTTCAGGGGAATTGCGGAATGGGTTCTTTTACGACCTGGAACAACAGGATTTAGTCAGCACTTTCAAAAATAAAGCGCACCATGGCGACATTGCCCGCGAACTGGAAGCCTTGACCAAACCCTCCTTGCAACCTCAGACGGGTCTGGCACAGGCGCGCCTAGGGGGGTTGACCAACAACCCCCAAGCCCAAGCCCTGGCAAAGATCATCCACAAGTGGCAAACCATCGCCATCAATCGGGCAAATAAGGCGGGAGCGTACCTCACTCCCATAGAAGGGTATATCACCCGCCAGACCCATTCGGATTCGGCCATCCGTAAAATGGGGCTGCAAGAATGGACGCGATTTATCATGCCCCTTCTTGATCACGAGAAAACTTTTGTAGAAAGTAAGGTGAATTTAAAAAATGTCTTTGAAGCCCTCGCCACGGGCAAGCACTTTACGTGTCTTGAGGAGTACACCCATGTGCATCGCTCTTCTTCATCCGATATTGCCTCGAAACTCTCTGCCCCCCGAAAACTGCATTTTAAGTCGGCTGACGATTGGCTCAAATACAACGAAGCTTGCGGCCTCTATCGCCTCTCCGATTCGGTGATGATCAACCTGGAACGCATTGGGGAGAGCATTGGCTTGCTGGAAACCTTGGGGTCTAACCCTGCAGTAACTTTCAGGAACCTTCAGAAGAGACTTGTTGAAGACTTGCGCGGAAGGGCGTCTATGGACGATGGAAGCTTAACCGAAATGAAAAGGGTGGAGAGGGAACACTTAAACGGCATGCTCGACTGGATGATGGGACATAACACACCCGAAAATCCTAAAACTGCCATGTATTGCCAGACGGTTCGGAATGTGAAATCCATGGCTTCGCTTGGCAAAGTGGTGATCTCATCCTTTCCTGATATGGCAAATTGGGCGGTGGAGCTTCAAAACAATGGCATTAACCTCTTTAAGTCTTATGGGAATATCCTGAAAGCCCTGACCTACTCGCTTTCTTCTGATGAGAAGAAGTCCCTTGCCCGTAAATTAGGGATTGCTTGCGACAACCTGCTCGGGTTTGGCTATTCCCGCCTGAATGCCGATAGCCCAATACCAGGAGCAATGACAAAACTCACGAACGCCTTCTTTAAGGCAAACTGCATGGAATGGTGGGATCGGTCATTCAAGCATACCATGGGGATGCTTCTCTCAAACCATCTGGCGGAATCATCCCTTAAGGATTTCCATGCCCTGCCAAAAGTCTTGAGGGATAAACTCACCCATTACGGCATCTCAAGCGAGGAGTGGGGCATCTTGCGCCATGCCACAGAAATGGTTGAGGGAAACGCCTACCTCATCCCCGACAAAATCCTGTCGATCAAAGATACCCATTTTGAACGGGCTGGAATTTCCGGCGATCTTATCGAGCCAGCAAAGGAAAATTTAGCCCAAGCGGTTCGAGGATATATTTTAGATCGCGTTGATACAGGCATCGCAACGCCAGGCCAAATAGAGCGGTACTTAATATTTGCAGGAACAACGCCAGGAACACCGTTTGGAGAGGCTGTGCGCTTCTTAATGCAGTTCAAGACGTTTCCCCTAACGTTCATTATGAGGCCGCTGAAGTCCGTTACCGTAGATCAGGTGCCAATTGCCGAACGGACGGGAAACTGGAAAGACATTGTAAGAAGCCTCCAAAATCCCACGACCATCAATCTTATGGGGCAGTTATTGATTGGCTCAACGGTTCTGGGCTATCTTTCTATGTCGACCAATAAGATAAATAAAGGGGAGGATGTACCTGACCCCACCGATGGCAAGGTATGGCAAGCAGCCGTTCTCAAAGGAGGTGGTTTGGGAATATTCGGGGACTTTTTGTTTCAGGAATATTCCCGTTATGGACACACAGCGATAACCGAAATGGCAGGGCCGATGGCGGGTGTTGTAACCGATGTTGCAGCACTTTTTACGGATGCAAAAAACGGGGATTGGGACAAAGGCAAGAAAGCAAGCTTAAAGCTCGTAAAAAGGAATTTCCCTGGGCAAAATCTGTTTTACCTAGAACCAGCGTTGGCTCCCGTATGGGAAGGGCTAGGTTTAGGTTACTTGAAATAAGAGAAAGGCGCACCATGAAGCGTATACTATATAAAACTTAAGATTTAAGGCGCATCGCATGACGGCCGTCCCATTCATATTCTTCCGGATCTGGTCGAAAAACTTCCCTAAACCCTTGATTGATACATCCTAAGAAAAGAACAGTACCAACTAGAATAATAGCGACAATCCAGGTTCTTTCTCCCGTTAACTCAAACAACTTTGGCAGTGAAAGAGCGACTCCCGCAAAAACTCCTAAACACACAACGGTAAGTATAAAATCCATTTAAAACCATCAACAAAAATGTGTTTATTTTTCTATGTAACTGTTTCTTTTCTTGCTTACAAGCGATTAATTTTAATGGGTGTCACCCATCGTCTATTTTTAAAAATTTTCCTGCTTATTTTTGCAGATGGGTTGAACCCATTGAACCATTAATAAACAATAATCTATTTGAGGGGTTGACCCCATTTTTTGTCTGATATCACCAAATGGGCTTAAGGTTAAAGCCCATTGACAAAACGATCCTCATTATGTTAGGTCACACAGCCATTTTTTTGCATGCAAAAGATAAATAAATATGGTATTATGATACCATATTTTAGTGATCTCCTGCTCCATTTATAAGGAAAAAGACGATGTTTGCATTATTGGGTAGTTTGGTCGGGTTTGCTAGTAGTCTCTTGCCGGATATATTTTCTATGGTCAAAGACCGGAAAGACAAGGCTCATGAACTCGCCATCCTCGACAGGCAAATGGAGTTTATGGAGAAAGGCCACCATAACCGCATCGCTGAAATTGGCGCGATGGCAGATGCGAATGAGAACCAGTATATTTACCAGTTTGCTGCTAAAAGCGGCAATTCAGCCATAGACGCCCTCTCCACATCCGTTCGTCCCGTTTTAAGCTATGCTTTCTTCAGCCTTTACGCCTGGATCAAAATCTCGGCCTTTTTCCTTTTATATCGTTATAACAATGATGTCGCCGTATCCCTCGTTCAAATCTGGTCTGAAGAAGACCAAACCATTTTCTGCGCCATTATTTCTTTCTGGTTTGGCCACCGCGCCTTTAAACGCAAATAGGAGATGGTAAATGTCGAACCAGAACAGGGTAAACATCCGGCAGCTTCCTTCGTTCCTCCCAACCCAGGACTTTATTAAAAAAGAGGAAAAGCTGAAGCTTATCGCCTATATCTGTCCAGCGGGCTACGAAACCGTTGGTTGGGGGCATGTCCTTGAAGCACGTGATTGTTTGAAGATAGGTGACACTATTACGGAAGACAGGGCATTGCAGTTCCTCGAATCCGATATGGTGATAGCTTATCAAACCCTTTTCCGTCTTGTTCATGTCCCCTTAACGGACAACCAGCAAGCAGCCCTTGTGTCGTTTATATTCAATCTGGGGTCTGGTCGGTTTCAGTCGTCTACCTTGCGGCAAAAGCTCAACCGGAAAGAATATAAGGCCGCAAGCCTTGAGTTTGACCGATGGGTTTATGGAAGGCACCCCGCCAAAGGATTAATAAAGTTTCCAGGGCTAGTGTCCCGAAGGCGGAGGGAAAGAATGCTCTTTCTCAGCCAAGAATATGAGATTATGCCCCTAAAGCCACGTCCAGATATCCTGCCTTTTCAATACCGGAAGCCCCGCTCATCTGTGCCAAGGGTATCTGCAAGCCCATCTATTTTCCAAAAAATAGCGGTCGTCTTTTTTGGATTATTCAAAGCAGGACAATAAAGATTTTCTCACGTTTCTTTTCTCTTGTAAGCTTTAACCAAAATAGATAGATTATCAATTGTTTAGGGATATATGCGTCAAAAAGAACAAGATGACACAACGATTAGAAGGTTGACAAAGGTGTTCATTGATAGCAATAAAGCAAAGACATAAGAGAAAAAAGGAAGAAATATGCAACTACTTTCATCTCTAAGCCGAGAGCAAAAAGAATCGATTGCTCTCTTACAGGTCGGTACATTCCTGGAATATTTTGACCTGATGCTCTATGTACACATGGCTGTGCTTCTCAATGAACTTTTCTTTCCCAAAACTGATCCCTTTACAACATCTATTCTGGCGGCTACCGCATTTTGTTCTACCTTCGTTTTCAGGCCAATTGGCGCCCTGATCCTTGGAAGAATTGGCGATCGTATTGGTCGAAAACCAACGATCATTATTACAACCGTCATGATGGCGATTTCCTGCATTGCGATGGCCAACCTTCCGACCTATGCCCAAATCGGCATAGCTGCGTCTTGGATTATGATATTCTGTCGAATCGCTCAAGGCATCTCATCTATGGGAGAAATTACAGCAGCGGAAATTTATCTAACAGAGTCGATTCAACTTCCTGCTCGTTATCCAGCCACTGCATTTTTAGACGTATCTGCTAATTTAGGGGTATTGTTCGCTCTTGGCATTGCTTTTTTTGTTACCAATTCCGGTTTGAATTGGCGTTATGCCTTTTGGGTTGGAGCAGCTATTGCGATTGTCGGCGCATTTGCTCGAACTCGCCTTCGAGAAACTCCTGAATTTCTCGAAATGGAAAGACTATGGATGAAAGAAGAGACACAGAAAACACACCTTGAATCCGATGCTCGTCTCGGAACAGAGGAGGGAGCAGTAGTCAATGCGACTTGGAAAGAGCCTGTAAAAACTAAAACTTTGGTATCATATTTTTTGATATCTTGTGGGGTACCTCTGTGTATGTACATAACATATTTTTATTTTAATCCGACCCTAAAAGAAAGTTTCGGATACTCTCCTGAAGATATTATCAGACATAATTTCTTTTTGTCCTTAATTGCTCTAATTTGCAGTATTTTTGTAACATACCTCAGTTATCGAATTCATCCCCTAAAGATCAACAGGATAAGAGGAACTTTGGGGCTTTTTTTGCTGATATCCTTGCCTTTTTTGGCTATAAATTTGACAAGTGCCACCCAGTTATTCTTCATACAGGCATTAACTGTTATTATGGCATTAGAGGCGATGCCGTCATATGCTGTTTTTATGAGTCATTTTCCGGTTTATCGTCGGTTCACTTTCGCAAGCATTCTATGGTCAATATCCAGAGCCTTGATGTATGTAATAACCTCATTCGGACTCATATACCTGGGAAGTTGCTTTGGTCACTTCGGGCTTTGGATTATCACTTTGCCTACCGCCTTTGGTTTTCTCTATGGAATCAAACATTTTACAGAATTACAACGTAAACGCAGGTTATATAATAAATCTATTCCCGCTATATAAATCGTATGGCACTGGAAATGACCCAAAAAATATTCCGGACTTACCTTGGATTATAAAGGGGGTACGGTTCCAGCTTAAACACTAAGCCTTCCTGATAATGATCTTCTTTCTACTTGGCTGGGTATCTCTTTGTTCACCATACAATATCATATCACTACTAGCCTCGTCAGAATCTACCTCAAACATATACATGAACAGATTAGAATATAAGAGAGCTTTGGAGGGAGCGAGTTCGAGGTTGCCAATTTCCAAAGACCTCATCGTACTGGCACTTGTGCCTGTAATTGCGGCAAACTCTGCCCTTGAAAGACCTAGCTGTTCCCTTAAATTACGAAGCCTCAGCCCTGGCTCTCGGGGGATATTTTTTTTATTCATAAAATAGAATCTTTCTTATTTAGATAAAGAAGCATAACATAAATCTCACCATTTATCAATATAACCAGCCCCCTTCGTTTTATCTTAAATATATCTATAAATTATAAATAAATTATAAATAAATTTCAGAATCATTTACAACTTATTTTAAGGACACTTCAATTCATTTGATTATGGACAACATCTTTGCTGACAAAATCAATTAAATGGCATTAACGGCAAATTTTTAGCTGAAATTTTTATGTTACAACACATATAATATTGACATATATATACTATATACGTTTATATATGTCAATATAAGTGATACATAAATCAATTTTAGAAAAAGAGAAACAACATTATGTCAGTATCTTTTAATGATCCCAAAGCTCAGAAGAAAAACGCCCACTTAAAACTCGTAGTTTCTAACCCCACCCCTGTTCAAAAGAAAAAATCACTTCAAAACCCAGTCACAGGGTTTATAACCGAAATCCAAGAGAAAGGGCATCCCCATTATACCCTTGCTGCTTGTGACCTTTTTCACAGGCTGGAATGTGAAATCAACTTGAAAATCCATAGCGATGAACAGGGAGAAGAACTAGAAGACGGAACTGTCGTTTGCCACTTTCCTGATATCGCAACGGACGACCTCGACGAATTGATCGAAGAAGATGAAACGTTGCATGGCATGATCCTCATTCAATTCCAGTTGAAAACCTTGGAACGAATCCTTTTATTTTGTGGTGACCATGCGGACGCTTTAAACGTGCTTGTGGAAGCAGAAGATAGGCCAGATGGTTATATTTTGGCTGCGTATGAACAACTGGCTACCCATAAGGACAAGGTTCCCACAATAACAGGTACAAAAACGCAATTGCTGATCCCTGCAAGTCAAAAAACCTTTGATAAACTGATCGACCTTATGGATGACGTTAACCGAGATTTCCGGCAAACGTTATGGGAGGATCAAAGTGCCAACCCCGCTATCCGAAATTATTTAAAATCTAACCCCTGCTTAAAATTTTTCGGTTAGGAGTTGTAGCCATGAGGTACACGCCAAAAGTAAAACAGCATAACTTGAAACAACATTTCACAGACTTTAAATCTGTGTATGCGACCCAAATTCTTTTTAACGGGGGCTTTTATGGCTTGAGAGCCATCTTTGTTCTTTACGCCATCAACCAGTTTTTTTTAAAGGAAACCCAAGCAGTCCATCTTTTCGCCATCTTTATGATGCTCTGTTATGGAACCTCTCTCCTTGGCGGCTATATGGCTGATAAGGGGCTGGGTGTTAAAAAAACTATCATGCTGGGAGGGTTCCTAAGTTCTTTAGGACTTTTATGTGTTTTATCTCCTTCTATTGATTTCATGTTCTTGGGATTAGCTTTAACAAGCCTTGGGTCAGGCTATTCCAAGCCCAACCTTTTGACAGCTGTAGGGATGCTCTTTGAGAATCCAAAAGACCCTGAAAAAGATAAAGTATATTCCTTTCTTTTCACAGCAGCCTGTTTAGGGAACTGTATTGCACCTCTTATTTGTGGTCTGGTTGGAAAAACCTATGGATGGCAGTATGGAATCATGCTGCTTGCTGTTGTTTTTATGGGGTCAACCTACTTTGTTTATAAGCACATGCACTTTCACCCCTCCCATAAGGAAGAGTCATCCCTTTCTTCATGGACACTCTATGGGAGCAACCTAGCTCTTATTATCTTTCTCTATCTGGTTTTTAAATACCAGGAATCCTTTCATAGCCTCATGGGAATTATAACGGTTGGAAGTATTGCCTATCTTGGGAAAATATTTTATCAGTGCAATTCCCAGGAAAGAAAAGACGTTTTAACGATTATAGCTTATCTACTATTATTTGTTTTCTGTTGCGCTCTCGTTGAGCAAGCGGGGACTTCCTTAATGCTGTTTTATGAAAAGGCTGTAAACCGTCAAGTGATGGGTACGGTTATCCCCTCTGCTACTCTCCTTTCCCTGGACTCCCTTTTTATCCTCTTCTGCAGCCCTCTCCTTTTCTTGTTATGCCGCCGATATTTTGAAAAAACAAAGCCCATGAATGGATTTATCAAAATGGGAATCGGTTTTTTATGCTTTGCACTTAGCTTTGGTATTTTAGCATTAAGTACATATCAAGAGAATGGCTCTTCCATTCCTCTTATATGGATAGTTGGCGTCTTATTCATTCAAGCCATCGGGGGATGCTGGATTACACCCGTCAGCATTTCAAAGATATCCCAACATGCGCCTCCTCGTTTTAAAGGCATCCTCATGAGTTTCTGGCCTATGGCAATCGCTTACGGGCATTACCTGGCGGGATCTGTTGCCCAGCTTTCTGTAAGTGATATGACGCCCCTTGCAGTTGGTAATCCTCTTGAGGGGTATCGAACTTTCTTTATGCACCTTGCTTCCCTGCCTCTATGTATTGGCTTATTGATCCTATTGTTTCCAATAATTAGAGCTACCATAACAGCATTGAAAAATTATTATTATGATACCAGTTTCTTCATAACTAACAAAATACCACGCTCAAGGGGAGTGTGGAGATTTTAATACAGCTACCCCTTGGTTTTCGTGAACAATAAAAGGCATTCCCTGTTTAAAATTACGCCCAAAGTGATTTCAGTCGCTCCTGGCATTTCTCATGAAAGAAATTGGCGGTTTCATTCTGTGCCATAATCATTTTTTCATATTGGTTAAACTCCTTGACCACTTCCTTTTGTACGATGAGGGGCGGAAGGGGGATTTTGATCGATGCCATATTTTCCAAAGTGATGCTCTTGACAATGCTTCCCGCAGAAAACTTCTTGATTTCCTTGATATACGTTTCGTTTTTGAAGAAATAATACAAGTATTCGCTTAATACCAGATTCTTTGCATCAACCTCAAGTTTAACCAGGTCAGATGAAAATATTCCATTCTTATTGGCAATAGTTGCCCGTCCCAGAATGGCAGATTCCCTGTTCTTGTCCTTCATTGCAATGAGTATATCCCCTTCAACGCAGGTGTTCTTTTTATCTGTGTGTGTTTCATACTTCAAAAATTTTGTTTCGCAATTGAGGAAAAAATCTTTTTTCACAGATTTCAAGGTGAACAGGGGAATGCCATCATCTGATAACTGGTTGGTATTGTAGGAAAAACCCGTAGAGATGAAATTGACCAATTTGCCAAGGGGTACAAGGGGATAGAGCGAATGGGCGGCACTGCTGTCTGAATAATGTTTGCCAATCCAGTTTTCATTATTTTGTCGTATTTTTTCAAAGGGGACTTTCACATAACCAAGGGAGATTAGCTCTTCTTCTGACGAGCCATTGAAATTTTTGTTTTGTAGGGTGTCAAGGCAATTTTGCCACTCATCAACATCGAAGTACCAAAAATGGTCTTTCTGCTTGGGGCAACGGATATTTTCAAAATATACGATGGCCGTCTTTACATTCGTATAGGGGAGAAAAGCCCCATGGGGCAAAGACACAACAAGCCGGAGATCGGCATTGTTCGTTAAAAACCGCCTGGCGTCAGCACGCTCTGTGCCAAACAAAAAACCTTCGGGAACAATGGCAGCCATCCTCCCACCTGTTTGGATGGATTGAAAAAGGTGGAGGATGGACAGGACATCTGTCTTTTTCCTCGCAAGCCCGTTTTCGTACAACTCATTGTACGGGTAGTTTTTTAAGTCACGGGCAAAGGGGACATTTGTAAGGCCGACGGAATACTTTTCGCGTATCGGGTGCTCAAGGGTGTTGGCAACCTGTTCAATGCCGCTGTGGTCACCCCAGTGCAGGATAGCATTCATTTTAGCAACACGGGTTGAAATAGAAACATCCTTGCCAAAAAATAGGGTTGTTATATTTTTTTCTTTTGAGGGGTCAAGGTCGACGGTCGACTCCCTTTCCTTGATGGTATTGAACGCCCCTGTTAAAAGTCCGCCCGTGCCACAAAAAGGATCATAAACCGTGTCTTTGTTTGTCGGCGATACCAAGGCAACCATTGCTTTGACAATAGGACGGGGCGTAAAATATTGCCCCAAGTTTTGCTTTGACGATATGTTGTTCCTCAAGAAATATTCAAAAGCATCACCTAAAATATCTGAGTCAAAAGACGCCAGATGGTAATTATCCAAAATAGCCACAATCTTTTTGACAACGGTTTCATTGGTTATTTTAGATTCGGCGAAAATATCCTGTGCCTTATATTTTGCTTGTAAACTTGGAATGATAAACCCATTAAGGTATTGTATTTTGTTTTGCTCAGATTTCAGTGACGCCCATAAAGGGTCTTTTTGCCGCTCTTCCAAAAGTTTCAAAAATATGAGGTTGGCAAGCTCAAGGAAGCGGGGTAGCCCAGATTCTACATTGGCATCCCACAGGTAGCTCTCCACGCGCTTGAAAATCTCAAAAAGAACCGCCCTGTCCTTGATTGCTTCCGGTCTACCCCTATCCATACCATAACTCCTTTACACATAAAAAATTGAAACCATTTTTTGACACATAAGAAATATTTTATGGTACTATAATACCTCATTATGCTACAATAAGCTATACGAAAGGAATTTGCCGTTATGAACCAGCAACAATTTCTACCAGACCCGCAAAAAGAAGCAGGGGGGCATGTGTTAAAAAGAAAAGCCCCAAAACCAAGGAGTTTACATGATGTTCAATCCTTATACCCAATATCTAAAGCCACAGGTTGTCAGGTTACGAAAGACATTCAACAAGATGTGGAGATCCTTGCGCTCATTTATAAGGCCAAGAAAAAGTTAATTGAGCGTGAAGAAATAACCAAGGCTCGCATCATGGCCTATATGAAGAAGCATGAAATTCTCCTGGATGGGAAGACCGTCCTTGCCACTTGGAAGGGGCAAAACCGGTCGATACCGGATATGGAACGCTTTAAGGCTGATCATCCCGCTCTTTACGGGCAATACAAGAAAGATCAAACGTTCCGTGTTTTTAAATTGAAAGAAATTTAACCAATGACCGCGCCAATGCCTCAACCCTCAGCCAATGACTGAAATTATGCTGCTAAATTCCTCATCCCTTCCTCAAGGGGGTGAGGGGGATATTGCTCCATCCCTCCGTGAGCGGAATGTACAAGAAGACCTTTCTTTGCCTGACCAGAACCCATTATAAGTAGCCTTCGGCATGCCTTATCCTTTCATCACAGGGTTGAGCAAACTTTAGATAACTTTAGATGAAGTTTAGATGCCGGAGGTTAGCAGAAAAAGCCAACTTTAAGGGCTTTAGATGGTTTAGGTGGTCTGAAGGAGGCAATCGTAAAATTATCCTCTCCCCGTCCTATGCCCATTTATGATGAAAACACGAATGCCACTGGAAGGGCATCAAGTATAGCAATAAAATCAAGGCGGCGAACCGGAATGGAATAAAAGGGGAATCAACCATCCTTTCCATTCCGGTTCTTATCCCGTACTGCTTGATGCAAACCCTCAACCGGAATTATTGATCATGGTTTTTTAAAGTATTCATCAGATTCAGTGACAGACATGCCATGGGCATCACAGTAATCCAGGCACCAATCCTCCCGTAAGGCATCAATGTTAATATTTGGCGTCACCAAAATCTGCCGGATATTTTTAAAGTCGCCTTCACACATTTCAACGACTGAGAGTTGCTGACGCCAAGCCTCACGCAAGACTTCTACGTCATGGTCTTTTTTTAACGTATTAATAAGCTCTGGAATCCTTTCTGGCAAATGCACCAGAAAGCTCCAGAAAGATTGGCCAAATTCGGGGTGGCTTTCCAGAAGCTTCGAGTTTTCTTGATTCCGGATATGCTGATAAAGCTCTGGATAATTTTCAAACACTGCGATGGGTGTGCCATCCTTTTTAGTAAGTACTAACATATTCAACTTCCTTCTTGGGTCAACAGCTTTGCTCTGCGCTCTACGGCAAAACAAGCTTTAGGAACCCAACCCATAAAGAGTCAGGCTAGAATAAGGCTGTCGTGTGACGATTAAGAAAAAGCCTTGCTCAAAACAAGGTTAAGCGTGAATTTGAGCGTATTAAGTACATACCCTTACGTCCCACAACAGCCAGCAAAAAAAAGCTTCACGCCCAAACAGGGAGAAAAGCCCGTCGCCTCAGCTTATGTGAGCCGTAAAAGTAAATAATTCGACCCGAAGGCCGACTTTACGAAAAACTTGAAAAAATGCCCTCTCAGGGCTAGATTGATCTGAGCCACGATGAACTCCTACTTAGTTTGTCTTGGTTAGTGGGATTCAGGTGATTCGCTGTCGCCTGGATTCCACGCCTTGCTCACCATCGAGCCAAGCTGGTGTGGACATTAGTATGCAGCTTAAAGGGCAGTCAAGATATATTTTTACTTTTTATCTGCTCTTGTAATTGTTTTAAGATGAAAATCCGGATGGTACTGGAAAGGTTGTGATGCCTGGATCGAACAAGGTTCTCATCAATCTGGCGGATAAGGGCGGCAACTGATATATCTTCTGCCACAGCAATTTCCCGCAACACTTCCCAGAATTCAGGCTCTAAAGAAACGCTTGTTGCGTGACCCGAAATAACAACAGACCTCTTGATGATACTTTTAGTCAAATTAAGTTATCTATTTGCTATTTGTTATTGAAAATTTTAGATGACCGTCCATACCTGGTGCAGGGTTCAGCATGGTTTTAATCCTTTCAATTTTTCCTATTGTTAGATATTTGTTAGTGATTATGTTTTTGCTCGTTTCAGAAGATCTCTTAACACATTGAAATATTTGGTAGCGGGAGAGGGACTTGAACCCCCGACCCACGGATTATGATTCCGCTGCTCTAACCAACTGAGCTACCCCGCCAAAGTAAAGTCAATATAGCGTTCTGGCTCAACGCTGTCAAAGAAGTTTTGATAATACTACTTCACATCCTTCCAAATTTTGCGCTTTGAGAGATAAAGAACAATACTCATGATGAGAAGGTAAAAGATAACTTTGACGCCCATTTGTTTGCGCTGTTCCATCTCGGGTTCTGCGGCCCAGGACAAGAAAGTGACAACGTCTTTTGCCATCTGATCTACGGTGGCTTTAGTGCCATCTGTATAGGTGACTTGCCCATCGAAAAGAGGTGGCGCCATGGCAATTTGCCGACCGGAGAAATAAGGGTTATAGTGCATTCCTTCGGTTACCGGTGTATCGGCAGGGGCTGCACAAAATCCTGTAAGCAGGGCATAAATATAGTTTGACCCCCCTGCACGGGCTTTCGTGATAAGGGAAAGGTCGGGTGGCAAAGCCCCATTATTTGAGGCGCGTGCGGCCTTATCGTTGGCATAAGGCGAATGAATCTTGTCAGAGATAATCCCTTTGCGTTGAATGGGTTGGCCTTCATCATTGAGATCTGGCTGGTCATGTTCTGCGGCAAGGGCTTTGACGGTGTTTTTAGATAATCCAATACCCATCAATTTTTCGTAAGAAATTCGATTTAATCCGTGGCAAGCGGAGCAGACTTCTTTAAAGACTTGGTATCCACGTTGCAACGCATCCTGTTTAAAAGTTCCCGTAGGCCCCTCGAAAGACCACTTTTGTTTCGGAATGGGTAACGTGTCTCCTTCAGCTAAAGTCGCGGTCAGAGTTATTATGAAGGCTGTCATATACGCGAAAAATTTGCGGTTCATTTTGGGGTCTCCCCAAGGACGGGCCGACTGATACTCAAAGGTAGGGCCATAATAGGTTCCAGTCGACTTAATACCGGTAGGAAGAGAAAGAAGTGAGCAAAGTAATAGAGGGTTGCCGCGCGTCCAATGAGGATGAACATCCCCTCCGGTGGGTTAGCGCCAACCCAACCAAGAACGAAGCAGTCAATCACAAAAAGCCAAAATAACCAGCGATGATAGGGACGAAAGCGAGAGCTGCGCACCGGGTGTGTATCCAGCCACGGAACCACGAAGAGAACCATGACAGCGCCAAACATAGCCAACACACCGAGGAGCTTGTTGGGAATAGAGCGCAAGATGGCATAGAACGGCAAAAAATACCACTCCGGTACAATGTGGGGAGGAGTGACCAACGGATTGGCGGGCACATAGTTGTCTGGTTCGCCAAAGAAGTTGGGGGCAAAAAATATAAATCCACAATAGACCAGCAAGAAAATACTGAGGCCAAGGGTATCTTTAATCGTGTAATAGGGGTGAAAGGGAATGCTATCCTCAGGCCCTTTTCGCTCAATACCAAGCGGGTTGTTGGAGCCAAATTGATGCAAGGCGACCAGATGGAGCATGCTGACCCCAAGGATGAGAAAAGGGAGAAGGTAGTGCAAGGCAAAGAACCGGTTGAGGGTGGGATTATCAACGGCAAATCCGCCCCATAGCCAATGGACAATGCTGTCCCCAAAAGGGAAGGCGGAAAAAAGATTGGTGATCACTGTGGCGCCCCAAAAGCTCATTTGTCCCCAAGGAAGAACGTACCCCATAAAGGCTGTGGCCATCATAAGGAGGAGGATAATCACGCCGAGAATCCATAGCAACTCCCGGGGCGCTTTAAAAGATCCATAATAAAGCCCTCGGAACATATGGATATAAACGACGATAAAGAACATGGTGGCGCCGTTCATGTGAATATAACGAAGAAGCCAACCTCCATTCACGTCGCGCATAATATGCTCAACGCTGTCAAAGGCATGGTCCACATGAGGGACATAATGCATGGCTAGAAAAACACCCGACCCGATCATAATTATCAGAATGATCCCGGCCAGCGATCCAAAATTCCACATATAGGAAAGGTTTTTTGGGGTTGGATAGTCCCGCAGCTCATGATTAATCAGGCTGATGAAAGGAAGGCGTCGGTCAATCCATTTTAAAATGCTCATGGCTTTATGCTCGATGGCTGCTTAACCGATTCGAAGAACGGCGTTGGGGTTGATAAACTCATAAACGGGAACTTCCAGGTTCCTGGGGGCAGGGCCGCTGATGATGCGACCGGAATAATCATACTTTGATCCATGGCAGGCGCATACCCAGCCTATGTCCTGGTCTGTGGACGACTGCATGGCTTTTCGTTGTGTTGGGATGCACCCTAAGTGGGTACAAACGCCCACAACGACGAGCCAGTTCGGATCTTTTGTCCGGTGTTCGTCGGTTTCTGGATCCGGAAGCGCTTTTAAGGGAGTGCTACGCATCTCTTTGATTTCTTCTTCGGTGCGATGCCGGACAAAAACGGGCCGTCCGCGCCACATGACCGTGTGGGTTTGACCTTTTTGGATTCCAGAGATGTCAATCTCAATGGAAGATAAAGCCATAACATCGGCAGATGGATTCATGCTGTTGATAAAAGGCCATGCGGCGGCGCCAAGTCCCACAGCCCCCATAGCGCCTGCGGTTAAATGAATAAATTCGCGGCGGGTTGGGTGGGCTACGACGGGGGAAATCGTGTTTTGATCCTTGGCGTCTGACATCAGGTACCTTCAAAAGTCACATGGGTTTCGATTATTTATTATTAGATTAAAGGGCACGGATGTTCAAGGGGATGGATTCTCAGATGAAAGAGAAAGCCAGCTTCTATAAATGGCATACGTGGTTATGCAGCTTCATTCTTTCTACTTGTTAATAAAGCTTGTAATTCTTGAGCGCTATAAACCACGGGTATTTGATAATGGTTTATTTTTTCCTGATACCAATCATAGCGTGCATGCGTACCCCCTAAGAATCCAATAACCTGCATATTCGCGGCCAGAGCTGCTTCTATACCGGCTGGGCTGTCTTCAATGACCAGGCAATCTTTGGGAAGGCATCCCATCTGCTTTGCGGCAAATAAAAATAAATCAGGCGCAGGTTTTCCTTTTTGAACTTGCTGAGCCGTAAAAATGGTTTCGTCAGTAAAAAATATTTTTTGTCCGGTAATTTCAAGGGCGCGAACCACGCGCTCCCTTGGGCTGCTTGACGCAACGCATTGAGATATATTTTGTTGGTGGAGCGCATATAAAACCTCCTGAAGGAGGGGGTGTAGCTCAGTTTCAAAGGCTTTTAGGATTTGTGGCTGACACGTCTTGGAAAAGAAATCTTCGGGAAGGTCAATACCAGATTCCTCAAAAATGATTTTTCGTTCATTGATACCGCTCAAACCCGTAAAACGCTTAAGGCTTTCCTCGAGGGTGATCGAATAGTTGGTACGAGCTAAAGCTTCAATACCGACCTGATGTGCAATAATTTCACTATCAACGAGAACACCATCACAGTCAAAAATAATGAGTTTTTTCATTAGCCTTTCTTCCCTCTGATTTTTGAAGGTACTTTAACCTCTTGTGGCAGGGATCACAAGGTACGAGGATGCCCTGCGAATATTTTATTGAAAACCATAACGTTATGGTTTATGCTTTATGGTATGAATTATGATGCCTTAACTGAGAAAAAGAAAATTCTTGACCAACATCGCCCCTTTCCGGAGGCGTTGGTGCAAAATCTTGATGATTGGTTTCGAATCGAGCTGACCTATACCAGTAATGCTCTTGAGGGAAATACGCTCACCCGGCGTGAGACGGCTCTTGTGGTTGAAAAGGGACTAACGGTCGGTGGTAAATCCCTCATTGAACACCTAGAAGCTACCCACCATGCCCAAGCGCTCGATTGGGTAAAAGAGCAGATTAAGAACAAACATCATGAGGTTACAGAAAAAGACATCCTCAAAATTCATGAAATCATTCTAAAAGGCATCGATGATACGATCGCTGGGCACTATAGAAATGTGCCTGTTCGGATTTCTGGATCGACCGTTATTTTGCTAAATCCCCGCAAAGTTCCCCAGTTGATGGAAGAATTCTGTACGTGGATGCAAGAAAAAAAAGGACGGCATTCTGTTGAATGGGCAGCAGAGGCCCACTATCGCCTTGTGACAATCCATCCATTTGTCGATGGTAATGGGCGAACGGCCCGCCTTTTGATGAACATGATTCTGATGAAGGAAGGGTATCCCCCAGCTATCATTCGTAAACAAGACCGTCTTGCGTATATTGCTTCCTTAGAAAAAGCCCAGTTAGGGGGATCAAAGGATGATTATTTAAAACTGATCAATAAAGCCATTGAGCGCTCTTTGGATATTTATCTGAAAGCCATTCGGGGAGAAGACGAGGCTCAAAACGAGATGGAAAAAAGCCTCAAAATTGGCGAATTAGCCAGAATGACGGGGGAATCAAACTCTACAATTCGTCACTGGACAAAAGAAGGTTTGTTGGATGTCTCAGAAATTACCGTCTCTGGTTATCAGCTTTATTCTTATGAAATGGTTGAGAGAATCAAAAAAATCCATGAATTAAAGAAAAAACGTTACACCCTTATAGAGATTAAAGACAAACTTTAAGGACACTCCTCCCAGATTATCTTTGATTTTTTGAGGTGTTTCAGCTAAGGATAGACCACAATATAGAAAAATAATTTTATTCAAACACATAAGTTAAGTGGCCATTCATGAAATTTCTTGATCAAGTTAAAATTTACATTAGATCCGGTGATGGCGGGGCAGGGGCTTGCAGCTTTCGCCGGGAAAAGTTTATTGAGTACGGCGGGCCCGATGGTGGTAATGGCGGTCGGGGTGGTGACATCATTGTTGTTGCCGTAGAAGACCTGAACACCTTGATTGATTATCGCTATCAGCAGCATTTTCGCGCCGAAATCGGCCATCATGGGATGGGGCGCAACCGCACCGGCAGAGATGGCAACTCAATCATTATGAAAGTGCCTGTGGGCACCCAGATTTTTGATGAAGATAAAGAAACGATCTTGGCGGATATGTTAGAAGAAGGACAAACAGTTCTTCTGGCTCGCGGTGGAGATGGGGGCTTTGGCAATGCTCACTATAAGTCTGCGACCAATCGATCACCCCGCAAAATCCTCCCTGGATGGCCGGGTGAGGAGCGATGGATTTGGATGCAGCTCAAATTGATTGCGGATGCTGGGCTTGTGGGACTGCCAAATGCCGGAAAATCAACATTTTTATCGACCGTGACCCGAGCCAAGCCAAAGATTGCAGACTATCCCTTCACCACCTTGGCGCCTCAATTGGGAGTTGTTTATATTCACGATAAGGAATTTGTCCTGGCAGATCTGCCTGGTCTTATTGAAGATGCGCATTTGGGAGCAGGTCTTGGTCATCGGTTCTTAGGCCATGTGGAGCGCTGCGGCGTGATTTTGCATCTCATAGATGGCAGCGCGGAGGATGTGGGCGCGTCCTATCAAACCATTCGTCATGAGCTGGAAGAATACGGCTGGGGTTTGAGTCAAAAGCCAGAAGTGATTGGCCTGAATAAATGTGATCTCTTGAGTGAAGAAGAAATTGGCGAAAAAGTAGCTGCGTTGAAGAAATTAAGCGGCTCCGAAATTTTTGTCCTCAGTGGCGCTACCCAACAAGGCGTTCCTGACGTCCTGTCTTGTTTATTAAAACATATCCTGGCCGATCGTGCCCATAAAAAAGAAGGCTTGATGGTTAAGGATGATGGTTATCATCCTCTGCGTTAGATATTGTTTCTATTAAGAAAACATTAAATTTCCTGAGTTTTTTATAAGATATACCTTATATTTTTGATGTCATTTTATAAGATATATCTTATAAATCTATATTTTTGTCAGGTTATCAAAAAGGTGAAAATATGAAAAAAATAATGATGACGATTATATTCGCTGGGTTACTCCTGATTCCCTCTACGGTTGCACGAGAATGTCAATTACCTCAACAGTGGCAAAAATTGTGTTGCATTTTGAATGCGAGAGTTGCGCAGACACAATCGAAAATGAAGCTTGAAGAATCCGAAGCAGTGAGTCTAGAAAACTCCCTAAATTCTCCTCACAACTTTCCGCATTTAGAGGAACTTCAAGTCGTGTTACCCAAAACCACCCTCGAACTGCTTATGGCGATTCATAAACGAGAGTTGCCAAAGGAGGAAGCAGAATTAATGGCGGATTATTTGAAAGGGGTAATAGAAGCCTTTCAATTTCAGAATGTGGGTGCTTTTGATGAAAATATCTCTCATATCATCGGACGCCAATGGCATGAAATTGATTATTCAGGAGAAGGCATGACCTGGAAGAAGCAGAAAACTTTTTATGCCCCGTATGGAATAGAGCATTTCAAATCCCGAGAGTGTCTCGAAAAATTTTTCAAAGTGGAATCAAAACTGCCATATTTTAGAAAAATATACAAACCAAAGCGCCCGAAGGCGCTTGAAGATCAAGATTAAAATAATAGGAATTTCTTATTGGCGCTGTCAAAGAAACCAGGCGTTGTAGGCATTTTCTTTTGATCTCCAAATGAAGGTTGTAGCGCCTATGGTCACAAGAAACAAGAAATAGGCGAAGGGAGCATAAGACAGGCCGGTAGCTTGCCAAAGAAAGAGGCAAATAACAGGGGTTGTTCCTGAAAAAATCATGGAACCAATGGCATGGCCTAAGCTCAAACAACGGAACCGAATGTTAACATCATATTGCTGAGTTAAAAAAAGGTATGCGGGGGCGACAAAGAAGGACATGCTTATCGTTGTTAAAAGCATAATGGGGATAAAAACGATCCCATCAATGATAAGGATAAGATTAATAATGGCAAGGCCAACGGTCGTTATTCCCCCTGTTCTCCCAACCTTGACATAACCCCAACGATCTGCGGCCCAACCGGCGAGAGGAAGGGTGAAAACGTATAAACTAATGAGGTACAAACTAAGCTGAGATGCAAACTCTGGAGATATTAAATGCAAAATTCTGGATAGATAAGTTCCTTGAAAAACAAGGTAGAAATGATAAACACCCCCGACAGACCCACAGATCATGGCTGTTCGAATAAGGGAAGTCCAACGCGTTCTCACAATATTTTTAAGTGAAATAGTTTTTTTAGGATTTTGTTGCAACTGTAAAAAGGGTGGTGTTTCAGCCAGGTGACTCCTTAAAACATAAAGCAAAAGGCCGCAAATACCACTTCCGAAAAAAACCCACCGCCAGACTTCCCCTTCTGAGGGAACTTGAGAAGCTACCAAAGCTGCCAATCCAATGCCTGTATAAGCACCGGAGCTGATGAAAGAACTGATGAAGCAGGGAAACTTTTGCCCAAAATGTTCAAATACGTATATGCGTACCCCGTCAGATTCTGCGGACATAAACGTTCCCTGAAGGATACGACAAAGGACTAATAGAAAGACGGCGAGCAACCCCCAGTCTTTATAAGTAGGAAGGCACCCCACAATAAAAGTTGGAATGGCAATACCAATCATCGTATAACGCAAAGTGATGCTTCGTCCTTTGGTATCGCCTAAATAGCCAAAAATTAACGCTCCCAAGGGCTTTGCAAAAGGTGCGACTGCGACAATGCCAAAAGCTTTCATGAGCGAAACCGTAGGGTCTTCATTTGGGAAAAAATGAAGGGCGAGGACAGGGGCTAAAAACCCATAAATGGTATATTCGAAATATCCTAAAGCATTGCCAAAGAGCGAGATAAGAAGGAGAGAGGCTTTTTTGCCAAGGATTGATTCTAAAGTTAAGGCGTATCTAGGAGTCTGTGTGCGTTTGAGTATAGCTTCAGATGCCATATACTTACTCCCTCATGATTTGTTTAAAGTGCTCTTTTAAGCTTATTTATGATCTTTAGTAAGCTTCAAATCCTTCTCGCTTCTGGGCGAAAATATTTTATTTAGGAATTGATTTAAAGAAAAAAATACTGCTGAATTACTTTATTGTCAACAAATTTATTAAAATTAATGAAAATAAAGTTTTTGGACAGTAGAAGGAGCCTTTATGGTTTTTTAAAAATGAGTTGCCGCTTATATAATCATTTTTTCTATAAAACTATGGCTCTTAAGAGGGTGTCTTCAAATTTGATTTATGGTCTTGACCGTCCTTTTCAGCATGGTTCTAGTCATAGCCAGAAACATCATAGTTTCCTGGGTTTGAGGTAAGAATTCATAATCTTTGCTCATTCTTCTATAACGTCCAATCCAAGCAAA
>CAMCRD010000011.1 GCA_945877185.1 Candidatus Finniella inopinata | reverse complement strand
GTAGCCGTTAGGCGTAGCCGTTAGGCGTAGCCGTTAGGCGTAGCCGTTAGGCTTAGCCGTTAGGCGTAGCCGTTAGGCGTAGCCGGGTCTCGAATAAATTTTTGACGCCGCCAGGGATCAAAAGACGACTGTTATGCAAAAGGTCTACTCTTACCCCAGCCAAAAGATATCCCGCGTCACATCCCCCTGATCATCAATCGTCACGATTTGTCCCCCCCTGGCTTGGTCAGAAGGTGAGTACTTTTCTTGGTGCTTTACGGAAACGGGCGGGGCAATATAGAGTTTTTCTAAGATATCAGCCTTATAATCTTTTGTTTTGACCCACGCATTCGTTTCATATGTTTTTTTCTGATGGTCATGAAAATGCCCTGCAAAAAGGCCTTTGATGAGAGGCGCCTTAAAGGTTTTGTTGGTCACTAAATTTTCCCAAACTTGTCGTATTGATAAGGGAACCGTCCAGGCCGAATAAGGATAAAGGCCCGTCGCAAGGGCAGGGGACAGGGCCATCGCTTCTTCCAATCGCTTTGACACGACATTCCCCTTTTCCTTTTCATCAAGCCCTACCATATAGGGATCGTCAATTTCTGGAATGTGATAAAAAACATACGCATATTTTGCTGAGGATACTTTCAAGACTTGAGACAACTTTTGCATCCCTTGGTATTCATCCGTTTGATCAATCGGAATGAGCTTATGGTCTGCACCCACAAATTTCTTAACCGAATTATTGTTTTTAAAAAAAGAATTGTCCCACCCGACAAAAAGGAGGTCTTTGATCACATACATTCCCGGAGGCGCCCCCGGTTGTGCCTCTTGAGAAGCCTCAAGGCGAAAATCCACAAGAGAAAGGCCAGCCGCTTTAATTTCTGGCATGTCTTGCAGTTCTTTTATGAAATCACTGAAAAAAGGGATGGTGTCATGCTGTTCGGTATAAAGATCATTGTTTCCAGGAACAATAAGCCATGTCTTTACCGTTGAACCTTGTAAAATATGGGCAATGGTTTTTTTTGCTTTATGCCATTTTTCTACGTCTTTCACCAATTTGAATAATTTTCCCTCTTTCTCAACCGTGATATTCTTTCCTTTTTCGGTGATTGGTTCTAATTTTAAGAGTTTTCCAATACCAATATCTCCACTTAAGAGAACAAAATCCAAAGACGCGTTTAAATCTGTTTTCAATGTCTTTGAAATTTGATTTATTTTGTTAACGGAAATATCAAAATCTGAAGTAGAGATTTTGGATTCACGCTCCTGCTTAGAATCTTCAAAAATATGGAGGTCTGTAACTTGGGCAAACCTCACGGTCGCAAAAAGAGGGTAACAGAAGGCAATCTGTATGATTAATAGGAAGAAAAAATGGTTTTTTTTCACGATATTTCCAAGAATAAATGAGATGACTCAAGCCTTCTCTTTTAAATATTTCATGAATTCATTAATATTCAGTTAGGAATCTCAGAAGGCTGTGTTACAAAAAAACAACCGTCACAATCTTGCCTATTTATTGAAAATGTAATTTCCCCTATATTTTTTGAAGCTAAAAATCCCAAATCAAGCTGTGAGCGGGAAAGCCTCGAACCATAAGAAAAGAGTTCACAATGGGGCATCCCCTACACACGACAAATGAAAACGAAGGCAAGGCTACCCCTGATTTGGAATACCACTTTCAGCCTTCTTTGCAATCCCCCTTCTCTATCCCAACGCCTCAAAACCAACGGCCAAAACTTTTTAAGATAGGGGAATGGCTGGTTGACCAACAATGGATAACGCCAGATCAACTGGCTGTTGCTTTAAAAGAACAGGCGCGCTCCCCAAAAAGGTTGGGAGAATTGATGCTGGATCTAGGCTTCCTATCAACGGACCAGCTCTTGAAGGCTCTGTCAACCTTATCCGGCTTTCCCTCGATCTCTCTTGCAAACCAAATCCTTAGCCTATCGGTTGTTCAGCGGATTCCTTTAGAGGTGGCGAAGCGGTATCAGCTCATTTTTTTTCAAGAAGATGATCAAGGCATTCATGTAGCGATGGCAGATCCGGAAGATCTATTGGCTCTTGATAAAATACGGTCGGTATTGGGGCCCGAGATCACCCTCATCCCGTATCATACAACGGTGGATGGGATTGCTCATGCTTTAGAAATCTACTACCCCCAACCCACCGTAAATACGCAAGATGGGGGCGTGATCCATCTTGTTAACGACCTTATTTTAGAAGCGGTTCGTTTGAAAGCTTCAGATATTCACTTATCGCCGACAACTCACCATATCGATGTTCATTATCGACAAGATGGCCTGTTACACCAGGCCCACACGCTTCACAGGGAAAAGTGGTCTGCCATTTCTGTGCGACTGAAAATTATGGGAAGCCTTGATATTGCGGAATCTCGGCGTCCTCAAAATGGGCGCTTTAGCTTGACTTTAGGGGGACGCGAAATCGATTTTCGCCTGGCTTGTCACCCAACAATTCATGGGGAAAAGATGGTTTTACGCATTCTCGATAAAACCCAATCTTTGCGAAGCCTCGATGAGCTTGGGTTTGGCATCGAGGATATTGAAACGATCAAACGCTTGGTTCAACTCCCTCAAGGCATGATCATCTTAAGCGGCCCAACGGGCGCTGGAAAAACAACAACCCTCTATGCTCTTTTGAGCCATATGGATGCGTTAACGCGGAACATTATGACCCTAGAAGAGCCTGTTGAATATTACCTACCCAACATTCACCAAACAGAAATTCGAGAAGGGGGCCCGTTTCGGTTTGCAGAAGGGGTGCGTTCCTTGTTGCGCCAAGATCCGGATGTGATTTTTATCTCTGAGATACGGGACGCCGAAACAGCTCAAATGGCTTTAAGGTCAACAATGACAGGGCATTTGGTTCTTGGTACAATCCATGCGCGCGATAGCTTTACGGTTCCCCAACGCTTCCTTGATTTAGGCATTGCTCCTTCTCAACTCAGTGGGAATTTGGTCGCCGGCATTGCTCAACGTCTTGTACGCCGATTATGTGAAATTTGCCGCCAGCCTAAAATTATAACCCTCGAGGATCGAAAACGCCTTTCTCTCCCCAAATCAGCGACACATACCTATGAGGCCATCGGGTGTTCCTCTTGCCGAGAGGGGTATAGAGGCAGGGAAGCTGTTGCCGAGCTGGTTTTGTTTGACGAAGATCTTTCCGCCCTCATAGCGGAAGGAGGAGCCCAAGGTATTTTAAGAAAAGCCGGGAAATGTCGGGGGCTTCCGACTTTATGGGATCGAGGCATTCAAAAAGTGTTGGCAGGAAAGACAACTTTTGCCGAAATTGACCGCGTCATTGGGGCCTATCATTAATGCCTCTCTATGCGTACAAAGCCACGTCATCTCAGGGAACAAAACACACGGGCTATCGATTTGCCGCCTCAACAGACGCTATTTATCTCTCGTTAAAAGAGGAGGGCTTACTGTTAACCGAGTGCGCAGAAAGCAAAGAAGAGCGTTTCCTGCCCCGCCTCTCCCGGAAATTTTCTGGGGGCGTTTTCCGAGGGATTCCAAGAACATTGCTCATTGATTTTTGTCATCACATGGCTCAATTAGATGAAGCAGGCGTAATGATCGATACGGCCATTCATGACTTAGCGTTATCCACATCCCATCGGCGATTTCGAGCGCTTTTGAATATGATTCACGATGATTTGCAAGTGGGCATTCCCCTTTCAGAATCTTTAGCTAAACACCCCAAAGTATTTGATCGTATTTTTCAAAAGCTCATTAGCACGGCCGAGCAAACGGGGACTTTCGCACCCCAATTTCGCCATCTAGAAGATTATTTGCGCAGGCTCGAGGCCATGCGCTATCAAATCCATAAGGCCATTCGGTCACCCCTCATTTTACTGGGACTCATGACCACCCTGATTTTGATTGTGATCGATTTTGTTTTACCCAACATGGCCGCTCTACTCGCCTCACTCGGATTAAAAGAGCTTCCGTTGTCAACACGCATATTGCTCTATATGGCGCCCATCTTAGCTTATATTCCCTTAATTCTTTTAAGCATTGGTGGCATTCTCACCCTGGCTTATGCCTTTCCCATAACCCGAAATTATTTAGCGCGATTCGCTCTTAAGCTGCCTCTTTACGGGCCTCTCGCCTTGAATCACTTTTGGCATGTTTTTGCTGTCATGATTGGCGCAGGCATTGACCTTTTACCGTCTCTGACTCAAGCGGTCCAAGTGGTCCGGAATCCTTACTTAAGGAACCGGCTCGCCTCTCTTTCAAGTGAAATTACAGCCGGAGCGGGTTTGTCCGAGACCTTCTCACGGGAAGCAGCCCTTGTGTCTCCTTTAATGGTGCGGCTATTAAAACTAAGTGAACAAACAGGCCGCTTACGAGACCTCATCCCCCAAGCGGCCTCCCATCACCAAAGCCGGACCTTTCGCCAACTAGAAACCGTGGTCTCATGGCTTGAACCAAGCTTGATCTTGATCATGGGCGGATTGATGGTGTGGATTGTGTTGGCCGTCATCGTCCCCTTTTATGGAATATTTGGGAATTTGTCATGACCATCCTGACCTTAGAAGACGATCAGGTTTTAGAAAATGATCATAACATTGCCGACCTCTCCATTTTTCTGAAAAGGCTGCCCCCAAAAACTGAGATAACTTTGGTCATAAAATCCCATGACGCCCTTTATCGTTTGTGCCCCGTTCGGAAAACAGTTCCTTTTTTAAAATCAGCAGAGTACTCATCGGATTATTGGACTGGTGAGCGGCGTCTTCCCAAAGGCCAAACTTTCATTGGCGGCATTCTCCCCACCCCTTTTATGCAAACCATGATCAACATTATTGCTGCCCGTTCCTTTCCTATAAAAGGAATCTTTCTTTGGGCTGACTTGATGACCCAAGCTTATAGGCCCTTCGATCCGGGGTGGACCCTGATTTGGCATAACCATCACCTCTTAATTTGCCAGGATGGGATATTGCGTATCAGCCGCGCTTGCTATCAACCCCTCAGTCAAGAATTACCAACGATCCTGCGCTACATCAAGCGATTTGGATATGAAGAGGAAATGCCCATAACCCTCCTCAAATCCTCTCTCTTTTCGGAACCTTTTCCCCCCTTCATTCATTCAGAAATTCGCATACCTCAGGACTTATCCTTTCACGGCTTAGAACCTCAAATCCCCAAGCTAAAACCTTTAAGGCGTCTCTTCATTTTACCTCGAACCATCCGTGCGGTCGCCTATGGAATTGCTTTTCTAAACATTTTAGGGGCCTCTTATTTTGGAGCACAAATAAGGACAGAGTCCGCAATAGAACAATCGCTAAAACAGCAGATAAACGACTTGCCAGCCAAAGATCCCGTGGATGAAACCAAGATGCAAGCTTTTGCCGCTTATCGTCATATGTCAAAGAATCGGCCAAATCCCCTCCCGCTCATTCGACGCCTTATCCCTTTCGTGAAAGAAAAGGCTGTGCCAACCCACCTTCACTGGACTGCCCATCCTTTAAGTCTCACCCTTCACTTAGAGCTTACGCCCTCTACCGTTATGGAAGACCTTCTTCCAACGCTTCAATCGGAATTTCATAACCACAAGGTGACCTGGCAAGCCCATGAAGACGAACCGTTAAAAGGGATATTGACGATGGAACAACGCTCCCTTGAAAAGCAGGAGGAACAATGATCCTGTTCTACTTCATCAAGAAAACAAGCTTTAGTTTGGGAACCAGCCTACTCTCATTTGTGCTCCTCATTTCTTTGGGTTTTTATGCAGCTGACCTTCATACTCAAGTCAACACCCTCAAGCAGCATTTCGTGTTTCTGAATCACCTGGCCGTCCGCTCTCAAGAAGCGGCTGCGCTTATCAAAACCCACGAGGAAGATTTTACCGCCTTTCAAGCGTGTAAGTTTGAGGAGCCCCTCAACCCCGAAATACTTCAAAATACGATCCCCCATGCCGTTGAATTCGGGCAGGCTTCTCATCCGGGCGCAGACCCACAAAACAAAGGTTTAGTATCGCAAGAGGTTTCCTTTTCAATTCCTTGTCTCAATGATCGGGATATCTTTGCTCTTTTGGATCACCTGGCCAACAAAGGGCCAGGGCTTTTTCAAATTCAGGAGGTCACGATTAACCGCATCAGCGCCTTAAGCGATGAGATGCTCGAAAAAATTGCCACTGGAAAACTCCAGGTCTTGTTTGAAGGAAAGGTGACAGCCACATGGGTTCATCGGTAAGAATTCTTTTATGCTTTCTAGGGATGGCAATCCAAGCTTCAGACATGAGCCTGATGCTCAGTCCCACCGAAGAAGCCGCCCTTATCAAGGCACAAGACCAGGCCCGTACGGGCAACCCTAATTGTTTACGCCTGAATGGCATTATCTATAGCCATCCAACATCCTGGACGATCTGGATTAACGGCCGCCCCATTAAAGCAGGAGAAACGGCCGAGGGTTTCCACATTCTAAAGGTAACCCCAGATGCTGTTGAAATGATCTGGAGCCCAAAGCCCGATCAACACCATCAGATTTGCCTGAAGCCAAATGAGGTGTTTGACGGCACGACTGATCTTCCTTAATTGCACCGGGGGGTTGCACATTTCACCATCTCCTTGTGAGGGAGGTGTGAGGATCCACGAACATAAAAACATATAAATACCCGAATATTAAGAAAAGATGTCAAGAATATCTTGCCTTGTTGCTTCTAATTGGATGTTATTTAAATGAGGACAAAAGATCTTCCTGCCTGTATGTGGATTAAAAAGGGCTTCCTTGGATTCTTTAAAACCATATTTAGATAATAATTCTAAAAATAAACTTCTTCGACCAACCTAAGCATAGATTTTAGCCCCTCCTAAAAGAATTGCTTGCGATAAGAAAGTTTGAAAGGTGCGTATGGGATATTTAATTTTGGGATTAAGTTCTAATTTTGTAATAAGCATATTGGAAAAATACCCCCCCTCACGTGTGACAGAGCAGGTATGAATTTGAAGGGCATTATAGTCATCATCATATTTATAATTGGCTAAAGGATCTTGGGAGACCTCGGGAGTCGGCATAAGGGGATCATAAAATCTCCAAAGTTTTTGACGAACTGGAGAAACAGCATTAAATGAAGTTTCTATTTCATAACATCTACCTTTACACGCAGTATAGGCTCCATGAGAACAATCAAGTTCAGTAAATTCCCCTGCGCAAACAGGCCATAAAACACCAAATAATGACAGTACAATAATATTTTTTAACATAATATTTTTCCTTTTAATGCCTATATTCAAAATCTAAAGAGCTCCTCCCCGCGGTAAAAAGTGAAAAGAAGCTAAGGGTGTAAATTTATAATTTCTTATTTTTAATCCATAAACCTAATTCCCCCGCAATAATTTTGCAATCCATATTTTATGAAATGGCCAATTTATGAGCACCAAACTATGGGCCAAAAAGGGGAGGATCCTACGCCCTTAGGAGTTAAGAGAAATAAAGTGTTTCAGAGAGGTTAGGAAGGTATGAAAGTTTAAAAAAGGCGACGTTTATTCAAGAAGGGCTATCAATTTTTTCACACTACCCACTTGTATCTATCCGACCATTCAGACTAAAGTCGCATAAGTCCTAAAATAAATGATAATAAGGGAGACTTTTTACCAGAATGCATTCAAACTACAGCCTTGATGGATGGATTCTGATTATTTCGCTCTTGTTGTTGCTTGCTATCTTTGCGAGCGATTTGTCAAAACGATTAAAAGTACCCGCGCCTCTGCTTTTTCTATGCACAGGCATGCTTGCCGGTTCAGATGGCATCGGCGGCATTTACTTCGATAATGTTGAAGTTGCCCAATATATCGGTATTATCGCGCTATCCTTTTCTCTTTTCTCAGGCGGGCTTGATACCCAATGGAGCCTCGTCAAACCCATCTTTTGGCCTGGGATTGCCCTCTCAACGATAGGGGTTCTGCTTTCAACAACCCTGGTTGCGGTCTTTGCCTATGGACTTCTTGAATTCACCCTAATAGAAGGATTTTTGCTCGGCGCTATTGTCTCCGCAACGGATGCAGCTGCAATTTTCTCTCTCTTCCGCTCCCGTTATTTTCTGATAAAGCGGAATTTACGCATGCTTGTTGAGTTTGAATCGGGAAGCAATGATCCCATGGCCATCCTTCTTGTCTTTATTATTCTCCAGATGATGCAAGACCCCAAGTTTACGGTTTTGAGCTTATCCACCATGTTTCTGATGCAAGTTTTAGGAGGCTTAGTTGTGGGTTACCTGGTCGGAAAAGCGGCTGTATTCCTCTTTAGAAAGATGAAACTTGAATATAGGGAGCTCTATCCAATTTTTACCATATCTCTCGTCCTTTTCACTTATGGCGCAACCTCCGCGATTGGGGGAAGCGGATTCCTTGCAACGTATCTTTTGGGTATCGTTATCTATCAACATGAGTTTCATCACAAATATAACATCAAGAAATTTCATGCTGCGTTAACTTGGCTGTGTGAAATTAGCATGTTCCTGGTCTTGGGCTTGCTTGTTTTCCCGGCACAATTGCCTGAAGTCTTTGACCTTGATTTAACGCTGCCATTTTTCCTTATCTTTTTTGCAAGGCCGTTGAGTGTTTTTGTATCCTTGGCGCTTTCTGGTTATTCCGTTAAAGATAAGCTTTTGGTCTCTTGGCTCGGCTTGCGCGGCGCTGTTCCCATTGTGCTCGCCACATTCCCCATGGTGATGGGCATTCCAAAAGCGAATACCATCTTTAATTTGGTTTTCTTTATCGTCCTTATTTCTTTTTTAATCCAAGGTGGGCTGGCGCCCCGCTTCATTAAATGGCTAAAAATTGAGAATTAGAATAAACGTATTCTCTTCCCTTATCCGACAAATTCGTATATGAATACCTCCATGACAGACATTTCTAAATCTCAATTGCGCACAGAGTTGCACCAGCGACGGGATACCTACAAAAAAACAAACGACTTGAAAGCCTGCGGACAAGCCCTGCTGAATAATCTAATATCCGCAGGAATTATCCCTCCTGAAGCCATTATTGGCAGCTATTGGCCAGTGAAATCTGAAGCCGATGCATGCCCTCTCTTAACCTATTATTATGAGCAAGGCCATGTTTGTGCACTCCCTGTTGTCCAAGCCCCAAAAAAACCCTTGTTGTTTCGGGAGTGGCGCCCGGGGAACTTATTGGTCTCCGGAATCTACAATATCTTAACCCCAGACGAAACCGCGCAGCTTGTAACACCAACGATCTTATTTGTCCCTATCCTCGGTTTTGATAACCACGGCCATCGTCTCGGTCACGGGGAGGGGTATTATGACAGAACCCTGGAAAGCTTGCGCAACCAACACCCTATCATCGCAATTGGCATTGCCTTTGATTGTCAAGAAGTTGACGTCATTCCCTCCCATGATTATGACCAACCCATGGATTATATTATCACGCCCACACGGGTTATTGAGATTAAAGAATGAGAATACTATTTTGCGGTGACATTGTTGGCCGTTCTGGGCGCGATATCGTCATCGAACGTATCCCTCAGATTTGCCAGGATCTTGAGATTGATTTCGTTATCGTTAATGCCGAAAATGCGGCCCATGGTTTTGGACTAACGAAAGGCATTTGCCAAGATTTATATAATATTGGCGTCGATGTCATCACCACCGGCAATCACATTTGGGATCAGAAAGAAATTATTGGCTATATCGATCAAGATAAACGCCTCTTACGCCCCCTTAATTACCCAGCGACATCACCAGGACGTGGGTTCACCATTGTCCCCAATCGCAAAGGAAAAGATGTCCTGGTCATCAATGCCATGGCGCGGTTGTTCATGGATACATTAGACGATCCCTTTCCAGCGGTGGATGCCATTTTAAAAAAATATCCTTTGGGGAGCGGCTCTCTTGGTGCCATTGTCCTTGACTTTCACGGCGAAGCCACCTCAGAGAAAATGGCCATGGGTCATTTTTGTGATGGCCGGGTTAGCCTGGTTGTTGGCTCCCACACCCATGTTCCAACAGCCGATACGCAAATACTCCCGGGAGGCACCGCTTATCAAACCGATGCCGGCATGTGTGGGGATTATAATTCCGTGGTCGGGATGGAAAAAACCGTGCCCATTTTGAAGTTTACGCGAAAAATGCCCACAGCCCGCATGCAGCCCGCCCAAGGCCCAGGCACGTTATGTGGCGTTTTTGTAGAAACCGATGATGCAACTGGCCTTGCCAAATCCATCCACCCCGTTTGCCTTGGCGCCCGCCTTAAAAATATCATGCCAGAGATTGTAAATTTAGAGGGTTAGAGATGCCAGTTACAACCCAACTTTTTGGCTTTATGGCTGGATCCTTAGAAATTAAAGGTGATATTATTGAGCCAATTGACGAAGATTGGGATGCTGACAAACCCTTTACGGCTGTCCCCTCAACGACTTAATCACCCCATGGAGGGTCCGTACCTCTTGTTCCGTTAAATCCATTCGGGTGAAAATGTTTTGAAGATTGCGCCACATGATAGGTTTTTTGTGGTCAATGCGCCAAAAATGGGTCTCATCTAAAGCGTGTTCCAATGCACCTAAAAACCCTTGAATTTGGTCATTTGTCGCCGGAATGGTATCCCCGAGATGAAGCTTTCCTTTAAAATTCCCTTGCGTTTGGTACCATTCATAAGCTGTAATCGCAACACTTTGCGCTAAGTTAAGGGAAGAGAATTCGGGGTCAACAGGCACTTGGAGAATGGCGCGAAACTTTGGCAATTCTTCATTACTGAGGCCAGTACGCTCCGGACCAAAAACAATTCCCACACGCTCACACGCCGCAATCTCTGGCATGGCTTCTCGCACAGGCATATATTTTTTGACCATGAGGCGTTCAACAGCACATGTCCCATAAACATACGGCAAATCCGCAATCGCTTCCTCGAGAGAGGAATGAATCGTCGCAGCTTCCAAAATAGAATCTGCGCCTGCCGCCATAGCGATGGCTTTTGGGTCGAGGGGTGAAAAAAGGGGTTCCACCAGCCGAAGGGACTTCAACCCAAAATTACCCATAGCTCGCGCAACGGCGCCCCCATTTTCAGGAAGTTGAGGACGCACTAAGATAATGATTGGAGGAGTTTTTTGATTCATGGCGTCGTTAGAATTGGATGATTTTATCAGTACGTTTGGCTATCTCAATAAGCTCATCTTTATCCAATGCACAATTTTCAACATTCACTGTTGTAAGCTTTGGACATAGGGTAAATATTTTTTCTATGGTTTTTTCAATATTAGAATTTGATCTAGGCCATTCGTTATAACTTAAATTTAATACCTTTAAGGATGGTAAAGGATCATCTTTCACATAGTCGAAATACCCCATACTCATTTCAGTAATATTATTGTTAGCAAGATGAAGTTCTTCTAAATTTACGAATTTGATCCCTGTGTTTATAAGGAACGGTATTATATGGCCTTTCAAATTGTTTCCACTTAAGTTTAGATACCTAAGTTTCGTTAGATCCCTTTCAAATAGCCTGGGAAGTGTTATGGGTGCAAGATCCTTAGGGCCTAGATTACCTATTATAGAAATTTTCGTTATATGAGGACAAAAATCCATAAATTCAAATAATAAAGGGGTCACATTCGGTTCAATTCTAATGGCTGTGATTTTATTTAATTGATAAGTTGAAATCGTATTGCCTACATTAGGGAATTCACCTTCACCCCATCCCGTAAATTCTAACCCTCTTATTATGTGGGCTAAGCTTTTAAACATTTCATTGATGGGCTCTCCATTCAAAGCATCTTCTGGGGTAAAATTAAGTTTCAGTATCTCTCTTTTCCATATGGTCTCTTCTACAGCGGATTTCCAAAGATGACTAACCAAACGCCAGCCGAGAATTGTAGGCCGCCCTTTCTTAAAAACACTTATTATCTCACTTGCAAATGCATCCTTTAATTGAGCCACATTCGTTGTTCTCGATGCGCAACTCTTAACACGCTCATCTTCTTGAACGCTTTCAAAGGCGCTCTCATACATATTATCCACTGCATACCCCATAACATTAACGAATGTTTCTTTTGGCAATGCTAGTGTATCGTCTGACGATGAATGAGCCATAGCAAAGGCCTCACCTTTCATGAAGCACATGGCACTTAAAATTATAAAAAAGAACAATATTTTTATATTAGGCATTAAATCTACTCACCACACGACCTATCAGGCTTAAAATTTATTGAAAGAGTAAGGAGAGAAAACCACAGGAATGCAAAAGGGTGAAAGGCCTCATCCTCAATCACCCTCTATCTTAACACACTATCCAGGAAAGGAAAAAACGATTTGTCGCATGTCTTGAGGGTAAAAAGTTTAAAACAACATATTGTCATATAAAATAAATAAGTATACTATATATAGTGTTATGTCATGGTACAGAGAGATGAAAAACCTCTGTTTAAAAGGGAATCTGGTGCGTTAAAAAACAAACCCAGAGCTGCCCCCGCAACTGTTATTGGTGAGTGATTGTTTAGAGAAACGCCACTGGGTATTTTATCTGGGAAGGCAAGGCAATCATGATTAGACCGTTCTCCAAACCAAGAATTTTGGTTCAGGGCTAGGAAACAATTTGTGAGTGACCGGAGTGTACAAAAAGGTACATGAGGATCACGAACAAATTTTTGACAACGCCATGGGCCAAAAGGCGACGGTTTGGAGAACGGTCTATTGATCCAAAAGCCAGGAAACCTGCCAGGTGATAACAAATGTAACATCGGGCGGGGTGCACTGATGGAAGCGCGGGAACAAATTTTCTTATCCGATATTTGTTTTTTGTCCTTACCTTTCTCCCTGTCCTTCTAACCGGGAGACACATCAATGAGGCAAGCTTTCGATTTTGATTTTCACGGACATTTGGTTCCGATGGGATATACCCCAAAATTAAGACAATCCCATAAGAAAATGACGATTTCGTCTTCGTCAAATAAATCTTCAGGCGCCCAATTATTGTCCTTTGCCCCTCAGCTTCCGAAGGCGCGTGTGGATCAAATCATCATAGATCCCACCCGAGATCAGCTGTTGACCGATTTCGGCAAGGAAGCCTTAGAAGATCGATATCTGATGCCTGGCGAAACTTATCAAACCCTCTTTGCCCGCGTCTCTTGCGCCTTTGCCGACGATCAATCTCATGCCCAACGTCTTTATGATGCCATGTCAAAGCTATGGTTTTTGCCCGCAACGCCTGTTTTGTCCAATGGGGGAACCAAGAGAGGCCTACCCATCTCCTGCTTTCTGAACAGCATTGAGGATAGTCTTGAGGATATCGCAAAAACGTGGAATGAAAACATCTGGTTGGCCGCCAACGGTGGGGGGATTGGAACCTACTGGGGAAAGGTACGGTCTGTTGGGGAAAAAGTAAACCGGGCCGGCTCAACATCCGGCATTATTCCCTTCGTCCATGTCATGGATTCTTTGACCCTTGCTATCAGCCAAGGATCTTTACGGCGGGGAAACGCAGCCGTCTATCTCGACATTCATCACCCAGAAATTGAAGAATTTCTAGAAATTCGAAAACCCTCCGGAGATTTTAATCGCAAATGCCTGAACTTACACCATGGCATCACCATTACTTCCGCCTTTATGGAAGCTGTGAGGGATGATAAGCCATTTGCCTTGCGCAGCCCAAAAACAGGTGAAACTGTTCGGACAACTTCCGCTCGACAACTCTTCCAGAAGATTTTGGAAACCCGATTGCAAACGGGTGAGCCTTATCTCATCTTTATCGACACCGTGAACCAGGCCCTTCCAAAACATCAAAAAGACTTAGGCCTCCACGTCCAAATGTCAAACTTATGCAGTGAAATTTTATTGCCAACCGGAACAGACCATTTAGGAAACAAACGAACCGCTGTGTGTTGCTTATCATCGTTGAATGCCGAGACTTGGCTTGAATGGCATCAGGACGAGCAGTTTATTATGGACGTCTTTCGTTTTCTTGATAACATCCTCGAATCCTTTATTAAAAACGCCCCCGACAGCATGGCCCAAGCAAAATATTCCGCCAGGCGGGAACGGTCCGTCGGCCTGGGCTTGATGGGATGGCACTCTTTCTTACAATCCCAGAACATCCCTTTTGAAAGTGCACTTGCCAAATCTTGGAACATGAAAATTTTCAGGCACATCCGCCGTGCAGCGGATGCTACTTCCGTGAAATTAGCCGAGGAGAAAGGATCTTGCCTAGATGCACGGGATCGCGGAATTAGGGCACGCTTCAGCCACAAACTGGCTATCGCACCGACAGCCTCCATCAGCATCATTTGCGGCGGAACAAGTGCCTGTATTGAACCCATCCCCGCCAACATCTATACCCATAAAACCTTATCCGGTTCGACGGTTGTCAAAAATAAATACCTCCAACGGCTTTTGAAAAAGAAAGGCCTTGATACAGAATCAACCTGGCAGATGATTTTGGCAAACGAGGGTTCCGTGCAGGGATTGGCAGGTCTCACGGAAGATGAAAAAGCTGTTTTTAAAACGGCGTTTGAAATTGATCAGCGATGGTTGATTGATTTGGCGGCAGACCGCGCCCCCTTTATTTGCCAGGGCCAATCCTTGAATCTTTATCTCTCCACAGATATTTCAAAATGGGACTTGCTCATGCTGCATTGGGAAGCTTGGCGCAAAGGCATCAAGAGCCTTTACTATTGTCGCTCTAAATCCATCCGCCGCGCTGAATTTGTAAATGGGAACGTTTCGGCAACCCCGCTTGTTGAAAACGATACCTCTTTTACCAATTACGATGAATGCTTAGCTTGCCAATAGGAGACCTTTAAATGAAAAAGAACACGCTTCCCAACTACGCATCCCTTGATCCCTTAACCCTCATCGGAACTGGCCGCGTTGGCCTGTTAGAAACCTCCGGCAGCTATAACATCGATCGGTATCCTTGGGCTTATCTTTATTGGAAGCGCCAGCAACAAACCCACTGGTTAGGGGAAGAAGTTCCCATGGGGGAGGACTTGAAAGACTGGCAATCAGACCGACTCAAACCGGAAGAAAAAAATCTTTTAACCCAAATCTTTCGGTTCTTTACCCAGTCGGACGTTGAGGTCAGCGATAACTACTTTAAACGGTATATCCCCTTGTTTCGCCCTTTGGAAATTCAAATGATGATGGCCGCTTTTTCAAACATGGAAACGGTTCATATCGATGCCTATGCCTTAATCCTGAAAACCCTTGGCATGCCGGACACAGAGTTTCGGGCTTTTATGGATTACGATTCCATGCGCGCTAAATCAGACTATATGCACACCTTTGGAACCCGCACCTGCGGAGATGTTGCCCGAACCCTCGCCATGTTTGGCGCTTTTACAGAAGGCATGTCCTTATTTGCAAGCTTTGCCATGCTTCTAAATTTTCCACGACATAATAAAATGAAAGGGATGGGACAAATCGTGACCTGGTCCGTAAGGGATGAAAGCCTCCACTGCGAAGCCGTCATCCGGCTTTTTCACGAGTGGGCCCATGAAACAGGCGCCGTCACAAAAAGCGTCAAAGACGATATTATCGACGTGGCAAAAACCATGGTCAACCTGGAGGAAAAATTCATTGATCTGGCCATGGATTTAGGGGACGTTGAGGGCATGACCGCAACCGACATTAAAAATTACGTCCGGTACATCGCTGATTGGCGCTTAACACAGCTTAAGCTAACCCCCCTATTTGGATATTTTGAAGAAAATAAGGGAACCTATCGGCAGTGCAAAGAACACCCCATGCCGTGGTTGGTGTCCATCTTAAACGGTGTTGAACATGCCAATTTCTTTGAGCAACGATCCACCGAATATGCAAAAACAGTCACCCAAGGCCAATGGACAGGGGACGCTGGTGTATGGAAACAATTTGAGAAAGTGATTCATCGGGAATAAAAAACTCCAATTTTGATAGATCTCATTTATTGCGCTCCTTCCAAAAATAGACCATACTCCGAATATGGCGGCCATATCCGGAGTATAGTCTGAAAATGAAGTTTACGAACAGATTGTTGCAATTACCCCTATCCCAGAGTTTTTTCCTATTTGGCGCCAGGAATACCGGTAAAAGCACATTACTAAAACACATTTTTGGTGCAAAAGGCGCTTTATGGATTGATCTTCTCGATCCAGATCAGGAAGATCGATACGCACGGGAGCCTATAAGAGGGTGTCTTCAAATTTGACATTTATCTTTAATTTTTGTATAATTATGCCGATTTAGGCGACAAAAAAAGGAGGATAACGATGCAAGTAAGACAGCCTTATCTCGATGATTTATCAGACCAAGAGTGGGATTTGATATCTGCTCTCGTAACCTTCAAAACAACCCGACGAGGCCGCAAAGGCTTTCATCCCAAGCGAGAAATGCTCAATGCTATTTTTTATCTCTTAAGAACAGGGGGCGGATGGCGCCATTTACCTCATGATTTGCCTCCCTGGAAGTCTGTATATACTCAATTTCGCCGATGGAAATTGGCAGGCTTATTTGGGGTTATCCACGATCATTTAAGAAAAGAGCTCCGTGTACTCCTCAAACGAACGAGAGACCCTAGCGCAGGTATCGTGGATAGCCAATCCATTAAGACAACGGAAAAAGGGGGATCAAAGGTTATGATGGAGCGAAGAAAGTTAAGGGAAGGAAAAGGCATATTATTGTTGATACCCAGGGTTTTCTTTTGATTCCTTACGTTACAGGTGCAGACCTCAATGATCGTCCTGCATTGGATGACATGGTAACCAAGCTTAAGGATAAATTCCCTTCTTTGAAGAAATTATGGGCGGATATGGGATATCAAGGGAGAGATTTAAAAGAAAGAATTGGCAGGCAAGGGATAGAATTAGAAATTGTTCGTCGTCCCAATAAGTCCTTTTGGATTCCACCTGGAATCAAGGATGTGAACGCCCACCTTCGATCTCTAGGGATTGAAGTGGTTGATGGATTTAAAGTATTAGCAAGGCGTTGGGTTGTTGAGCGAACTTTTGCTTGGATTGGACGTTATAGAAGAATGAGCAAAGATTATGAATTCTTACCTCAAACCCAGGAAACTATGATGTTTCTGGCTATGACTAGAACCATGCTGAAAAGGACGGTCAAGACCATAAATCAAATTTGAAGACACCCTCTAAGCTTTAAGCAAGAAGTTATGGCATTGGATGACCGTATCCAATATGTCATTATCGATGAAATCCAAAAGTTGCCTAAACTTCTTGATAGTGTGCACCAGCTTATAGAAAGCACAAATAAAGTTTTTATTATGACGGGGTCTAGCGCACGCAAACTCCGGCATGGTGGTGCCAATTTACTGGCTGGCAGGGCATTCGTCTATAATTTATACCCATTTACAGCCCTGGAACTGGGTAAAGACTTCGATTTGGATGCAACTTTACGGTGGGGCACATTACCTGCAATCATCCACAAGATGCACTCTGAAGAAGATAAAAGCTTGTTTTTACAAGCCTATGCGCAAACCTATCTCAAAGAAGAAATTTGGCTGGAACAATTCATACGAAAGATTGATCCCTTTAGAAAGTTTTTAGAAGTTTCGGCACAGTGTAATGGCCAGATCATCAATTTTTCTAATATGGCAAAAGATATTGGGATAGATGACAAAACGATTAAACAATATTTTTCTATACTAGAAGATACCTTAATGGGGTTTATGCTGGAGCCATTTCATGGATCGTTCAGAAAGAGATTACATTCCAGACCAAAATTTTATTTTTTTGATACAGGGGTTTGCAGGGCATTAACCAGAATGCTCTCTGTACCTCTTAAAAAATCGACCACTGATTATGGCAATTATTTTGAGCATTTTATCATTTTAGAATGTATACGATTAGCAAACTATTATTACCCGGAATACCGTTTTTCTTATCTTAAAACCAAAGATGATGTAGAAATTGACTTGATTGTCGAACGCCCTGGAGAAAAAATTCTTTGTATAGAAATAAAAAGTTCGGACAATATGAGAGAAGATAAACTGTCATCCTTTATGAATTTAGTAAAAGATATAGAAAATAGCGAAGCGATTTGCATTTCACAGGAACCGCGCGCGAAAAAAATTGGCGGTATTATGGTGTTGCCGTGGATGGATGCCTTAGTTAAGTATTTTACAAAAAAATGAGGGCGCTGCTTATCACCGAGGCTTAGAAACCAAAGATCCTAAGAAGAAGACAAGGGACGTCGCAACGATGGTGGCGCCCGATGGTGTGTTGAAAGCAATGGCGGCAAGCAGGCCAGAAGAAACGCCTAAAAAGGAAAATCCCATCGCCATCACGGCCATCTGCTCAGGACTGCGGGCAAAACGGCCTGCGGTAGCCGCAGGAAAAATCATGAGGGCCGGCATGAGAAGAGCCCCTACCGCTTTTAAGGCAATCGCGACGGTAAGCGCCAAAATCACCATAAAGGCAGCCCGGACAAGGCCAACGGAAACACCCGCGGTTTGGGCAAGCTCTTCATCCAGAGTGATCAAAAGAAGCTGTCGCCATTTCCAAAGGAAGAAGCCAGATACCAAGAAGGCACACCCGTAAATCCAATAGAGGTCATGCCACCTTAAGGTCAAAATATCCCCAAACAAATAGCTTTCTAAATCTGCGTTTGAGCCACTTTTCGACAACGCCAACATACCCAAAGCCAATGTGCTGTAAGTTATGATGCCCAACCACGCATCGGCCGACAAATGTTGACGACTATGGGTCTTTGCCAGGATAAGTGCGCAAAGCAAACAGACCCCCATAATCCCGATATTCATATCGATGTGTAACAAGATCCCAAGGGCGATACCCAAAAGGGAAGAGTGCGCCAACGCATCCCCAAAAAAAGCCATGCGACGCCACACAAGGAAACATCCCAAAGGGCCCGTTGTCAGGGCGAGCCCGAAACCAGCCAGAATGGCTTTGCAAACCAAATCATTGAGGAACAAATCAATCATGAGCGTGCCCTCCATCATGGCGGTGATCATGATCATGCTCATGCTTATAAGGGGCCACGAATAATTTCTGATACCCTGGATCCGCTGTTACATAGTCGGGATGGCCTGAACAACAAACATGAGTATTGAGGCACACAACCTCATCACTCGCCGCCATGACCAAATGCAGATCATGGGACACCAACAAAATGGCACAGCCCCGGTTATCCCGGATCTTCGCAATCAGTTGGTAGAGTTCCTCTTGACCCAAAACGTCAACCCCTTGCATCGGCTCATCCAAAACCAGCAAATCCGGTGCCGTCAACAAGGCACGCGCCAACATCACCCGCTGCATTTCTCCCCCGGAGAGGGTCGTTAAACGGCTATGTTTGAGAGCTTGCGCCCCAACTTCGGTTAAGCAGGTATCAATGAGGGTATGAATTTTGGAAAGGCGCTGCGGCGTTCCCAAGCTTAAGAGACGCTCCACTGTCATGGGCAACGTGGGGTTAATGTCCAGCTTTTGGGGCATATAGCCAATTTTGAGGTTGGGCTTACGGGACATGGTTCCAGCAGATATAGGAACCAGATCCAAAAGAACTTTCAACAACGTCGTCTTCCCCGCCCCATTGGGGCCAATCAGGGTCATAATCTTCCCCGGCATCAACTTGAGGGAGACATCCTCAAGGATGATCTTTTCTCCCGTCGGTGTTGGCCGTCGGACCCACACATGATCAGCAATGATAAGAGGCGTTGTCATAATTAAAGACTTCTTTCTGTTGTGTATCTCTTAACACAGACGCTTCAAATCAAGCAAATATCATTTGAACGTTTCTTCATGGGGATAGACCCCCCAAATGCAGCGGCGTTTAATCCATCCACGATGTCCTTGAACCTCTAGGCGACACCAATCATTCCGGCATTCTAACAATTTTCCAAGAACACCTGGATCCAGATGGGCCAAGACTTTAGCGGTTTCTTCTGGGGCCTTATAAAGTTTGCGTTGTTTTTGCTGAACGACGGCCGTCCGCTTTCCACACAAAAGACTTTTGTGAACCCACCCTTGCGTTCCTTGCCAATCTCGAACTTGACGCCATGTATCGAATTCCGCCACAATTTCTACCGGAAGACCGGGACGCACAAATGTCCATTCTGTGGGATAATTATTCCCCGGGCCCACATGCAGATTCACTGATTTAGCACGAAGGGACGCAAACCGTGGCACCGATAAAGCCGTGGAAGAAGGAGCCGCCAGAACTTCCCCCAGTCCAATCAGCAGCAACAAGCAAATGAAACTTGGCTTCATGTTTACCGGATACCCGTTGAACCAAACCGACCAACACCCCGCTCCGTACTATCCAAGATCTGCTGCTCATCCCAAGCAATAGACGTTACAGGCGCAATCACGATTTGGGCAAACCGCATACCCCGTGTAATGGTAAAGGGTTCAGATCCATGATTGATCAAAATCCCGATAAGCTCCCCCCGGTAATCCGCGTCAATCGTACCCGGAGAATTGAGGATGGCCACACCGTGTTTGAGGGCAAGGCCGGAACGCGACCGAATTTGTCCTTCATATCCTTTGGGAAGCGCAATCGCAATACCACTCGGAATAGTCTTGCGCTCATGGGGCGCCAAAATCACATCCTCTTCAATAGCCGCATAAAGGTCTAAACCGGCACTTAACGCCGTTCCATAAGACGGCAAAGGCAAATCTGCTCCATGAGGCAGACGCGTTAGACCAACTTTCAATTCCATTTCTAAAGACTCCTTAGGAGCAGCTAAAGCAGACATTTTATTATCCTTATGTTAGATTTATTATTATTTTATACCTGTATGGATGCACGATACACCCTTACATAAATTTTTCCAATTCACAGATTTGAATCCGACAGATTTTATCATGTCCGCCAAGGTTTCTTGGTCAGGAAATTGCCGAATACTTTCCACGAGATATTGATAGGCAGCCCGATCATTGGCCACATAGTCCCCAAGGGCCGGTAAAAGATGAAAAGAATAAAACTCATACACCTTTTCCAAAGGGGGGAGCGTGACGCGGCTGAATTCCAAACACACAAATTTCCCATTTGGTTTTAGAACACGAAACGCTTCGAATAAAGCTTTATCAATATGGGTTACATTCCGAAGACCATAGGCAATGATGTATAAATCCACAGATTTGTCCGGCAATGGAAGCTTTTCTGCGTTTCCGCAAACCCACTCAATGCCATGCCCTTCACCTGATAATAGCCCCTGGTTAATCGCACGGTCTCGCCCAACTTCTACCATGGCCGGAGTCAGGTCACAGACCGTTATCTGGAGATTCAAGTGGGGATACGTCTTTGCGATGCGAAACGCAATATCCCCTGTCCCACCCGCAACATCTAAAACATGGGCATTTTGGGTCAAGTTGAGATCCCAGACCAGATGGTTCTTCCATAATCGATGGATACCCAAACTCATCAAGTCATTCATAAGGTCATATTTTTGGGCCACACGGCGAAAAACATCTTTTACGCGCCTGGTTTTCTCAAACGCAGAAACGGTTTCAAAACCAAAATGTGTCTGATCCGTCATCGTGAGACCCCCTCTTAACGAAAAAACAATAACTTCTCGTTTATAATTTCAATATAGGCTTATCATCTTATGACGGGAAGTAAAAATGAAAATGGATCAAGGCTTAGCCTCATCTTACAGAACAGGATACGAGACCGCATGTCAGAAATAACGAAGGTTAAAAACAAGGAAGGCGCTTATTCCAAAGTCTTGCAACGTCAATTGGCGCAAGTGACACAAATGAGTGGGAACATTAACCTTGAAAACTTATTGGTGATCGTCAACCAGACCTATTTAGACAATGATCGAGAAATACAGATGATCAATCGGGCCATGAACCTGGTTTCTCAAGAACTTACGAACACCAACAAGAACTTAGAGCAACGAGCCACAGAACTTCGAGCCGCTAAAGAACAATACGAGCTGGCTATTCGTGGGACAAATGATGGGTTATGGGACTGGGATTTGAAAGAAAAAAAAGTGTTTTATTCTCCGCGATGGAAAGAAATGTTAGGATATGAAGAAAGGGACACCTTTGATAGCCCAGACGATTGGCTAGATAAAATCCATCCCAACTACAGGCGACAAGTAAGAGCCGAACTTGATGCCCATCTGGCCGGACACACGCCACGATTTGAATCTGAGTATCAAATGATCCATGTTAATGGAGAATATCTTTGGATGTTAGCCCGAGGGATTGCCTTGAGAGATGATCAAGGGCAAGCCATAAGAATTTCCGGTTCCCAAACAGATATTACCCTTCGTAAACAAAACGAGCATAAATTAGAGCATGCTGCTTTTCATGACTCTCTGACCGGCCTTCCCAATCGCCTCTTATTTTTAAATCGTCTAGAGCATCTCATTGCTAAAGTTGGCCGATCCAGAGCCCTCGTAGGAGCTGTTCTCTTTCTTGATTTAGATCGGTTTAAGATCATTAATGACAGCTTAGGCCATATGATGGGCGATAGTGTCCTTATTGGTGTTGGACAACGGCTCAAAAGCATTTTACGTCCCGGGGATACTTTGGCCAGACTGAGTGGTGATGAGTTCGTCTTCCTCTTAGAAGACATTCATTCCCTCGAAGAGGCAGAAAAGATTGCTGATCGTATTGCTAAAAAACTGGCCCTGCCCTTTGTATTTGAAGAAGAGTCCCTTCTTGTATCTGCAAGTATTGGGATTGTTGGTATCTCTGATAATAAGTTGACGGGTGACCTGATCATGCGCAATGCGGACCTTGCCATGTATGAAGCCAAATCTCTTGGACGAAGACGTTACTCTATCTTCAACCAAGAAACACAGTTCTATAAAGTCAATCAATTGCAAATGGAAAAAGACTTGCAGGCTGCCTTAGAAAGAAAAGAACTCTTTCTTGTTTATCAGCCCATTGTTAATATTGCTAACGATACTATTGCTGGATTTGAAGCCCTCGTTCGGTGGCAACATCCGACCTTAGGAACGGTTCCTCCCACTCGGTTTATTTCCTTAGCAGAAGAATCTGGTTTAATCCTGCCCATTGGGGAGTATATTTTGGAAACAGCCTGTGAACAATTAGCCAGATGGCGCAGCGAAATAAAAAAAGCGAACGACATAGAAATAAGTGTAAATTTGTCCATTAACCAGCTCTCAGATCTCGTTAATATTGAACGATTGCTAAAAATTATTACCCGATATAACTTTCCGCCTCATTCCTTAAAAATTGAATTAACAGAAAGCGTTCTTGCGCAAAATATTGACTTATGCTCCCAGAACCTTGAAAAATTTAAATCTCATCATATAGAATTATGTATTGATGACTTTGGAACCGGCTTCTCTTCCTTAAGTCAATTAAATGCATTTCCTTTTGATATCGTCAAAATTGATCGTTGCTTTGTCAGCCGCATGGGAAGCGATGATAAGACCTATCGCATGGTTGCAGGGATTATTAATCTCTCTCATGACTTAACTTATAAAGTCATTGCTGAAGGTGTCGAAAACATCATCGAGCTCGATTTATTGCGTCAATTAAATTGCGATTACGTACAAGGATATTATTTTTCTAAGCCCGTTTCCGCGCAAGAGGCAGAAGACCTTATTGTAAAAGGACTTCCTGCAATGACTGAAAGAAAAATTGAAAGAATAGCTGCTTCAAGGTAAGTTTCTCTCCATCTAGGCAGTACTACTTTTTTCACCCCTTGTCAAAAATACTCGCACGATTGCTTAAACCCCCCTCTTACCCCCCTCCTTGATACCCATGAAAACAAGCCTCGATGCGCCAACCGCTCGGATCAATGACAAAGGCTCCGTAATAACCGGGATGATATTCTGGCCGAACCCCAGGAGCCCCGTTATCTTGGCCACCAAGTTCGAGGGATTTCTGATACCACTCCTGAATAGCCTTTATGCTGGGAGCAAGAAAGGCACAATGAACCCCCCTGGCACGACCAATATCTTCATCCGCACGACCGGTAGAACTGATCCAAAAAGAGGGCTTCTTGTCCTTACCATAACCGGCAAACTTGCCATCCGGCAAATCAAAGCTCATAACGCGTTCATAACCCAAGGTCTTCAGAGTTTCATCATAGAATTTAAGGCTTTGGTCGTAGTCTTTAACAGAGAGGGAAAAATGATCAAGCATGTGGTGTCTCCTTTTTAAACAACAGGTCGTCCATAACTTTCATACAAATTTCTTGAAATGGTTGATCCTTGTCAATGCATTTCTTGAACGCTAAAATGACCGCTTTAATCTCAGGATTCAAGGTTTCTGAAAACGCTTCCCCCTCTTGTGGCCAAGATGCGTCACGCGTTGCTTGATCTGGCCACCTTGAATAGGCAATCCAACTCCCATCCGTTGATTTATGAAGGCACGAGCCCAACGCGCCCCGATGCTCAATGAAGTACTGTGCGATTTGATGCCAAAGCTTCTGATAGTCCCTTTCTGCCTCTGGGTAAACATAGCCTCGATAAATCACAGCAAACATTCTTTTTCTCCTCTCAGTAACACGACCATTGCACAAATCCTGACTTAAGGTTAAATCTTACAATTAAAATACGATAGGAGAGCCTTGTCATGCGAGCAGAAATCGAGTCCATGGTCAAACAAATTGAACAAAGCCTCACTTTGCTGCGGAGGCATCTTTGACTGGGACAAAGCGCTCACTAATCTCGAATCCTTAAATCGCGAAGCTGAATCCCCAGACCTTTGGAACAATCAAGCATTGGCGCAAAAAATCCTGAAAGAAAGGGATGCTCTCCAAACAGCAATAAGGCATATTCAAGACCTACAAAAACAACTCACCGATAATGTAGAACTCATCGAACTTGCTGAAGCCGAAGGAGATGCAGCGATTGCAACCGAAGCAGAAACACAGCTAGAAGCCTTACACAAAATAGCTGCCCGACTCCAACTCGAAACCCTTTTGTCAGGAGAAGCCGATAAGAATGATTGCTTCCTTGAAATCAATGCAGGGGCTGGTGGCACTGAGGCTCAAGATTGGGCCTCAATGTTGGCACGCCTCTACAGTCGTTGGGCAGAGTCGAAAGGCTATAAATTAGAGATTTTAGAAGAAAGTCCAGGAGAAGAAGCAGGAACAAAATCCATCACTCTTAAAATTACGGGTCACCAGGCCTATGGGTGGTTAAAGACAGAAAGCGGCGTCCATCGTTTGGTTCGCATCTCGCCTTTTGATTCGAATGCCAGACGCCACACCAGCTTTGCGTCCGTATGGGTTTATCCCGTCATTGATGACTCTATCGATATTGCCATTGAAGACAAAGACTTGCGAATTGATACCTATCGGGCATCAGGCGCTGGCGGTCAACATGTCAACAAGACAGAAAGCGCCATCCGCATCACCCATATTCCCACCAACATTGTTGTCCAATGCCAAAATGATCGCTCTCAACATCGCAATCGGGCTCAAGCTATGTCCATGCTCAAAGCGCGTTTATATGAACTGGAACTGCGCAAAAAGGAAGAAAAACTTACCGCGCAAAGCGCTGGCAAAACAGATATTGGATGGGGCCATCAAATTCGTTCCTATGTTCTACAACCCTATCAAATGGTAAAAGACACCCGCACAGGCGTGGAGCGTGGAAACGCTATGGGTGTCTTGGATGGAGATATCGACTGCTTTCTTGAAGCTGCCCTTGCCATGCGCATCGGAGGAGTAGATGAAGAAAAATTATAACATATTAGGTAGGGCTTGTTTTCTCCTTCTTTTAACCTATTTTTAAGGAGTGGAAGGAGAATTCTGATGCTTCTCACCTATGCTTCACATCATAGCCACACTCATATTTTAAAATATGGAACGATGAAATATGGGTATACTTATGTTACTGGAAGATTTGAAAGAACAGGTTACTTTCAGTATTTTGGCTTAACATATTTGGAAAAAAAGAAAAATTCCAAATCCCGTTGGGATTATTCTTCACGAGATACCTATTCTTCGAGAAAAAAGGAATCATCCAAACCCGGCGAAGCTTATTCTACTAAATTACATACATATACGAGAAGAAGGGAATCCCACAGGCCCGGTTGGGCTTATTCTTCATCCCATAAACGAGACCTTTCCCAAAAAGTCGCAGCGGTTTTTCATAGCCTTGGTAATAAAGTAAGAGCACGCTTTTCTCGTGACGTTAAACCCATTGATCACTTAGGGGGGGTAGACCCAGAAAAGAGGCTTCTCCTCGTTAACGATATAGACCGAGGGTTAGAAAGGTGGCCCAAAGTAGGAAGCACCTTTGAAGATATGGATGTCTGTGTTTATTAACGGTCAAAGCCAATAAATAGGAAGGATCGCCTTAGTTTAGGGTTCTTTTTAACCCTCTCAAAAATCCATAGGTAAAACGCCGCATCATCAAAAAATAAGCGTCTTCATCAGCTTTTATGCCAACGCCCAGGTAGTCGAGCGTTTCTATCCGCGTGCGTGTTTTCTCCATTAAGTGATGGATTTTATCTGTTGGAAATTGTGGTTCTGTAAATACGCATTCAATCTTATGGGTATCAATATAGTCGCAAACTTCTAAAAAATGTTGTGCATTGAAGCCATAATGGCTGTCTCCCATTAATGCCCCAATCGCTTTGGTTTTAAAATGGCGATCAAAATACTGGGTTCCATCATGGTAAACCACATAGGGTTTATCTCTTACCGGAATAAGCAGCGCCTCAAGTTCTCGATCCAAATCTTCCAAACGTTGTATGACTTGCTTAGAATTTGCCAAATATTTCGCTTTGTGGTGCGGATCGAGGACCATAAGTTCTTTGGCAATAACAGCAACGATCATTTTAGCATTATATGGATCAAGCCATAAATGACCATCCATTGAAACGCCATCATGGTTATGATCTCCACAAGGTACTGTATCTTTCAAATTATCTTTTTCATGGGAATGATCATGGCTTCCCCACAATCCCCCTTGTCGTATCGGATAGAGTTTCATCCCTGGCTTATCGATCAGTGTAATCACATGACTGCGTCCCTTCCTGGATTCTATGACGCGCCTTAATGGCGCTTCATAAGAGGGACCAACCCAAATAACGACCTGAGCGGCTTGAATTTGTCTCACTTCTGATGGGGTTAGAGGTTGGGTATGCGGAGACTTTTCTCCACCCATCAGTAAGATAGGGGATTTAATATCAGCCATGACGCCCGCAACAAGTGAATGGATAGGTTTAATCGTGACAACAACAACCGGAGCTGTAGCTCTCGCAGTCAAAGGAGCGACAAAAAAAACCAATAATAAGAAGTAAATACGACACGACATACTGTTAAGCAGTAGGGGAATCAAGGAGAAGTGTCAAGAAATTCCACCAAAAAAGATATTGCAAATATTTTACTAAAAGTTTAATTAGCTAATTGACTCTCTCCTAAAAGTCGCCCAGGATTGTAGGGGAAGTCCAAATTTTTGTACCGGAGGAACGTCAATAATGAATTATAAATTAAAAACTCTAAAGCTTAGTGCTATTTTTGTTGCCCTTTTATCGAGCATACAGCTCACGAAAGCAGCACCGCCAATGTCCAACCATCCAAGTCGCACGGAAGGCACAGCCTTTGGGTTTGGTGTAGGGGTTAAGATGCTTAACTTAAAAAATATTGCAACAAAAAATCCTATTGCCAATCCTTTAAGATCACATGATGGCATGGCAAATACATCCAGCCCAGTCCTCAGTATATTTGCCCGCAAATACATTCCTGATTTTTTGCCTCTTCCCATGTTTGGAGGACTCGAATTTAATTATTTAACCCAGATGCGTAAAACAAGCATTTATGCCAATCTCAATCAGATTGCTGGTACTGCCTTAGATACCGGGTACCGTTATGAGGAACGCTGGGATGCCCGCGCGATGTTGGGTGTTCAAATATTGGAGTGTTCACAACTCGACTTTTGGGCACAAGCCGGTTTGCAGTTAACCTATTTTGATTACCAAGGTATCACAAACACTAATGGAGGCACTCTACGATTCAACATGAATAACAACTATGCCGTAGCTCCAACGGGTGGTCTAGAAATGCGGTTTAGCCAACCAAACATATCTTGTTTATTCGGGGATGGCTCTGTTGTAACAGACTTTATCTTAGGTTGGACGGCGGGCTATCGAAATGCTTTTAAGGTTTTGGGATCAGATACAACAGGCAACACCACATATGACATTGCGATGAGTTCCAACTGGAGCCACACCTTTGGATTAAAAGTCATGTTCCGATTTTAAAACACCATCCACAAAAAAATCCCCCAAAAGCGAAGGCTCTTGGGGGATTTTTTTGTTCAAAGAGATATTTAGGAAGGCGAGATTAAAGCAGCCAATATGTGCATAACTCACTGGATAAAGGGGCCGCAACCTCCGTACGAAAAAGAGTCATCTCTCCCCAATGAGCCTTTTCCCTAATTTCTGTGGATTAAGGAGGATAACTTCAAAGGATGCTCCTAATGTTATGGGCTTTGGCTATCTATTTTCCACACGTGTAAATCTCCTGGAGAACCACACTTCTTCCACAAGAGAATCCACAGGAAAGAGATGATATTTTCCCTTTATTTTCAATAAAGAAAAAGGATTGTCCCCAAATCTCAAGGAAAATATTTTTTAAAAGGCATACCCTGTGGGTAACCTGTGATAAAAATTGTATCCCCATAATTCACAAGGTACCACTACCACAACTACCACCTTTATTAATTAATACAATTGTGATTATGTATCGTGTATGAATCAAATTTTAAATGCCCTCCAAAAGAATTCAGAAACTCACCCCCCTGTTTGGCTAATGCGCCAGGCTGGACGATATTTACCCGAATATCGGATTTTACGACAAAAAATCCCAACATTTATGGATTTGTGTTTTCATGAGGATTATGCAACAGAAATTACACTCCAACCCTTACGCCGTTTTGAATTAGATGCAGCGATTCTTTTTAGTGATATCTTGGTAATTCCTCATGTTCTCGGACAAAAGGTTCATTTTATTGAAAAACAAGGCCCTGTTTTAGATCCGCTGGATGCTCATACTTTTTTTGAAAAAGCCAAAGACATTAATCTGGAAGAATCCCTATCCGTTCCTTTGAAAATTCTAAGCAATATTCGAAAATCTTTACCGTCAACAAAGGCTGTTATTGGCTTTGCAGGGAGCCCTTGGACCATCGCGACCTATATGCTAGAACAAGGGAAATCAACAAATTTTACAAAAATAAAAATGCTTATGGAAACCGAAAGCCCCCTCTTCACTCAAACAATGGCCGTATTGGAAGAAGCTATCGGGACTTTTCTCATTGCTCAAGTAAATGCAGGAGCAGATGTTATTCAGATCTTTGATAGTTGGGCAAAAGTTGTTCCGAAAGCTTATCAAGCGACGTGGATTGTGGCTCCGATTCGGCGATTAATTGCGCGTATTCGAAGCCGCCATCCCGACACACCGATCATCTATTATGGCCGAGGGGTTTGCGCGCTTTATCCTCAAATAATCAAAGGGTTTTCTCATATTACTTTTGGGGTAGATGAGGATGTTCCCTTGTCCGTGATGAAGGATCAGATTCAAAAACTGGCGCCCGTTCAGGGAAACTTAAGTCCCCAGGTGTTGCGGGAAGGAGGAGAGCGGATGAAAACCAATGTCGATGCGCTCCTTCAAGCTTTTCAAGGCACACCTTACGTGTTTAATCTTGGCCATGGTATCGTTCCTCAAACGCCCGTTGATCATGTGGCGCAGTTAATTGATCTTGTAAAAGGAAGAGTTTTTCAAAAATGACCAGACGCCTTGCTGTTGTTTTGATGAATTTAGGAGCGCCAGATTCCCTTGCGGCTGTGCGTCCATTTTTAAAAAATTTATTCTCTGACCCGGCCATTATCAGCCTTCCTTGGCCTCTCAGGCCCCTTGTTGCGAAAATTATCTCTCGGACACGGAACCAAAAAGCTCAAAAAATATATCAAAACATGGGGGGAGGATCGCCCCTTCTTCAGAATACCAAAGACCAACAAATTCACCTTCGCCACTTACTGCGCGATCAATTGCCTGATTGTGAGATTGAAGTTTTTATCGCCATGCGATACTGGCACCCCCTTACGGCAGAAACTGTGGCAGAAGTCGCTTCTTTTCAACCAACGGAAATTGTCTTGTTGCCTCTTTATCCGCAATTTTCAATGACGACGACTGGATCTAGCTTTTCAGAATGGCATAAACAAGCGGCTCAACAAGGGCTAAAGGTTCCAACTCGGGAAGTCCAAAGTTATCCTCAAAATAGCGCTTTCATCGAATCTCATGTTGATTTATTGCTGCCATGGATTGAAAAAGCAGCTTCTTTTGGAACCCCCCGTATTTTGTTCTCAGCTCATGGGCTACCTCAAAAAGTGATTGATAAAGGGGATCCTTATGAAAGTCATGTCCACAAGACGGTTCAGGCGATTCTCAAAAAAATTCCCTCTGATCTTGAGGGTGTGGTGTGCTATCAAAGTAAAGTTGGTCCTCTCAAGTGGTTGGGGCCTTCTACAGAGCAGGAATTGAGGCGGGCTAGCGCAGATAGGGTGCCCGTAATTGTGGTGCCCGTGGCTTTCGTTTCCGAACATTCCGAAACACTGGTTGAGCTGGATGAGGACTACCGGAACCTCTCAGAGACGCTTGGGATTCCTTTTTATGGCCGTGTGCCAACATTAAGCGTTCATCCTGCCTACATGCAAGCATTAGCAGGGCTCGTAATAACAAAAGAATGAATAAGGGTTATAAAAACCGATGTACGCTTGGATTTTAGAGTCATACCTGTGGATTAAAGCGATTCATGTTTTTGCAATTATAGCCTGGATGGCGGGATTGCTTTATTTACCCCGGCTCTTTGTTTATCACGTTGGTGTTGATCCAAAATCAGAAGCAGCTCAGCTTTTTAAGGTCATGGAATATCGTTTGTCCAAGATCATTATGATGCCCTCGATGTTTTTATCCTTGGCATCTGGAATTTTTCTTGCTATGATCCAGGAGGTCTGGTCGTCAGGGTGGTTTCATCTTAAACTGACTTGTGTTGTTAGCCTATTGATTTTCCATCATTTGTTGAGTCATTGGCGAAAACAATTAGCCTTAGGGACGTGCATACGTAACGCTCCCTTTTTCCGAATGATTAATGAGGTGCCATCACTTTTGTTAATCGTTATTATCATCAGTGTCATCGTAAAACCGTTTTAGCTTTATCAAGGAAAATCATGCAATTACAGGAACTTAAGCGCAAACCGCCGGCAGAGCTATTGGCGCAAGCAGAAGAATTAGAAATAGAAAACGCCAGCGCATTACGCAAACAGGATTTGATGTTTGCTATTTTAAAGAAATTGGCAGAAAAAGATGTCGCGATCTTTGGGGATGGCGTTGTTGAAATACTCCAAGATGGATTTGGGTTCTTACGCTCCCCAGAGTCAAATTACCTACCCGGCCCGGATGATATCTATGTTTCTCCAAGCCAAGTCCGCCGCTTTGGCCTTCGAACAGGGGACACTGTTGAGGGTCAGATTCGAGCGCCCAAAGATAGCGAACGATATTTTGCTTTATTGAAGCTCAACACCATCAATTTTGAAGCGCCTGACAATATAAAATACCGTATTAACTTTGACAATTTGACGCCTCTTTACCCAGAAAAAAGACTGATTCTGGAGGTTGAGGGAGAAGGTAATGTTTCTAACGGAAAAGATTTTACCCAGCGCGTCATTGACCTCGTTGCTCCCTTAGGGAAAGGTCAACGCGCATTGATCGTGGCGCCGCCGCGCACCGGAAAAACAGTCATGTTGCAAAACATTGCGCACTCTGTGGCGATTAATCACCCAGAAGTCTACCTTATTGTCCTGTTGATTGATGAGCGGCCTGAAGAAGTTACAGACATGGCGCGGTCCGTGAAGGGGGAAGTGGTATCTTCTACCTTTGATGAACCTGCTTCACGTCACGTACAAGTTGCTGAGATGGTTATTGAAAAAGCCAAGCGGTTGGTTGAACAAAAACGCGATGTGGTGATTTTGCTTGACTCGATTACGCGTCTGGCCCGTGCTTATAACACGGTTGTTCCTTCTTCTGGTAAGGTGTTAACGGGTGGTGTTGACGCCAATGCATTGCAGCGCCCCAAGAGGTTCTTTGGAGCGGCGCGGAATATTGAGGAAGGTGGATCCTTAACCATTATCGCAACAGCCTTGGTGGATACGGGGTCCCGTATGGACGAAGTTATCTTCGAAGAATTTAAGGGAACGGGTAACTCAGAAATTATTTTGGATCGCAAACTTTCTGATAAGCGCACATTCCCATCAATCGACATCACGAAGTCTGGCACACGTAAAGAAGAGCTTCTTATCACCGATAAGGCTGCTCTATCCAAAATGTGGGTCTTGCGACGGATACTCAACCCTATGGGTACTGTTGAAGCCATGGAATTCTTGCATGATAAATTGAAATACAGCAAGAGTAACTCAGACTTTTTTGAGTCTATGAATTCTTAGATTCTGTTCTGTTCACCTCTCCCTTGCGTGGGAGAGGTCGTGAGGAACGAGCGGAGGGGGAATTACCTAAAAAACTCAAGCGTCAAAAGGTAGAACCCATATGCGTGAAATAGTTTTAGATACGGAAACGACAGGATTAGACCCCGCAGAGGGCCATCGAATTATCGAAATTGGCTGTGTGGAGCTCATCAATTACCTGCCAACAGGGCGTGTTTATCAAACCTATATCAATCCCGAACGGGACGTACCCTTGGAAGCTTCTGCCATTAGTGGTATAAAAACGGATTTCTTAAAGCCATTCCCCGTATTTGCCAACATTGTGGACGATTTTTTGGCTTTTTTGGGGGAAGATAAGCTTGTCATTCACAACGCTTCTTTCGATTTGAAATTTTTGAATGCCGAGTTTGGACGCCTGAACCATCCGCCTTTTTTGCCGCATCGGGCAACAGACACCTTAAAAATTGCGCGCACAAAATTTCCCGGGTCCCCTGCCAGCCTCGATGCTTTATGCCGTCGGTTTCAAATTGATCTGAGCAGCCGCACGAAGCATGGGGCTTTAGTGGACTGTGAATTACTGGCAAAAGTTTATCTTGAACTGATCGGGGGACGCCAGACGACCTTCTCATTTGATGGAACGCGCACTTCTGAAAAAACAGCAGCAAAGGCTGGGAATATCGGCGCTGGAGAGCGTATCTCTCGCCCGGCTCGTCCCCACCAACCAACGCCTGAAGAATTAACAGCTCACCAAGAGCTTGTTGGAACTATAAAAGGAAGCTTGTGGAATACTTGAATCAGTGATATAAATTTTAAAAAAATAAAGGAAAATAAAAAATGATTTTTAAGAAAGTGCTTCTTGGTTATTCAATTTTAATAATGTCCACCATTGCAATGGAAGGCACACTTTCTACCAGTAGTGAGCCAAGGGCATGGGAAGAAGAACTCAAGAGTCGTGTCGGCCAGAAAATGTATATTTCTGATACCGATATTTATATTGGTGAGGTAACAGAAGATGGTTATAAACTGAGTTTGAATTATATCAACTTAGTGGATCCAGGTTGGATAAAAGAACAAGAACGACAAAAGTTACTTTCGAATTTTATTGACGATAATGATGATTTTCTTTCTGTATTGGAAGATTTTAATAACTGCTTTCCAACAAAATTTTACGGATTACGTCGTGAGTATATAGCAGAAGCTGGCGCGGATGTAGACGAAGCAAATCTCAGCATTTCATTGAAATACTTTCTGAATTTCGACGACGATAGCTTGTTAAAAGATATTTTTAAAACAATCCTTGTTGAGGATCGAGAAAAACACTTTGCAACTCTTTTATTTGAGAGTGTTATCTTAAGATACATGGCAAATTAACTGTCTTGTTAACATGATAGGCTGCGAAAAGAGCCATAGTTAGATCGACCATTTCCAAGGATCGAGAAGGCGCAATGGATTTACGTTTAAATCTCAAGAACCAATGCCGCT
>CAMCRD010000010.1 GCA_945877185.1 Candidatus Finniella inopinata | reverse complement strand
CGCCTAACGGCTACGCCTAACGGCTACGCCTAACGGCTACGCCTAACGGCTACGCCTAACGGCTACGCCTAACGGCTACGCCTAACGGCTACGCCTAACGGCTACGCCTAACGGCTACGCCGTGGCGAGTCCTCATTTACTCTCATGTAAACTCCGGTCTCTCATAATTTTTTTCCTGGCCAGGAACCAAAATTCTTGGTTCTGCAGAGGCCTAGTGGGTTTTTTCGCGGGCACATAGTTCCTTGCCCCCATCTCATAATGATCAAAAAGAACTTATTGACTATTTTGATCAAAACACTATATTGTATATTAATTAGAACATGAAGGAGGTACACATGATCCATATATCTGCAACTGAAGCTAAGGTTCATTTTGGCAAATGGCTTGATGTGGCGCGTCAAGAGACGGTGTCTATTGAAAAACAAGGTCGGTCGCGGTCATTTTATCTCAAGAAGAGTTTGAAAGATTGAATGAGGTTGATGAACTCATGTGGTCTTTAAAAGCAGAGGCAGCCAAAAAAGAAGGGCTTTTATCTGTGGAGGAGAGTGAGAATTTTTTAAACGATCTCCTTAATGCTTAATCTTCAACTTTCTAAAAAAGCACAAAAATTCTTAAGCAGTCTCCCCCCCAAACAGCAAAAGCAATTGGCTATAAAAATTATGGAGCTCAGACAAAAAGGTCACGGTGCGGATAGCGCTCTTCTTAAAGGGAGCTCTTGGTATCGGGTGGATTTTGGGGAATATCGGATTATCTATACGATTGAAGGGGAAGAGGTATTGGTGGTTCCTCTCGTTGGAAAGAGGAATGACGATGACGTATACAAAAAACTTCGTAGGTTGTGAGGCGGGGGAGGGGTACATTTTCTTCTTCTTCGGTGGCCATGTTGGTCCAAAAAATCTGTCAGGTGGTCAGAGTTAAACCTATGGGGGATTGACATCCTTGTCTCTAAGTTAATATGTTTTTGCTTATTGTTTTATTTATTGATACAATAAGAACTTCATGTTCCAGAACATCTATAAAATTTACACGAAGCTCTCTTCTAAAAGAACATGGCCTGTCCTTCTTTTAGGGGTTTTGGTCCTCTCTGGACTTGTGATAATTCTATTCAATTCTTCGGCCAAAGTAGCTTACCAAACAAAGTTTGAGCAAACGTTTAATATTTCTCAGAAGCTTAAAAGCTTTCATGTTCCCGCTGTCTCTATAGCTGTTATTTATCAAGGACAAATTGATTGGGCGCAAGCTTATGGAACAGCTCAAAAAGAGACTCTTATTCCAGCGCAAAGCGATACTTTATTTCAAGCTTGCTCCCTTAGCAAGCCTGTTTCAGCATTGGCTATTCTAGAATTAATCCAAACAGGTAAGTTAGATATAGATAAGGATATTAACGGTTTTTTAAGAGGCTGGCATGTTCTGAGAACCTCTTTCTCCTCCGCTCCAGTGACATTAAGGAAGCTATTAAGCCATACCGCAGGTTTTCAAACAGGAAGAAGACCCATGTATCCTCAAGGTCACCCTTTACCTACGACACTACAAATTCTCACAGGAAGCTCTCCTGCTTTATCAGGAGCTCTAGAGTTAGAATTCATCCCTGGCCAGAAATTTCAATATTCGGGTGCGGGTTATACAGTGATACAGTTAATCCTAGAAGAATATTATCAGAAGCCATTTTCTGAGTTGATAAAGGCCCATGTTTTGGAACCTCTCAAAATGGAGAATAGTACATTTGTTTATCCTGTTCCTTTTGATATGCATGGTAAAATTGCTTTTGGATATAATGAACAAGGTAATTCAATGCCTTATCCTTATTACAATATTGCAGACCTCACGGCAGGTGGGCTATGGACAACCCCAAGGGATTTAGCCAAATTTATTCTAGAGATCCAGAAAGCCATGGAAAATCATGGTAAGATTCTTACTCAACCTATGGTTATAGAAATGCTAACTCCGCTTCATGATAGCTTTGGTCTTGGATTAAGAGTGGGGGGCTCAGGGAAAAATGCTTGGTTTGCACATGGTGGAGATAATGCTGGATATAAGGCCCTTATTTTTGGTTTTAAAAATCAGGGTATGGGGGCGGTAATTATGACGAATTCTGATAATGGATGGTCGCTATGTCTCGAAATCCTCGAGGCTATTGCCTTACTTTATAATTGGCCTATTAAACCTCCTCAGTCTTTCTGAATTTGAGGTGTGTTACCGGCTATCGGGTCTCATTTATCATCTCATCCAACTCTAGCCACCGCGTCTCTGCGCGAGCGAGTTCTTCTTTGGTAGTATGGAGGCTTTCCGTTACTTTCATAAATTCTTGAGGGTGATTTTGATAGAAGGTGGGATCTTCAAGGCGCGCTTCGCTTTGTGAAATCTCTTTCATCAATTCATCCATGCGTGTGGGAAGAAGGTCATACTCGCGCTTTTCGTTGTAGCTCACCTTGCGGGGAGTTTTAGGTCGTTCAATATTTTCTTTGGGCGTTGCCTTTAATGCTTTCCCTCTATCCTTTTGCGGAGGGAATTGGCGAACATAATCTTGATACCCCCCCACACATTCACGGATGAGGCCATCGCCTTCAAGGGCAATAATCGACGTGGTGAGTCTATCGAGAAAATCGCGATCATGGCTGACGATGAGGAGTGTCCCCGTAAAGTCGCTCACCATCTCAATCAACAAATCGAGGGTGTCCATATCGAGGTCGTTGGTGGGTTCATCCAGGATGAGGAGGTTACCGGGTTTGGTGAGAGCTTTGGCAAGGGCGAGGCGGTTCTTTTCACCTCCGGATAGAATAGAGACGGGCGAACGAACTTGTTTTTCCTCAAATAAGAAGTCTTTCAGATACGCCATAACATGGCGGGGTTGGCCTTGAACCGTGACGTGATCGCCGCCGGTGTCACATAAATTTTGCCAAAGGGTGTCATTGGGTTTTAAACTGTCCCGCAACTGATCAAAATAGATGAGATCGATTGTTTTCCCAATTCGAACCGATCCTGTGTCTGGGGGTGAAACCCCGCCGAGCATGCGGATCAGCGTGGTTTTTCCTGTTCCATTGGGGCCGATAATGCCAATGCGATCACCCCGCAAAATGCGTGTCGAAAAATTCTGAATGAGGGATTTATCGCCTAAGGCTTTGGAAATGGATTGCGCTTCAATCACCATTTTACTTCCGCCTTCAGTCTCGGCACCGCTCATTTTCAACTTGCCCACTTGGCCAGATAAAATGGCGCGCTTTTGGTCCCTCAATTTATTCAGTTCCCGAAGGCGTCCTTGGTTTCGTTTCCGCCGGGCCGTTACCCCTCGGTGAAGCCAATGGAGTTCTTCCTTCAGCTTTGTGTTCATCTTGCTCATATGCTTTTCTTCTTCGGCCAAAAGATGCTCCGACCAATTTTCAAAGTCTTGGAAGCCTTTATTATGACGATGTAAAGTTCCTCGATCTAACCACAAGCAGGAGCTTGAAACCCGTTCCAGAAAAGTTCGGTCATGGCTGATGGTCAAAAGCGCACCCGTATGTTGTCTCAAAAATTCTTCGAGCCATTCGATGGTGGGGAGGTCTAGATGGTTTGTGGGTTCATCTAATAACAAGACATCGGGCTCTCCAACGAGTGCGCGGGCTAGGGCAACTCGTCGACGTTCTCCCCCAGAAAAGCCATCCATCAAACGATCACTGTCCATTTTTAATAGATCAAGGATTTCATCAGCTTCAAAGGCTGCACACCCAGATTGCATAACAAATTGTTTGGGGGTTTGGTCGGGTTCTAACCAAACATCCTGGGGCAGATAGGAAATGCGCGTTCCAGGTTGGACGAAACGCTCCCCACGATCAAAGTCGATTTGACCACAAACAACTTTTAGGAAAGTGGATTTGCCACATCCATTGCGTCCCACCAAGCAGGTTTTATCACCCTTGGTAATATTGTTGAACAGGCCTTCAAATAAAGGCTTTCCTCCAAATGACAGAGAAATATCCCGCAAAGATATGAGAGGGGGTTGTGCCATAATTCTTATCCCTCAGAAGGGGTTGAGAGGGCTTTAGATTCGGGGATGTATTTGGCGGTACTGACAAACATCATGGCGCATAAAATGCTACCGGCAAGCATCATGGCGGTGCAAGGGACAAGGGTGCCATTGCTTAAAAAGCCCACGAGCACGGCACATAAAGCAGAAATGCCCATTTCGAGTGTATTTAGTAAGGCAGACGCGCCACCCCGCTCGGAAGGAATAACGGAAACAGCTTTTGTAACAGCATTTGCAAACACAGGCGCTAAACCAATGGCATATATCGAAAAAGAGATATAAAGGGCTACCAGGGAGAAAGGCCAATAAAACGTTGCAACCAAGGCGAGGCCTGCCCCCAAAATCATCAAGCATAATCCGCCAGCGAGCATACGCTCAATTCCATAAAAGATAACGCATCGCCGGTTGAGAAATGTTCCGAATATATAAGCGCCAGGGCCTACAGCCGCATAATATCCATAATCAACGCTTTTGATTTCAAGAACATTAATCATATAAAATGGCGCTTCAACAATCCAAGCCCACAATCCTCCATAGGTAATGGCGGAGATCAAAGCGAAGATAACAATCTCACGCCGTTTAAGGAGTTGTCCATAGGTCTCCAGAAGAAGTCGGCCAGAAAAACGGGAGTGGTGGGTTGCTCTGTGCTCCGGGCTTAAGCTTTCCCTTAGACAGACGACGATGGCAAACCATATGATACTGGCTACAAGTGCGATGGTGAAAAAACAACTTTTCCATCCCCAAATATCCGCGATTTTTCCGCCAATAATAGGGGCAACCATCGGGGATAAGGCGATGACCATTCCCATGGTTGATAAAATTCGGGAGAAATTTTTCTCATCATAGATGTCCTTTAGAATGGCTGTTGAGACAACCATGGTCATACCTGCGCCAATGCCTTGGGCAAAGCGGGCGGCGGTTAAACTCATCATCGTTGGGGCGAACCAGCAGCTGATGCTGCCAAGGGCAAAGATAGACACGCTTCCTAAAATAACGGGACGCCGTCCAATACTATCGGACAAGGGACCTGCAATAAGACCGAGTAACGCAAACCCTAAAAGATACACACTGACGGTCGTTTGAACGGTCGCATCAGGGACATGGAAGAAATGCCCCATTTCTGGTAAGCTTGAGACATAAATATCCGTGGACATCTCAAACGCCAGCACCGCAAACATAAGCAATATGGGCGTGAGACGATGCAGGGACAGACTATTCATTTTCGTTTTCATAAACTAACCATACGTATATTTATTTTTGTGAATTCAGTTCATTTAGCAACTATTCAGAAACCCCAGGATGACAGCTATGCCAGCTGAGCAGCTACCCCACATAAAGAAATCTAAGGGATTCTGCAGAAAAAAGCCAGTTTATTCAGTTGCTGCATGGGGTGGGAGGAAATTAAGAATTTGAATCGTTCTCTTCCTCTTTCCCATCCTCGTTCGTTATAGGCTCTTGTGTTGGGATGCGATAATCTTCCTTGAACCATTTGATGAGATCAATATTTTTACACATCTTTGAACAAAAGGGCGCAAAGTCTTTATTGACAGGGTTTTGACAAATGGGACAGGACATTAACAGCGAACTCCACTTGAGTAATGATTAAACCACGCTTTAAGTTGGTACAAATCTGGATGGTTCAAACAGCTTTGCAACATTTTCCACATGCGGGGAAGATGGTTTAAGTAATGGGGTTTGCCATCTCTGACAGCTAACCGTGTAAAAACACCAATGTTTTTGGCATGACGACCGGCCCCTAAAATGCACCCAGCTGTTTTTAAGGTTGGCTCATCCAGAAGGGGAAAAGCGGATAAATATCGTTGCCAGCAATGCTCAACGAGGGCAGGCTCTACATCTAAGCGCTCATCTTCGACAAGAGAGACTAAATCGTAAATAATCGGTCCCCATCCCGCATCTTGAAAATCGAGAAGACCGCAGGCGGCCACATCAGAGCGTCCCTCCAACCGCATCAAATTATCCACATGGTAGTCTCGTAAAACCAGTGTCTGGGGAAGCTTTAAAGCTTTTTCAAAAACAGGTGTCCAAAGATCGAGATAAGTCTGTCTCTCAAGATTTGACAACGTTATTCCCATCGTGTGGGCCAAGTACCAATCGACAAATTGAGTTACTTCACGCAACATAAGTTCCGTATCATAGGGCGGGATAAAATCTGGGCAATCTGTTGCACGTTGATGAAGGGCAATGAGCGTATCCACAGCTAATTCATAGAGGGGATAAGGATCTTCACCTTCCTGGAGAAGGTTTGTATAGGTTGTGTGACCAAAATCCTCCAGGGCCAAAAACCCTTGAGAGAGATCATGGTCGAAGACGGAAGGAGCAGAGAGTCCGAGAGACCTTAAGTAGGTCGCGACCTGGAAGAACTGGCCAGGATTTTCTGGATGAGGGGCATCCATCAAAAGCCCTCTCTCATAGCGAAAATACCGCCTTTTGGACGCATCTGAGGGCAGAGCAATGAGTGTCTGAGCGTGATGTTTTAGAAACGCATGCCGCTCCCCATGACGGACGTGGTCTTCAACTTGTTGTTTCAAGAATAGTTTGGAGTGGCTCATGGGATCCTACTAAAGTCAGGGTCATTTCTCGGGTTATTTCATTGACGATTTTCAACAGCACATCAATGCGTCGGCGGGGCAACAAATTTCCCAACCGCTCAGGCCATTCTATCAAGCATATGGCGTCGTGAAAAGCATCTTCTAGACCAAGCTCAAAGGCTTCTTCAGGGTCTTTCAAGCGGTATAAATCACAATGCCAGACCTCACTTTTAGGAGAATCATAGATCTGTACGAGCGTAAACGTTGGACTTGGTACCTCAATGGTCTCCCCTACTAAACTTTGAATGAGGATACGGGCAAACGTTGTCTTGCCCACACCTAAATCTCCCCATAAGGCAATGACATCCCCTTTGCGCAAAGCTTTAGCCAAAGGTTTAGCCAGGATTATAAGGTCTGGCTGGGTCAGGGTGTATGTGAATGTGTTCAAAAAATTATTCAAAGGCGATCTCTCAACCAATTAGATATGGAAAAACCAATGATGACGTTAGGTTCACCAGAAGTTTCGAATTCCCAGCCACCGTCATCGCGAGGAGCGTATGCGACGTGGCGATCCATGTATTCAAGGCTCCTAATCAACATTCATTGTGTTGAAAAATTCAAAAATACATGGATTGCCGCGCATTCCCGACCCTTGTGGGTCGTAGAGTGCTCGCAATGACTGTATGTTGTTGTTTCTAAAAAAGACAAAGTAAACTAAATCCCCCTCTTATTGTTCTAACAACAATCGGTCGTCATCCATGGCGGTGCCGAATTGTTTGAGTAAATCGGGGACAGTCAATTTACTGCGTTCTTTCCCGGAAACATCATATATCACTTTTCCCTCATGAAGCATCACGGTTCGCGTACCACTGTGAAGCGCTTGTTGCAAACTGTGCGTTACCATGAGGGCTGTTAGGCCCTTTTGCGTTACAATTTCTTCCGTAAGCTTCATCACAAATGCTGCTGTCTTTGGGTCAAGGGCCGAGCTATGCTCGTCCAAAAGCAGGATCTTCAAAGGACTTAAGGTTGCCATCAACAAACTGACCGCTTGACGTTGGCCGCCTGAAAGTAAAGACATGGCCGTATCTAGACGGTTTTCCAAGCCCAACTTCAAGGTCTTTAACGTCTCAGCATAAAATTCCCGGTCGGAGCGCGATAACCCTTTGGAAAGGCCGCGGCCCATGCCTCGCCGATGGGCTAAAGCCATGTTCTCCGCAATGGTTAAGTCTCCACACGTTCCGGCTAAGGGATCTTGGAAAACGCGGGCGACTAAGCCTGCCCGTGCATGGGCTGGCAAGCGCGTGACGTCTTTGTCATCGATGTGAATCGCACCTTGAGTGGACATGACTTCACCTGCAATGGCATTCAGGAGCGTGGATTTTCCGGCGCCATTGCTGCCAATAACGGTGATGAATTCGCCTTCGGCAATCTTTAAGCTTATCCCCCGCAAGGCTTTCTTTTCCATCACCGTTCCCGGTGCGAAAGTTACTTTTAGGTGTGAGAGCGTAATCATGAGTTTCTTCCTTTACGAACTTTGCTTTTTAAGTTGGGGAGGAGCATCGCTGTTGCAACCAAAATGGCTGTTACTAAATTCAAGTCAGATGCTTGAAACCCTTCCACATTTAAAGCCATGGCGCGGATCAAGAAATAGAGGATCCCTCCCAACATGCAAGCGATGATGGCGTGAAAGACCGTTCTTGTGGAGAAGAGGGCTTCCCCCATAATTACAGCGGCCAAACCTGTAATGATCGTTCCAAGGCCCATGGTAACATCCGCAAAACCGTGGACTTGGGCAAAGAGGGCCCCTCCCAAGGCCACCAACGCGTTGGCTGTGCTTAAGCCCGTTGTGATCATTCTCCGGTCATTGATTCCTTGGGCACGCCCCATTTTTGCATTGCTCCCTGTGGCACGAACAGCCATGCCAAGACGTGTACTTAAGAACCAATAAACGCCAAAAGAAACAGCAATCGTGATGATTCCTAAGGACAGATAAGTTGGCAACTGCCCCAATGAACCACTAAAAATAGTTTTCTCTCCAAGTAAAGCAATGTTGGGCCGTCCCATAATCCGTAAGTTCACAGAGTACAAGGCTGTCATCGTCAAAATACCTGCCAACAAATTCAGCATTCGCAAATGAGTTGCGAGCCAAGCAGTCACCATGCCAGCGGCAGCACCAGCCAAAGTGGCGGCAAGGGTTGCGGCATAGGGGTTTACCCCAGCGGTAATTAAAGTTGCCGCAACAGCTGCCCCTAAGGGAAAGCTTCCATCCACCGTCATATCGGGGAATTGGAGGGTTCGAAAGGATAAGTAAACACCAATCACAACCAGGCTATAGATCAACCCCAGCTCAACGGCACCGATGAATTGTATCCAGTTTAAAGGGGCGCTCATGCTTGATCTCCTATGATTTTTGCTTGGCTCTTTGTGTCGTCTGGAATGGGGACGCCCATTTCTTGCGCAGATTTTAGGTTGACCATTAAGACAAGGGGATGACTCGTTTCTACGATCAAATTGCCTGCCTTTTCACCTTTCAAGATTTTAACGACCAGGTCACCCGCTTCCCGACCTAAGGCTACGCGATCATAGGCTTGGGCAGCGAGAGCGCCTCGTTCCACCGACCCTGCATCCCCAGCAAAGATAGGCATTTTATATTTCTTACCCAAGGTTACAATACTTTCCATCGCAGCAACGGCCGTATTGTCGTTCGGAATATAGATTGCCTCTACCTTATCTCCGATGAGTTTTGTCGTTGCTGGGATAACCTCGTTCGACTTATCAACCGTTGCGAGCACAAGGGTTAACCCCCTGCTTGCGGCTTCTGCTTGCAGCTGTTCGACGGCTTTTACAGAATTGGTTTCCCCCGCATTATAAACAATCCCAATCGTCTTTACAGATGGGATCAGCTTTTGGATCAAGTCCAATTGAGGGCCTGCCATCAACGCATCACTGATACCCGTGACAGCTTCCGGACGTTGTTCCAAAGTTGTAATTAGTTTTGCCTCTAGGGGGTCGGTTACAGCCGTAAATACGAGGGGAATTTGTTGATCCCTCATGGGTTTGAGTAACGTTTGCGCAGAGGGTGTTGAGATAGCAATGACTACAGTCGGCTTTTGGCTTGCAAAACTACTCGCAATAAGGCTCGCCGTTGACATGTTTCCTTGGGCATTTTCATAAATAACCTTGATTGTTTTGCCATCGATATAACCAGCCGCTTCAAGAGCAGCCATAATACCTTTACGTTCCTGATCTAAGGAAACATGTTGAACAATTTGTGAAATCGCAACGACAGGTAAGGATGATTTTGAGGGCTCAGGAGAGCAAGCACATAAGAAAAGAGTTAAGAAAGAGAGAACAAGTGAAATATTTTTTTGAATAGAACGGGTGAGGGTAAGAGCTGTGTTGATTATGAGGCCTTGCATTGTAAACGTCGCTTTCTTCTTCGTAATAAACTTAAACTTTCGGTCGATTTTTCATTCAAATTCCAATAATAACAACAGCTTCTAAATCGTAAATGTAACATGGTAACGTCTCCTGATAAATGTTAACGCGCAAAAAGATAAACAATTATTAACATACGTATTAATTATTTAAGCCGCAAGGGAAAGATTAAGGCGTCCCCAAACATCTTCCAGGGCATCTACGAGATGGTGGATCATTTCTGGGGTATGGCTTGGGGTGACCGTTAAGCGAAGGCGTTCTTGCCCCCGGGGAACGGTGGGGTAATTGATGGGCTGGACATAAATATCATGTTCGCGCCGTAAAATATCACAGACATCATGACATTGGGCAGCATTTCCCACAATAATGGGAACAATATGGCTACTGACGCGCTGAAAGGGAACGATGCCTTTTTCAAGGCGTCCTTTAAGCATCTCAACATTGTGCCATAATTTGTCCCGTAAGATTGTGTTTCCGCGCAAAATAGAGATTGATTTGTGGGCAGCTGCAACAACGCCGGGTGGTAGAGACGTTGTGAAAATAAAACCAGAAGCAACGCTACGAACATAATCGACCAAGAGCTCTGACCCTGTAATATAACCGCCAATAACGCCGTATGCTTTAGCAAAATTGGCTTGGATAATATCAATACGATCTTGTAAGCCATATTGAGCGGCAATACCTGCGCCTTGAGGGCCATAAAGACCAACGGCGTGAACTTCATCTAGATAAGTGATTGCCTTAAATTCTTCTGCTAAGTCACATATTCCCTCAAGGGGGGCGATATCCCCATCCATGGAATAAACAGAGATGCAAGCAATAATTTTTGGTCGTTTAGGATCAAGAGATTCCAGGTTTTCCCGCAAATCAGCTAAATTATTGTGCCGAAATATGCGACGTTCGGATTTACCAGAACGGATGCCTTGAATGATGGAGGCATGGTTCTTTTCATCGCTTAGCACAACACAATTGGGTAAGGCTTGGGCAAGAGCAGAGATTGTCGCTTCATTGGCATTGTAGCCGGAGGTAAAAATCAATCCTTTTTCTTTACCGTGGAGATCGGCAACTTCTCGTTCCAACAGGATGTGACTATGGGATGTCCCTGAGATATTGCGAGTTCCTCCGGATCCGGCGCCATATCGCGTGGCTGCTTTCATCATGGCTTCAATAACCTCGGGATGTTGACTCATTCCTAGATAATCATTGGTACACCAGACAATAACTTTCTTTTTGCCTTCTGGAGTATGCCATAGGGCATAAGGCGCTTCACCAACGAGGCGTTCAAGATCGGCAAATATGCGATAACGTCCTTCTGCCTTGAGAGATTGAAGATGGGTTGAGAAAATGTGATCGTAATTCATGGTCATACAAATTTTTATTCGTTTAGAGTTCTGGTTAATGATACGATCGCATCGTATCAAAAAAGAGAACCAAGTGCCACGTCTTTAATTAAGGCCCTATCATGACAGTATTAGAACCCGCATTACAAGAGATTCCTGTTTATTCCGTCACAGAAATTTCACAGAACTTAAAACAGATGGTTGAAAAAACCTATGGGCACATTCGCGTCCGTGGAGAAATTTCAGGGCTGAAGCGACATACCTCTGGTCATACGTATTTTGCGTTGAAGGATGCGGATGCCGTTATGGATGCTATTTCGTGGCGGGGGAGTCTAAAAGGGAGTTCTGTTGCCCTGGAAGAAGGATTAGAGATTATCGCTACAGGACGCCTGACGACATATCCTGGTCGATCTAAATATCAAATGGTGGTGGAAGAGTTTGAGCCAACTGGCCAAGGGGCCCTTCTAAAATTATTGGAAGAACGAAAGGCGCGCCTTGCGGCCGAAGGTTTGTTTGATGTGGGTCGCAAAAAACCACTGCCCCCCTATCCTCAGAAAATTGGGGTGGTGACGTCACCGACAGGGGCTGTTCTTCAAGATATTTTGCATCGATTGGAAGACCGTTATCCCTGCCATGTGTTGGTGTGGCCTGTCCTGGTTCAGGGCCAGGGTGCGGCTGAACAAATTGCTGCTGCTATTCACGGATTCAATACTCTTGCCAGCCCACCAGATTTGATCATTGTGGCCCGGGGCGGCGGAAGCTTGGAGGATCTTTGGGCCTTTAATGAAGAAATCGTGGTTCGCGCAGCAGCGGCCAGCCGAATTCCCTTAATTTCAGCGGTAGGCCATGAAACCGACACCACCCTTATCGATTATGCCTCAGACCGTCGGGCGCCCACGCCAACGGCGGCAGCAGAAATGGCCGTGCCAGTTCTGGTGGATTTGTGGCAGTTTTTGCAAGATCGTCAACAGCGTCTGACGGCTGTTATTTCTCAAGAGATCGAGCGGCGCAAGACAACCCTTGTGGCAGCGTCCAGGGGATTACCAGATTTAACCCGATTGATCGAAGATAAAATGCAACGCCTTGATGATTGGGCTGAGCGCCTCCCCTCCCTGGTGCGTGGTTATTTAGAGAATTTAGATCATCGATTGCTCACGACCGTGAATCAACAGTTTCGCCACAGTGCCCGGCGGTATTTTGAGGTCACTCACCAGCAGTTTGAGTTGCTCGCGAGTCGCCTCAACCATGCCTCCTATCAACGCATTCTTGATCGCGGATTTTGTTGGACAACCACGGAAGAGGGCGTCTTTATCACCCACGCGGCTCAAATCAAGAAAGGTGCGGCCCTCACTCTCCATTATGGGGATGGAAATGTACCTGTGGTGGAGTCATCGGGTCCTTTGATTAAGAAGAAAAAAACGATTTCGGATGAACGGCAGGGGAGGTTGTTTTAAACTCCTTAAAACAAGCAGGAAAGAAAAATTTAACAGAAGAAATAACTCAATTAAACAATGAGTTGCAGAAAGAAAATGCAAGTTTGGATAATCTTTACTAAAAACTTCAGTATAAATGATTTCAGAACCGGAAAGGTAGGCCATTTTATGACTCTTTTATCCCATGCTAGCGCTAAGGCCTCACACTATGATTATGGAGCTGAGAAGTACGATGCGTTTAACGAAAAGAATTCTAAGCAGACGAATCAGACGATAGAAAATATTCTCAAAAAATACAAAGTTAAGACTGTTCTTGATTTGACTTGTGGAACGGGCTCGCAAGTATTTTGGCTTGCAAAGCGCAAATATGATGTGACTGGATCCGATATCAACGCAAATATGCTAAAAGTCGCAAAGAGCAAAGCCAGAGCAGAAAAACTAGACGTAAAATTTCTGGAAGGCGACATGCGCACCATACAGGTCGGTAAGTTTGATGCTGCTATCACGATATTTAATGCTGTAGGGCACCTTACAAAGCTTGATTTTGAAATGGCTATGCGGAATATACACAACAACCTCAATGAGGACGGATTGTACATATTCGACATATTCAACTTAAGTTACCTAATGAAAGATAATAATATAACCAAACTAACGATTGATTGGCAAACCGTTACCGGCGATGCCAAAATTCGCACTATACAATATAGCACAATCGACAATGACGGCATTCTGGCTTCCCACACGACTTCCTATAGCCAGAAAGGGGCTAGCCTACAGAAGAAAGCGATGGGAGCGCAGACCTTGCAGACTTATAGCACGAAGCAACTCAAGGAAATGCTTCACAGGAACGGGTTTAAAGTCCTTGGTCAATGTGGAATTGACGGATTGAAATTCTCCGAGAGTAAAAGCGAGCGCATCGTTATGATAGCGAAGAAACGGTAAGTGTCCAAATTCTGAAAAATCTCTAATCAGGTTTTCATCTTCGGCACAAATGAGGTTTATGGTGGTGTTCAATAATGAACGGGAAGATTAGAAAACAAAAAGTATTAAGGGAGTCTATAAGGAGAGTATCCGAAATCTCTCAACAAAACTATTTAGTGGTTGAAAATCAACCACCAAGTGGTGAATTTTACACCATTATTTTAGGTGGGTTGTTTTAAAGTTCTCCCCATTTTTTGAAGAATAGGATAAAAAGCTGCATTGTTGCTTATCTTGTGATATGCCTTAGTATATGAATTATCAGAATAAAAAACTTATCTTTCTTGTCGCAGACCTTGGTTATTTTTGCTCCCATCGCTTGAAGTTAGCCCTGGCGGCAAAGCAGGCTGGGTTTGATGTGGGTGTGGTAACGAACTGTGACCAGCGCTCCACTCTATCTCGTTACGAAACGCACCTCAAAGAGTTTGACCTTCACCACCTGCCCTTTCATCGCTCACGGCTCAATCCATTTGCGGAAATAAAGACCCTGTGGCAGATTTGGAAAATCTACCGGCAGATTCGTCCGGCTATTGTCCACCAGGTCGCTTTAAAGCCGATTGTTTATGGAACGTTGTGCGGCTTTTTAACAGGGGTCCCCCGAATTGTGAATGCTTTGGGCGGGATGGGGTATTTATTTACCCATCGAAGTTTAAGGTCTTTCCTTGTGAAGCCTTTATTAGTATTGGCTTTTCGAATATTGTTAAACAATCGTCGTTGTGTACTCATTTTGCAGAACCCTACTGATGTAGAATTGATGACATCCTTTGTTGATTGTGATAAGATTCATTTGGTTCGGGGAGCGGGCGTTGATTTAGAAATGTACCGTCCCACCCAAGAGCCCCCCTCACCGCCAATTAAAGCGCTGATGGTGGCTCGTTTGCTCTGGAGCAAGGGGATTGGAGAACTTGTTGAGGCGGCCAAGATATTAAAGGCTCAAGGTGTTCCTCTTCAAATTCAAGTCGCAGGAGATATTGACCCTCAAAACCCAGCCAGTGTTTCGGTTACAACTTTGGCGGCTTGGAAAGAAGAAAATATCGTAATGTGGCTTGGGTCTATTGAGGATATTGCGGCTTTATATGCAACGAGCCATATTGCCGTATTGCCGAGTTACCGGGAGGGACTGCCGAAATCATTGCTGGAGGCCGCTGCTTGCGGCAAGCCCATTGTGACCACAGATGTTCCCGGATGCCGTGAGGTCGTTGTCCAGCGTGAAAACGGTTTTCTGGTACCAGCAAAAGATGCAGCCGCCTTGGCAGAATCCTTAAAAGTACTTGTTGAATCTTCTGAGCTTCGAGTGAAAATGGGGCTGTCAAGCCGCCAGAAAGCAGAGCAAGAATTTGATGAAAAGAAGATTATTGCTGAGACTTTAGCAACCTATCATTAGAAAAGAATATCTTAAAATGACTTATGCAGCTGTTCTCCCTAATCGAGGCATTTTGTGTGTTAAGGGCAAAGATCGGGCCGTGTTTTTGCAAGGTTTGATTACCAATGATGTTGGTAAGATCACATTAGAACAAAGTATCTATGCTGCCTTGCTAAGCCCTCAGGGAAAGTTTCAATATGACCTTTTTATAACGGCTTATGAGGATGCCGATGGGCAAGAAGCGTGGTTGATTGATTGTGATCGTGATCGTGCAGAGGCTCTTCTGAAGCGTTTGTCGCTCTACAAGTTACACTCTGAAGTCACGATAGAAAATGTTTGTAATCGATTTGCGGTTTTGGCTGTGTGGGGTCATTCAGGCGTTTTAGATACATTAGGCTTAAGCGCAACCCTTGGTGTGGCGAGACCTCTAAAAGAAGGCAGCGCCTTTGTTGATCCTCGCTTGGTAGAACTGGGGGTCAGGATTATTCTCCCTCAAGATAAGATCCAGAATTTTTATGAAAGTGCGGGAATCACTTTTACCTCCTTTGATGACTATGATCTTCATCGTTTGACGTTAGGCGTCCCTGATGGGAGCCGGGATGTTTTGGTTGATCGGGGCATTCTTTTAGAATGTGGATTTGATGAACTCAACGCGATTGATTGGAAAAAGGGGTGCTATATGGGGCAAGAACTTACGGCTAGAACCCGTTATCGCGGTTTGGTCCGTAAACGCCTCATCCCGGTTCGTATTCAAGGAGAAACAACGGTTTTTCAAAGCCCTATTTTTCAAGAGGGAATTGAGGTGGGCGACATGCGTACGGCCATGAAAGAATGGGGGATTGCGATGATTCGCTTAGAGGCTTTGTCAAAGTCTTTGCCCTTTCAGTGCGGCAATGCTACCCTGACACCACATATTCCACAATGGATGTGCTTGCCTTCTTTAAATAAGGAAGAGTAGGAAAGTGTCAGATTTAGCGCCCTTTTTACAAACTTTACGGGATCGACTGACGATCACGGAAGTTATCCGCCCTCACGTTAAGCTTGCACGCAAAGGGCGCGAGTATACAGGGCTGTGTCCATTTCATAAGGAAAAAAGCCCCTCTTTTACTGTAAGCGATGAAAAAGGATTCTATCATTGCTTCGGGTGTGGCGCCCATGGGGATATTTTTGATTTCGTTATGCAAAAGCAAAACATGCCCTTTATGGAAGCTGTTGAGCTGTTAGCCAATTTATTGGGGCTTGAGGTTCCAAAGCGTCAACTTGATTCTTCCTCTGCTCCTGCACAGCCGAAACCGGATGCCTCTTTATATGAAGTCATGGAGACTGCTTGTCGTTGGTTTCAACACCAACTCACCCTCGCCCAAGGAGCGTCCGCACGGGCATACTTCGAACAGCGGGGTCTTCTTGCTGAAACAATCAGTCACTTTCGGTTGGGGTATGCCCCTGAACGCGGACTGCAAGAGGCCTTGCAAAAGCAGGGTTTTTCAGAAGATCTGATGGTGCAAGCCGGTTTGGTGGGTCGAGCGGAGGAAAGAAATGCGACCTATGATCGGTTCCGCTGTCGGTTGATGTTTCCGATTTGGGATGGGAAGGGCCGTGTGATTGCCTTTGGGGGCCGCATTTTAAAAGAAGGGGAACCAAAATATCTGAACTCCCCTGATACCCCGACCTTTATCAAGGGGAAAACGTTGTATGCCTATCATCTCGCCTTACCGGCGGCTCGCCAGAAGGAATCTTTCACGGATGCCTTGATCGTTGTTGAAGGCTATATGGATGTCATTGCGATGCATCAAGGGGGCTTCAAAACAGCTGTGGCGCCTCTGGGAACGGCTTTAACCCACGAGCAAATGGCCCTTCTATGGCGAGGAACGGAAGATCCCATCTTGTGTTTTGATGGAGATACGGCAGGAGCCCGTGCAGCCCATCGTGCAGCCGAAAAGGCGTTAGGAATTTTGAAAGTTGGGCAAACTTTGCGCTTTTGTTTCTTGCCATCGGGAGAGGACCCGGATAGTTTGCTGCGGGCTGGGCATAGGGATGAGCTTCATAGCCTTTTAAGGAAGCCACAGCCGTTGGTGGATGTTCTTTGGTCAATTTTTATACAAGGCCGCCTGTTTTCAACACCTGAGCAAAAAGCCATGGCGCGTCGGGATCTAGGGTACTTGATGAAGGAAATCGCGGATCCTGATGTGCGCCATTTTTATCGAGAAGAGCTGAATAGTCGACTTCAGGCCCTCCTGGAGCCAAAAGGAAGAGATCAGAGCCGTTCTACCCAAAATTATGATCAATGGCGGCGGTATCCTACCCCTCTCAAGTCAGCGCCTCTTATGGTTTCGCGGGTATCACCCCAAAAAAATCATCTTGGACACAAAATTTTACTGGCAACTTTGATAAATCACCCTACATTAATAGAGGACACTGCCGAGTCCTTAATGTTATTAGGAGAGAGTTCTGGAGACTATGATGAATTGCGCCAAGCTATTTTGTCCATCGCTGCAGAAGCACCTGTTATATCGGCAGAGGAATTGAAAGATTTATTAACTCAAAGAGGATTTGCCTCTTTGTTGGCAGAGTTGTTAACGCCTCAGATTTATTCCCATGCACCTTTTGCAAAGGAAACGGTCTCGAAAGCGGAGGCGCTGGCGGGCTGGAAAGAAGTTTGGCACACAACGATTGCTAGACATCACTTAGCGGCCGAAACATTTCGGACAGCTGCGGCTGTTCGGGACCAATTTGATGAGCAAACCTGGGAACGATTTAAATTTTTAAAGAACCAGGTCGTTTTTAAAAGAGATGAGAAAAAAGGAGTTTAAAATATGGCTAGTAAAGTTGCCCAGAAAAATGAGAATCAGGACCTTCCTCCTCAAGATGTTGCAGGAGAAGAAGCCGATATTCCCTTAATGGAGTTAAGCAAATCGAATCCATCCTTAAAGCGTTTAATCGCCCGCGGCAAAGAGCGCGGCTATATTACCTATGATGAATTGAACGAAACCTTGCCTCAAAATCAGTTGTCTTCCGATCAAATTGATGAAGCCATGACAATGATTGCGGAGATGGGTATCAGCATCGTTGATAGTGATGATGTGGATGAAACCCTCCCGGAAGTGGAGCAACCCGCTCGTGAGCTTACGGGTTTTGAAACGGGTTTTGAAGCAGAAGAAGAAGCAACGGAATCTGCTGGTCGAACGGACGACCCTGTGCGGATGTATTTGCGTGAAATGGGGAATGTAGAGTTGCTTTCTCGAGAAGGCGAAATTTCCATTGCCAAGCGTATTGAATCAGGAAAAGAGATGATGTTGGGGGGCTTGTGCGAAAGTCCTTTGACGACGCGTGCTCTCGATTTTTGGCGTGAGCAATTGCACGCCGGGACAATGATGCTTCGTGAAATTATTGCGCTCGATACGAATGCGAATTTTGATGAAGAAGGTACGGAAGAAGAAGACCTTCTTGAAGTTGAGAGTGAAGGCCTCTCTGCGGAAGCTGATGCGCCTGTTGAGCAAGCCACGGCTGAGCTTGCAGCGCCTCTCTCTGTGGTTGAACAAAGCATGTATCCCAAGATTACCGACCTTATGGATCGGTACAGTGAAGTCTATGCCCAATTATGGAGTCGACAAGAAAAACTGATTTCGCGCTCAAAGAAATCTGATGAAATTGAATTGGACAAAGACTACCAAAAGTTGAAGGTGGAACTCATTGGCTTGATGGATGAAATCAAGTTGAATCCGCATCGTATTGAAGACTTGATGCGTCAACACCAAAATATCATTCGATCCATCAGCTCTCAAGAGCGTGCTTTGGCTGGGTTTGCGGATGCGTGCGCTGTGAAGCGCGAACAGTTTTTGGATCAGATCAACAATGCTCAAATCACGGTTGAGTGGGTTGATAATTTAAAAAAACTCACCGGTAAGGGCTGGGCAATTTTTGTTGAGCGCCATGAGGTCGATTTAGCACGCTTGGTCGCAAGTGTTATTGCCGTTGAAGAAGAAACGGGTTTGCCTTTCCGCGAATTTCGCCGAATTGTCACGACCATTCAAAAAGGCGAAAGAGAATCGTCTCGCGCTAAAAAAGAAATGATTGAAGCCAACCTAAGATTGGTGATTTCCATTGCAAAGAAGTATACCAATCGAGGCTTGCAGTTTCTTGATTTGATTCAAGAAGGCAATATCGGATTGATGAAAGCGGTTGATAAGTTTGAATATCGTCGGGGTTATAAGTTTTCGACTTATGCAACGTGGTGGATTCGTCAGGCTATTACACGCTCGATCGCAGATCAAGCCCGCACCATCCGTATTCCTGTTCATATGATCGAAACCATCAATAAGATGGTGCGCACGTCGCGTCAAATGATGCATGAAATTGGCCGTGAGCCAACGCCGGAGGAATTGTCTGAAAAGCTGATGATGCCATTGGAAAAGGTTCGCAAAGTTATGAAGATCGCTAAGGAACCCATCAGCCTTGAAACACCTATTGGGGACGAGGAAGACAGCCATTTGGGCGACTTTATTGAAGACAAGAATGCGCTTTTGCCGATTGAGGCTGCTATCCACGCTAACTTACGCGATACAACAACCCGGGTTTTGGCAAGCCTTACCGCCCGTGAAGAACGGGTTTTGCGGATGCGTTTTGGTATCGGTATGAACACAGATCATACCCTAGAGGAAGTAGGACAACAGTTTGCCGTAACGCGCGAGCGGATCCGTCAAATCGAAGCCAAGGCGTTGCGCAAACTAAAGCACCCCAGCCGGTCTCGGAAACTCCGCAGCTTCTTGGATACATAAAGGGCATTTTTTGGCTCTTTTCTTTGTGGGAGAAGACCATGAAGGGTGTGGGACTTGCTTTTATTTTTAAGCATCCCCCCCTAACCTTCCCTTTTCTATTCAACCATGACATTCTGGTCCTTTGTCCAGGCGGGTGTGCAAGAGATAAAAATGCTCATGTTCCCTTCCCAGTGGAATTTTTCACCGGGTTCTATCAACACGAGATCACCTGTTTTAACAGCGTGTTCCTTGTCATTTACCACGACTTTACCGCTTCCTTCATGGATATAAGCCATTTCTTTGCATATTTGGTTTAGGGCGTTTCCAGTTGTGGGGTAGCGCCCTGTAACTAGCGATAGCGACATTCATCCTTTCGTCCCCAAGGGGATACTCGGTTATCACACAGGCGTCGCTGCTCTTTTTCTCGAAAGATTGATGTTTTAAAGATATTTTCATGGGAGGTTCCCTTTAATAAGCCTATGAGGTATCAAAATTTATTAAAATACCATTGCGACATTTTAAGTCAACAGTGTACTGTTATCCTGATTCTAGAGGAGGTTTCATGAGATTGACACAGCGCGTTCGCAAAATTCTTTCATATTATGAAAGCGATAATCCGGGAACAAAAGCGAATCTTGCCCGATTGATGATGCATGGTCGTCTGGCTGGAACCGGGCGAATGGTCATACTGCCCGTTGATCAAGGGTTTGAACATGGCCCCCGAACATTTGTGGCCAACCCTGCTGCTTTTGACCCCCACTATCATTACAAAATGGCGATTGATGCAGGCCTTGCGGCTTATGCGGCTCCTTTAGGATGGTTGGAAGCAGGGGCAGATACGTTTGCCGGTATGATCCCAACGATTTTGAAGATCAATAGCAGCAATAGCCTTTATGGGAAGGATAACCCTCCGGATCAAGCCGTGACGGCATCCGTCAGCGATGCTTTGCGCCTCGGATGTTCGGCCATTGGATTTACCATCTATCCTGGGTCGGATGCATCTTTGGAAATGTTTGAAGAAATTCAAGATTTGGCAGCTGAAGCGAAGGAATGCGGATTAGCCGTCGTTATTTGGTCCTATGCGCGGGGGGCCCTTTCAAAAGCTGGAGAAACAGCTATTGATGTCATCGCTTATGGCGCTCACATTGCAGCATTGTTGGGAGCTCATATCATAAAGGTGAAGTTACCCTCTGCCCACTTGGAAAATGAAGAGGCAAAGAAGCAATATATACAACATGGCATTAAGATCGACACCCTCGCAGATCGGGTAAGTCATGTTGTCCAGTCTTGCTTTAATGGCCGTCGATTGGTTATCTTTTCAGGAGGGGAAGCAAAAGATGTGAATAGCGTGTTTGAGGACGCGAAAGCAATTGCCGCTGGTGGGGGAAATGGCATGATCATTGGTCGCAATTCTTTCCAGCGTCCCCGGGAAGAAGCCATGGTAATGCTTCAAGGATTAACCAATATTTTGAAAGAACAGAATTGAAAGGACGTTTATGAAAATTAGTGGAAATGCCGTTCGTATTGGCAATGTTATCGAATACGAAGGAAAGCTCTGGGTAGCTGTCAAAACGCAACACACCCAACCAGGCAAGGGTGGTGCTTATATGCAAGTTGAGTTGAAAAACCTAACGGAAGGCACAAAAACCAATGTCCGATTCCGGTCTGCTGAAACAGTAGAGCGCGTCTCTCTCGATGTTCATCCTTATCAATATCTCTATGCGGAAGGGTCTGATCTCATCTTTATGGATCAATCAACCTTTGAGCAAATTACATTATCTCGGGATTTTGTGGGTGATGCTGCAGATTTCTTACAAGATGGCATGCTTGTTAACGTTTCTTCTTATGAAGGAAAGCCCTTGAGCATTCAATTGCCGGACACGGTTGTTTTGACCATTACGGAAGCCGATCCTGTGGTAAAGGGCCAAACGGCGTCTTCTTCTTTTAAACCTGCTGTTTTGGAGAATGGTATGCGCGTTATGGTTCCCCCTCACATTGGGTCAGGAATGAAGATCGTGATTAATACCGATGACAGGTCTTACGTGGAACGGGCAAAAGAATAGATTTTGCTATTTATAATAACGACCAAGGTGGCAAAAGATCGCTAGTACTTGAAATTTTTTGAAAGACAACAAAATATGCTTACAGCCCGACTCACAGGACGATCTGCTCTTGTAAATGTTATGGTTTCGGCCGCAGAAAAAGCTGGCCGTGCGTTAACCCGTGATTTTGGGGAAGTCGAACAACTGCAAGTTTCCCGTAAAGGGTTGGGGGATTTCGTCTCAACGGCTGATCATCGGTCAGAAAAGATTATTATTCAAGAGCTCACCAAAGCACGCCCTGGGTATTCCTTTTTGCTTGAGGAGACGGGGGCTATTGAAGGAACAGACACGGAACATTGCTGGATTGTGGATCCTCTCGATGGAACCTTAAATTTCTTACATGGTATTCCTCAATTTTGTGTATCTCTTGCTCTAAAAAAGGGGGACGAAATTATTGCAGGTGTTATCTATAACCCGGTTTTGGATGAGCTATACTGGGCTGAGAAGGGCAAGGGGACATATTTAAACCAGCGGCGCTTGCGCGTGTCTGGGCGTCGTCATTTGGATGAAGCATTGGTGGCTATAGGAACGTCTTATCGGGACCAGGAAGATGGTCATGCCATAAACTATACAAGCCGGTTAGTGGGCAAGGTTGCCGGTATGCGCCGCTTCGGGTCAGCAGCCTTAGACTTGGCTTACGTGGCTGCGGGGAAGTTTGACGCCTCTTTTGCAGCCAATTTAAAATCTTGGGATCTTGCAGCCGGAATCTTGATGGTTAAAGAATCGGGAGGGTATGTCTGTGACGCCAAGGGAGGACAAGACATGATTGGCTCCGGTTCGGCTCTGGTAGCTAATGACCATCTTTTTGAGCCTTTATCAAAAATTCTGATTAGACCTCTTGCATAACCATCGCCTTTTGCTCCCTGGCGGCGTCAAAAATTTATTCGAGTTCCTCATTTACTCTTATGTAAACTCCGGTCTCTCATAAATTTCTTCCTGGCCAGGAACCAAAATTCTTGGTTCTGCAAGAGGTCTATTGAATCATCACTTCATCAAAAGCTTTCCGACTGGGGGTCTGTTTACCTCTTTTTTACTCTTTTCATGCTAAATATAAGGTAGCTGATCTTCAATCAATGATTTTTGGAGGAAACAATGACGCATCGTGTAAAATCAAGAATGCATTTCAGGCTTATTACTTTTATAATGGGTGTAGGCCTTATAAGCGCAGCTTCAGAAGCAGGACAAAGTCAAAGAATAATGCTTCCGGAGCCCTGTAAATCACCTAACTCTTGTTCCAGTAGGGGCTGCACGATGAATTGTTCGCAGTGCTGTAATAGCAAATATATAGAGGGTTCTCCAATGCATGTGAGATGTAAGGGGAAGTGCGCCACCAAACCAGGAAAATCATAATTAATAGGCCTAAATTAACCTATGCTTTTTTAGCGCTAAAATTCTTAAAAGACTGTAAGGATAACTCCTTAAATGTTAATCCGGTCCTTGTCTTTAAGCGTACAAGATGTGTTTCAACCGTACGGGGAGACATGGAAAGGATAGACCCAATCTCTTTATATGACTTACCATCTTGCAAAAGCTGTAAACAAAGAGCCTCATAAGTTGTTATGTAATCATTTAGACCCTCTCCAATCTTAAAGCGCGTTGACCGTTGAGGTAAAAAGAAGCGTTTACGACTCTGGCCTTGTTTGGGGGTGGTGGCTTTAATACGCTTGCGGCAGGCATTCTCAACAAGGGATCGTGCTATCTTGGGAAAAAGTTCAGAGAATATTTGGAGATCCTTTAAAATATGTAAATAGTAAGAAGAGGGAGAAGAATGAAATTCTGACATGGCAAACGTCGTACAATCGTAAAATTTTTTTTGTCGACTGATGATCGTAATCCCATGATAAATCTTATTTTCTTTCTGAGTTAAAGAAAGCATATCGGACGATAACAACTCATCCCAAAAATATATAGACGATTGTCGAATGTGCGTTTGGATGTAATAGGATGGTTCTAGAAAATTATTTTCAAGAAAATCCCTGAAAAATATGGGATTGTTTGCTAAGACAATAAATGAATCGTCTTTATATATCCTTTTAAATTGGAAATAAGCAAGGCCACGAGGAAGAAGGAAAAATTTACAAATATTATCAACGTCCTGGGCTGTGTGGGCAAATTGAGGGTGATCTAGTATCTGCATCAGTAACATCCTTTATATTTTTGGATGAACCCCTGAAACGAGGGCATAATTTTTATCATATCCATCATTGCAATTAAGAGTTGCAACTTTATCAGAGCATCTAAGCTGCTTTACTAGCATAGGCCTACCAAGAAAAATGTAAGGGATCAACCCTGACAAGGATTTTTTACAACCTCTCTATTGTGCATAAAGGTAACTCAGCAATTGTTAAAGGCGTTAACTTCGTTAGTAAGAGATTATAAGCCAGGATGTCGCAATAGGGATTTATAAACTCTTACTAACAATTTAAGGTAAGCAATGTTACCTAATAAAGTAAGAAAACAAAGTATTTATGGCTACGCGGAGCCTTTAATCCGCGACAAACAACATGTTGGAATGGGCGTCATCTGCCAGTATGATTTCAATTCGTTCTTTTGAGCTTCCGATATTCTTTCTTTTTAAAGTGACAAATCCGACTTCGGCTGTGGATTTAACATGAGTACCGCCGCAAGGGACTTTGGAAAATCCCTCAATCTCCCAAAAGCGTCGTTGATTTTCAGCGTCAGAAAAGTCTGTTTTTATGATCTCGTCTCGTTCAATGATCTTATTGTATTCTGTTAATATATCTTCAAAAAGGGAGGAAATATTTTGATCATAAACAAAGTCGATGCGTGCTTTTGTTTCAGCAATATGGGCCCCAATTTTTTCAAGGCCAAACTTTCGCGTTACAAGCTCGAGAATTAATTCAGCCGCAAAATGCAAGCGCATAAGCCTGTATCTGCGGGGCCAATCAATTTTCATCGTTACAATATCCCCAGGATGGAGCCCATGCCCCTCTTCAAGGGTATAGATAATCTGATAACCCTCTATTCTTGAGTCAAGGATCGCAAATTCATTGAGGGTTGCTTTATCGCTTTCTTGTCCTCCGGAAAAGGAAAAGACGATTGTGTCTTCAACGATAATTTGGTTGCCCTCGACGGAGGCAACCTTTGTGGTTAAAGTTTGTTGATAAGGATCCTCCCAAAAAACTTTTCGCATTTTTAAAATTCCTCTATTCGGAAATCTGGGGACAAAAAATATTATTGAGGGGTACACCCCATATTTTGCATGCCGAAAACAAGGGTCAAGGCAAGGAGCCACATCACACATCCAATAATAAAGTCCAAAATTTTCCAAGCTATGGGTTTTTGGAAAAGAGGACCCAAATACCGCGCGCCAAATCCCATGCTGAAAAACCAGGTAAAAGAAGCAATAATGGCGCCAAGAGCAAAGAAAGGACGCTCTGAACTCGGGAATTGTGCCCCAATACTGCCCACCAAAACGACGGTGTCTAAATAAACATGGGGGTTTAAAAGACTGAGGGCCAATACAGTCGTGATAGTTTCTTTAAGATTGGGAAGAGAGTCCTTCCCTTGAGTGATCTTCAGCGATTCTGTCTTGAAGACGGCGCGAAACGACCGGAATCCATAATACAAAAGAAAGGCCGCGCCCCCCCAACGCGCCAAAGATAGCAAGAGGCTGCTGGAGGTCAGCAGCCGCCCAAAGCCGCCCACACCAAGGGTAATCAGAAATGCATCAATGACAGCGCAAAGGAGAACGGTGACAAAAACATGATTTTTCAAAATGCCTTGTTTCAAGACAAAAGCATTTTGAGCACCGATGGCGATAATTAATCCAGCGCCGGTGACAAACCCTTCAATCAGTGCCGTAAAACAAAAACTGGACATGAAGGGTTTATCTCCTTGGCATTAGCTAACTTGACCCCATATATACAGGCTAATGAGTCGTTCTATCAACCGTTCTTTACTTTGTTTGAAGGGTGTTTCCACCGGGATAAAGTCGAAGATTAGAAGGCTTGGGCATTTCTTCAAGGGGGGGACAAGGGGCATGACCATAAAGGGCCAAAAGGTTAGAAGCTGTCACCCACACGACCTTATGAGAAAATGGATTTTGGGGGTCTTGGCTTATGGGGCGATCGATAATTTCTGTATCAGAAGTTGCATTTTGCCTTTCATCATTTCCGAGTCCTTCTGATTCTAAAGGATTAGGGTAAGCCCCCCTGCCTTGCGGCCCATGGCTAATCAGGACAACAGCGATGTTACCTTGAATTCCTTTGATGGTTAAAGGATTAAGGTGTATCTGCTTTTCACACAATCGACTGATCGGTTGTTGAGTGAGCATATGGGGTCCTGTTTTAGGGATAACCGTATAATAATCATCGACCACATAGGTAAACCAGCGGTGGTATCCATCTTTCGCAATGCCTTCCGGCAAGTCTAAAGCAGCATAGGGAACAATCCCCCGGCGACGGCGAATTATTTCATGGGGCTTTTCTTGAGAGTTTAAGGGGCTTGCTGCATAAGGCAATGATTTATTTCGGATGGCGTAACTGGCTAAGGCATAAAGGATTTTTTCTTGATTTTGGGCGGTTATTGCGGTTTTCTGCCAGTCAAGCATAGCTTTTAATGAAGGCAAAGTCATACCGCCGATCAGACCGATGATGATGAGGACAATGGCTATTTCAATTAAAGAGAACCCAGAAATTTTGTAACGCATGGGTGGTATTAATCTTGTCATTTTATTGTAGCAATAACACATCTATGCAACTATAGGAAGAGTATTTTTTACGAGGAAGGCCAAAAAGCCGTTCCAAGACGTATCCAGCTGGCGCCATGAGCAATGGCGATAGGGTAGTCGCTGCTCATTCCCATACTCAGGTCAGATAGATTGTGCGTGTGGGCTAAGCCCGCGAGTAACTGAAAGTGGTGTGTGGGATCTTCATGAGCAGGAGGAATACACATTAACCCCGTTAAGGGCAAAGCGTGCATACGGCACAAATCGACCAAAGTGGTTAGGTTTTCGCTTAAAACGCCACTTTTTTGGGGTTCACGGCCGGTGTTGACTTGGATCAGAATTTTGCATGTCTTTTCATCCCCCTTTATCCATTCTTTAGCAAGGGCGAGAACCAGTTGAGGGCGATCAACGGATTCAATAACATCAAACAATTTAAGGGCTTGTTTGACTTTGTTCGTTTGTAAAGGACCGATAAGATGAAGTTGAAGATCAGGGTACTGTAGGCATAAACTTGACCATTTATTCATGGCTTCTTGAACACGGTTTTCCCCAAACCACCGATGGCCAACGTCAAGAAGAGGCAAAATTCGTTCGACGGATTGGTTTTTGCTTACGGCTAGAATGGGAATTGGTTCCCGACCTGCGGCTTGACAGGCTTGCCTTACGGCTTCATAAACGGATCCAAGAGTAGTCGCCGCCTTATTTTTTTCGAAAAGCATCCAGCACAACAACATTAGAGCCATTGAGGCTTTCTTCAGATAGAGGTGTTTGTGTATTCGCTTTTGTCTTGGGCTTGGTCTTTGGTTTTTGTTTCACGGGTAGTTTTTGGGGAATCGCCTTTTCATGAATGGTCGGGGAAAATTGCAACCCAAATTTAACGGAAGGATCCACAAAGCTCACAATAGCCTGGAGAGGTATGGTTAAGCGTTCATGAATGTCATTAAAGCATAGGGTGACAAAAAACAACTCTTCCTCAACCTCCAGATCCCAGAATTCGTATTGAAGGACAATCGTAATTTCTTCCGGGTATTGCTCAAGCAAATAATCCGGCAAATCAACACCTGGATAATCCGTGCGAAAAGAGATGTAAAAATGGTGATTGCCTGGTAAACCGCTTTTTGCCACTTGCATTAAGGATTCACGAACAACAGAACGTAAGCTTTCTTGCACCAGCTGTTCATAATCAAATTTAATAATTTTACTCACGTTCTATGTCCTTATCTGAGTCCACACATAATCATCGAATTCTTTAAAAAATTTAGTGGGGGGCTTCTGTTGCCCAGTGCCCCCCGAACTGCTAGTCTTTTACTACTTTAAATCAGCTATTGCCAATTTTAAGCAGCAGCAGCTGCTGCGTACCGGTTAAGGTTAGCAACTTCTGCAACTTGAGATGTACCATTACGGTTAGCATCTATTAAAACAGCCCGATAACGGTGGTACAATGCCGGGCAAAAGACATATCTTTATTACGCACGTCGATCCTGTTTCACCCCCATACATGCCTTATGCTTACCTTGTTTATACTTGGTTGAGCACGAGGACTAGAAACACTGGTGGAGGCGCCGGGTACCGCCCCCGGGTCCGCAACGCTTATTTCATAAATCGTTTATCGCCATAGATGGTTACCCATCACTATATAAAATAGGGTGTTTTCACTGGAAAAAAAAGGGTTTTAACGTTAATCTGGTCATACTTTTAAAAGAAAATTCTATGAGGACCCCATGTCTACCGTCTTAAAAACAGATAAAATACAAGAAATTCAACGACTTAAAGAGGATCAATTTGTCACACGCCGGGCAACAGTTTTTTCTTTGGAAGAGGTCCTTTATGACCCCTTTCCTGTCTTAGATCATGGTTTTGTCCGGGTGATTGATTATATGGGGGATGATTCCGCCATCGTTCAGGCTGCCCGTGTGTCCTATGGGAAGGGCACAAAGATGGTGAATGAAGACAAGGGATTGATTAATTATTTAATGCGCCATCGCCATTCCACGCCTTTTGAGATGTGTGAGATGAAATTCCACGTCAAATTGCCGATTTTTGTTGCTCGCCAATGGATTCGTCACCGTACGGCCAATGTGAATGATTATTCTCAACGCTATTCCATTTTGGATAAGGAATTTTATATGCCCAGTCCTGACCAATTGGCGACCCAGTCCACAACCAATCGCCAGGGGCGAGATGAAGTTTTGCAAGGAGAGCAAGCAGCGCACGTTCTGAATATTTTACGGGAAGATGCTTTGCGGGCTTATGACCACTATGAAGAAATGTTGAATGAAGACATCAACGGTACGATTCTCGACCCCAGCCGCCCGGGTTTGGCACGCGAATTGGCGCGTATGAACTTACCCGTGAATTTTTATACACAATGGTATTGGAAAGTTGACTTGCACAACCTCATGCATTTTCTAAGTCTTCGGGCAGATCCTCACGCTCAGTATGAAATTCGAGTCTATGCAGAGGTGATGCTGGATATTTTGAAAAAATGGGTTCCTATTACCTATGATGCCTTTATGGACTACCGAGTTGGTGCAACCTCTCTTTCTGCAAAAAGTTTGACTGTAGTAAAAGCCCTTTTGAAAGGAGAGCTCCTTGATCAAGCCTCGAGTGGCATGAGCCCTCGAGAATGGCGAGAACTTCACCAAATGCTTGAGTTAGAACCACAAGCGGTTCTAAAAGAAAACAAGGGATAAGAGCTTCCGTGCCATTGTTCTTATCGATCTATCAACGAGTTACACCTCTTTTTACCGGAGCGATATTGGCGTATGTCCGTCATCGCCTGAAGAAGGGGAAAGAAGACCCGGATCGATTAAATGAGCGATTCGGAGAAGCCTCGGTACCACGTCCAAAAGGTCCTATCGTTTGGTTTCACGGGGCCAGTGTAGGAGAGGCAGTGTCGCTTTTACCCCTTCTTCACCGTATTCGTATCCAATTTCCCCACATCACGCCCCTGGTTACGACGGGGACAGTTACTGCAGCGACCGTGATTGCTAAGGTGCTGCCTGAAGGATGCTTGCATCAATATAGCCCTTTAGATGTGCCATCTTGGATTGAGCGGTTCTTAAACTATTGGCAGCCAGATGTTGCTGTTTTTGTTGAATCTGAGTTTTGGCCTAACTTAATTTTAACATGCCAAGTCCGCAAAATTCCTCTCTATTTGATAAATGCGCATTTGTCAGAGAAAAGCTATCAATCCTGGCGGCGCTTTCCGTCGGTGATTGGTCGCCTCTTATCTAGTTTTGAAGTTTGCCTGGCTCAGTCTGAAACGATTGCCAAGCGTCTCAAAGACCTTGGCGCACCCCCCTCTAAAGTGCGTGTTTGTGGAAATTTGAAATTTGCTGCGAGCCCCCTTCCCTATGACAGCGTCGAGTTCACCAGGATGCAATCGGTTCTTCAAGGGCGACCTCTTTGGGCGGCGGCGAGTACCCATTCAGGGGAGGAGACGTTGATTGGAGAAGCCCATCATTTGGTGAAAGAGGTCCTGCCAAGTGTCCTAACGGTTATTATCCCTCGCCATCCTCGACGGGGTGCGGAAATTGCGAAAGAGTTGACGGCAAAGGGATTGCAAGTTGCAAGACGCTCCTGCCAGGAAGCTATCCAACCCTCAACAGATGTATATCTGGTTGACACTATGGGGGAGCTTGGGCTCTTTTATCGATTAAGTGATTTTGCCTTTATAGGGGGAACTTTTGTCCCTATTGGGGGGCATAACCCCATTGAAGCTGCTTTATTAGATTGTGCCTTAATCTGGGGGCCCTATATTCACAATCAAACAGAGATATGTGATGTCCTTGGGGCCGCAGCCTCACCGGTCACGACAAAAGAAGAATTAGCAGAAACCATTGCATTGCTTCTGGTGGATGAGGCTGTTCGAAAAGAAAAGATGAGCATCGGACGTCGCTTGTTGGAAACCCAAACACATGTTCTTGACCATGTTATGGAAGCTTTAAAGGAGAAGCTAGAGGCTTATCAAGAGGGGATCTCTAGCACCACTCGGATTTCAGAAAAATAATCTTCTCATTGCTCGTTCGTCCCAAGCCATTAACCTGGTTGGGTGTTTGTTTGCAGCTAATATCTGATTCGTGCAAGATGGTGTTCATTTCTTTTTAACCAAGAAAGGGTATCTAAAACTTTTCTGGGTTCTTCGGCTCCCTTGCCTTTGGCCACCCGGATTTCTCCATAGGTAACAGCCAGTGTCCCATAATCAGGATGAATATGAATGCCGTCATTCTCAAAGTATGTCTTAATAATCCGAGAGAGGATATCTTTAGAAGCATGTTGGAAACCATGAATCACACTGATACATCCCCCACAACAATCACGATAGCTCGAGATGCCTAAGAAAAGACCATTGATATGAATGCTAGTTGAAGTATTTTCCTCAATAAGGGTACTTAGGAAATGAGGAAGTTTCCTCACCAAATCCAGCATGAAAAGGGATTCAGAATCCATAGCGTTATATTTGTAAGGCCCTCCTATAATTTCTTTTCGGATTTTGTTTTCCAGAGAAAGGTTTATATACATCCCCCTTATTTCTGAGTCCTTTTGGTAAATATTTATTTTTTCTTCGTCTTCTAAAAAATCTTGATTGGCGTTAAGGATGGCGTGGTTATGTTTAAATTGGTTCCCTTGTTCACCATGAAAGAATTGGTTACCAGATAAATAAAGAGACTCCAGGTCAAAAGTACGGGAGCACTGAACATCTTTTGCGTTCATATAATGGAGTGTTATGAATCCTGTTCCCAGGTTTGGGAGTTTATCAGATGTTCGACCTGTATAAACTTTTATATCCTGCAATAGATTCACATTAATCGTGTCTCTTGCCCTATTAAAATACGTATCTGTTTCAAAAAATGTTTGTCCTTGAAAGCTATAGTTAGGGGATGTCCGACTGCTTACATGGTACTGTACATTATTGATATTCCAATTTTCCTGTAAATTCTGGTCTTGGAGATTATATCCCCCTGTGAATTTGTTGCAATAGGCATTACAGTTTGAAAAGTTTGGATTATATATTCCTTTTGTTCCGCACAAATTCCAGTTATTTCTCGTTTTAAAGGGATTTCGGTCTTCTATAGATTGTTCTGTTGGGGATTCTATAAGCTTTACATCAACAAGAGATTTCTCTTCAGTCTTGTCTGTTAAGAGAGCTTTTTTAGAAACATGGGAGGTTCCTGTTAGTCTCTTAATGGGTTTTTCTATTGAGGCTTCTACAAGAATTTCTTTGGGGCATTCATCGTCGATTTTATCTATTAAAGGAGGTTCCTTGGAAATCTTTTGTTCTGTTGGGCCTTGATTTAACCCTTGAGAAGTATGATCAACATGTTCTTTTCTTGCTTGTCTTCCTTTTTTTCTTTTTATGCTTTTTGTATTGTTTTGTTGTGCATGGGCTTGCTTCCTTTTTGTTAGAAGAGGTTTTTTTAATTGCGGTGGAAATGTTTTTTCAAAAAAAATTGAGACTAATTTGTTTGTTGGTATTTCTGCCTGTATGCTTTGTGTAAAGAGAGTATTATTCTTGAGGTATCTTGTAATTATAGCTCTATTGCGATCACGGGAAGCTTGATCAAAAATTTGACCCATCCAGTGTTCTGTTTTTTCCTTGTAGAGAGCTGAGAGTAAGAACTGTTGGGATTGATTACTTATGTCAGAGTCAAAATGATAAAAAGTAGGATCAAACACCAGATGGTCATACTGCATATTCAAGAAGCGCTCGAGTTTTAGATAGAAAACAAGGGAGTTATAATTGAATATTACCAAAGGATCGTGGACTTTATGGCTATTTTTTGCCAATAGATTGAGCATTTGGGAAATTACTTCTGGGCTTTCTTCATCAATATTTACCAATCTATAAGCAAGGGCGAGATGGTAATATAGCTGGCTTTCATCCTCTGCGGGTTGAAATTCATAAGGTACACCAAAATTGTCACCTTCCCAAAAACATTCTCCCCCGCTGCTGCTGGCTAGAAAATTACGCGTCTCACTTATAAAAGAGTGTGTGCTGTTCCGCACGATGTAAACGGTTTCCTGGTACAATTTCTCAATCGCCTCTTTTGAAGGTTCTTTGGTTTGGTGTAGTTGGGATAGAGACTGGATATAAAAATCGAGTAAATTTTTCTCAATCGTATAGTCCGTTTTGAGGCGATTCAGCAAAATTAAATTTCTACTAGGTAAACCCGTCTTCTCTTCAAAAAGGGTCAACTCTTTGTCAAAAATAGTGTTAACTTTCTTGCTGTGTAGACCATGCTGGCATACATAGCCAAAGAGGGAATCAAACTCACCTTTTCGTTTCTGTGCTTCTGTAATTAAGTGTTCTAAGGTTAAATCCCCGATATTATCTTGATGGTGAGGAGAAAGAGTAAACTGAAAAGTACCTTTCTCAAAAGAATGTTTTTCACCATCCATTGCTTGAGAAGATTGAAAAATCAATCCAACTGCCAAAACCAAACCGACAACAAATGATTTAGAAATCATAAAATTATTCATAACAAATATTACCTGTTTTTGTAGATTAAAATTTTTAAAAATGATGAATTTAATGTTTATATAATAACTTATTTTCAAATTACAAGTTATTTTTAAAAATAAAAAATTAATTCGTATTCGAAATGCAGAGCGCAGCAAGAATATGGAATTAATACTTCTATAAAGAAGGATTTTTTATAAATATCAAAAACGATGATTTTTAAAATAAATTATTGATGGATATATTTGGTACAAGGGGGAATTTTGTTAGATTCTCTCAAGGAACCCCACAAAATGAATGGCGGGAGTGACGGGACTCGAACCCGCGACCTTCGGCGTGACAGGCCGTTAGCCTATCTTTTATAAACATTGATATCAAACGATCTTATGAGAATTATATTTAACAAGTTAGCGTTAAGTTAGCACAAGAAAAGATCAGGTTCAACAATATTTCTTGTGCTAAAAGCTTGGAATGGACTACATCTAGAGAATAACCCTATGAGGGAAGGTATCCAGCATGTTCAAAAACTGGTACGACCGTTATCTTGCTATTCCTGGCGACACCGTTGAGCTTTACGGTTTATCTCTTTATGTACGTCTTGTTGTTATCATTAATCAAAAGTGTTTCCCCAGCGTTCCTTCGTATCGTTTCCTTCTCAACGGCTTCTTTGTGGCACCTCTCGGGCGAAGGGGAGGGAGCTTTTAATCAACTAAAAATTAAATAAAAAAGGAGGCTAACTCTTATGGATACAATCAGTTTTTCCAATGCTTTTTGTGAAATTGCCCATGGTCTTTACGGATTAGAAGAAGGTATGCTTGTCGCTCAGCAATTTGAAAGGTATGCCAAGGATATCATATATAATCTCAATCTTCGATTATGCATCTTGATACTCCTGTGAAAAACGCAAGTCCTTGAGATTTCCATTTTTGAATTCCTGAAGCATTTTAATTGTCTCTTCTGTATCTGGGAAAAGGTACAATCCTCTCTTATAATGCTGAGTGTAAGTCATATTTATT
>CAMCRD010000009.1 GCA_945877185.1 Candidatus Finniella inopinata | reverse complement strand
GTCATGGCTTTTACAAAGTCTGTCGACAATCTCTTTAACACTCGACCAGTAATCAACAACGGCTTGTTCACTCATATGTTTATTCCTCCAATTTTGGTAAACTTTGATGGACTATAACATACTTCTTAAATTAACCGAATGCCATTGAGTGGATATCCCCCCCTCTGTGTTGGAAAGGAAAAGTCATCTCGGTGTTGGAGAATAAACGATTTGGTCAATTTTGGGCATTGAATGTCAGATGTTTGCGCCTTAGACGCTTCCTCCATAGTATGGCCCACACCTGGTGTAAGACTTGAAATAACCGAAGCGCCTATCATTAATTGTAAGATTTTCATTTTATTATCCTTTTATTATAAATAACGGAATTATATTTAATTATAATGAGTATATCAAGTAAATTATTAATGCATAGTTAAGAACTTCGAAGATGTGGATGCATGGATTGTCAATAGGGCTCTTTGAGAGTATGCTGAAACGTGGTGTTTTAACGGGTATTTCCCAACTACGAGGTAAAAGAAGTCGTGATCGCATTTCGAGCGGTTTTTTTCCTAATCGGTATATTGCTCAGCATCATAGCAGCCGCCATGCTTATTCCTTTAAGCGTGGAGCTGTTTATCTATCGGACGGGGGGATGGCGTGAATTTGCCATATCTGCCTTTATCACTGGGCTCGTTGGAACCTTATTGGTTTTGTCGAATCGGTCCGGCGGAAAAACGGAATTGCGTGTTCGAGAAGCCTTTTTGTTGACGGCAGCCAGTTGGGTTTCGACGTCTTTGTTTGCGGCGCTTCCTTTCTTTTGGTCATCCTTATCTTTAAGTTTTATCGACTGTTGGTTTGAGTCGGTGTCGTCCCTTACGACAACAGGGTCAACGGTTTTGGCCCATTTGGACAAAGTTTCCCGGGGGGTTTTGCTCTGGCGGGCGCTTCTTCAATGGCTTGGCGGTACAGGTATTATCGTGATGGCGATGAGCGTTTTTCCCATCTTGCGGATTGGGGGAATGCAATTGTTTCGCAATGAATTTTCCGACCGTTCAGAAAAGATTCTACCGCGCGTATCCCAAATCGCTTCGGCCATTCTATCCATTTACTTTGTTTTTACCGTTACTTGTGCTCTTTTGCTGCATCTGGCAGGCATGAAGTGGTTTGATGCCATTTGCCATGCAATGGGGACCGTCTCCACCGGGGGATTGAGTACCAAAGATTTATCCATCGCTGCTTTCCATAGCTTTTATATTGAACTCATTTTGATGGTTTTCATGATCATTGGGGGAACCACCTTTATTTTGTTTGTCAAATTGTGGCACCAAAATTATAAAGCTGTTTGGCAAGATAGCCAATTGCGCGCTTATTTAGGTATTATTTGTGGTGCTTCCTTATTAGGCGCACTTTGGTTGATGATCAACCAAAATATCGATTTTTTGGGCAGTTTGCGCCACGCATCCTTTGCTGTTATTTCCGTTATTACGTCAACCGGTTATAGCACCGAAGATTACAATTTATGGGGTTCGTTCCCCCTTGTTTTATTTTTCATTCTCAGCCTTATTGGCGGGTGTACGGGATCCACAACGGGCGGGATTAAGATTTTCCGGTTCCAGGTCTTGTTTGCTGTTGCTTTAAGTCATATGCGCCAATTACGGCGTCCTCATGGCATTTATTTACCGACCTACCAATCTCAAAAAATCTCAGAAAATATTTCAACTTCCGTATTTACGTTCATAACGCTCTATGCCATTTGCCTCATCATGCTGGCTGGTGGGCTCTCTATTTTTGGGCTTGATTTTATCACGAGCTTATCGGGAGCGGCTTCGGCTCTTGGGAACCTTGGTAGTGGATTAGGGCCTCTTATCGGTCCCACAGAAACATTTGCCAATTTGGGAATTGGACCCAAATGTGTTTTGATGTTTGGAATGATCCTTGGCCGCCTCGAATTATTAGCGATTTTGCTTCTTTTTATGCCGTCCTTTTGGAAGGATTAATGGCTTATTGTGGCGCTGAAGATAGGGCAATCACTTGGGTATTTTCCCCTAAAGAAATCTTGTAAGCACAAAAATTAGGGGTCGGAAGAAGGGGAAGCAGTCGTGCTTCTGCTTTTGCAGTTAAATTTTTATCCAACAATTTGGTTACTTTTAAGAAACCGTTCAGTTGCGTGTCGTTCCCTAACAATTTTCCTGAATAATAAGGATACGTTTCTGGTTTTGAAATCAAATGGTATGTGTCGCCCTGAAACAGGGCTTTTCCATCCGTTGCAAGCTCTTCTATTTTACGGCTGACCTCATCATTGTGGGGACAAAGGGTGGCATGACATGACCATGAGGAAGCTATGAACATCGTCATTATTGCTAATAATTTTCTTTTATCTCCCATTATTTCTTTCTCCCGTTGTAAAGGAATTTTAAGAAGTCGGCGCTATGGCGACGACAGCAATCTCTGACCCTCTTTCAAGAATATAGGGACAATGCTTTTTCGAGTGGTCTTTCATCATCGCATTTTGATGGGAATTAATGTGGCGAGTGACGGTTAAAGTAGCGGTTGATTTGTTCAGGAAAGCGTCAAGGTTTTCTTTAGACCCCAGTAAACGCTTATTATAATTATTGCCTGTTTCCTGTTCAAACACTAAGTGAAAAGACTTGTCGTTTAATTGGATTTCTCCTGTATCTGCGAGGGTCTTTAAATCTGTGCTCTTCATGAGGGGGCATTCCAGGACGAGGGGTTTATTCGCCTCTGTAGAGGCATCGTTTGCGCTTAAGGATACGGAGGCAACAACCGTGACAAGGAGGGCTCGCACTATGTTTTTGGACATCGTCAATTCTCCAAAAATAAAGAATGAATTGTAATAATCTCAATATGAAGGATGTGATATTAATTTTAGGTTAATTTTTAGGAAGGAGGATTATGTTAAATATTCCTACTCTTGCAATAATTCCACCCGATTCCGGAATTGGTCGAGAGCTTCAGGGTTGGCGAGGGCTTCTTGGTTTTTAACAGGCTCACCATGGATAATATTACGAACGGCTTGTTCGGCAATTTTTCCATTTTTGGTGCGGGGAATATCGGTAACCTCCAGGATTTTTGCAGGGACATGGCGGGGTGTTGTATTCTGGCGAATTTGAGTTTTGATTTTTTGAAGGAGAGCTTCATTAAGAACAGCATCATCTTTGAGATGAACAAATAAAATAATCCGTTCATCGTGTTGCCAGGTTTGTCCAACCGCCAGGCTTTCGAGAACTTCCTCAATTTGTTCTACTTGGCGATAGATCTCAGCTGTTCCAATCCGAACGCCGCCTGGATTTAAGACCGTATCTGAGCGGCCATAAATAACCATCCCGCCATGGGGGGTGAGTTCCACAAAGTCCCCATGATGCCAAACATTGGGAAAGCGGCTAAAATATGCGGCATGATATTTTTCCCCTGTGGCATCATTCCAAAACCCTAAGGGTTGGGAGGGAAAAGGTTGGGTGCAAACCAATTCGCCTTTTTGACTGGTTACAGGCTTCCCTTCTTCATCAAAGACAGCCACGGCAAGTCCTAAACCTCTGGTTTGCAATTCTCCCCGTCGAACAGGGGCGATAGGGTTGCCGAGCATAAAACAAGAGATAATATCTGTTCCTCCAGAGATGGATGCTAAACAAACGTCCTTTTTGATGGCGCGGTAGACATAATGGAAACTCTCCGGCGCGAGAGGGGAACCGGTTGATGTGATCATGCGTAGAGGATGCAGAGGATAGGTTTTTATCGGTTTGGCTTCGAGTTTTGCGAGCGTGTCAATATATTTTGCGGATGTTCCAAACAACGTGACGCTTTCTTTGTTGGCAATATCAAACAAGATTTCTGGATGGGGGTATGTGGGGGAACCATCATACAAAACAAGGCTTGCCTCACTGGCAAGGGCAGAGACAAGCCAATTCCACATCATCCACCCGCAGGTTGTATAATAAAAGACTTGATCGTTTGGTTTGATATCACAATGGAGTTGATGCTCTTTCAGATGTTGGAGCAAAGTTCCCCCAGCTCCGTGGACAATGCATTTGGGGATGCCCGTTGTGCCGGAAGAAAAGAGAATGAACAAAGGATGGTTGAATGGCATTTGGGCAAAGTCAATGGATTGAGCGGTTGATTGCTTCAAAAGATCATCCCATAGATCAAAAGGTTCCTTTAAATTTTTTGTTGATAGGTCATTTTCTAGAGTTATGTAAGGGACGATGATCACTTTTTCAAGGGAGGGAATGGCGCTTCGAATCGCGGATAAACGGTCTAAGCAGGGATAAGTCTTACCACTATAAAAGTACCCATCGGCCATTAGGAAAACGCGGGGTGTAATTTGAGAAAATCGATCCACAACACCTTGAGCGCCAAAATCAGGGGAACAGGAAGACCACACAGCGCCAATGCTGGCAGTGGCCAGCATCGCGATGATGGTTTGGGGCATGTTGGGTAAATATCCGGCGATGCGATCACCAGGTTCTATCCCCCACTCTTTAAAGATATGCACAAGTTTTGCTGTTTCAAGGTAAAGCTCTTGAAATGTCAGCTTTTGGTAGACTTTATCTTCCCCATAAAAGGTGAGGGCAACGGCTTCATCCCGTCGGCGCAAGAGATTTTCGGCAAAATTGAGCCGGGCATCGGGAAAAAACTTTGCGGTCTCAATGGTCTCTGCATCAATCAAAACCCGGTTTCCTTGGGTTTCAGCAATGATAGTGCAGAATGACCAAACAGATTTCCAAAATTTTTCCGGGTTTTCAATCGAGAAGCGATAGAGGTCTTTATAGCCCTTGATCGGTAAAACGTACTCTTGGCGAATGGTGGCCATAAAACGGGTCAGATTGGCCGTTTCAATCGCTTTTTCTGAAGGACGCCACAAGATCTGATCCGTCATGGTCAAACGCGCGATGCTCTTATAGGTCTAAGGATCTCAGCTTATCCATGAACTCATCAATCTCTTCATAGCTTTGAAATTGAACCGTTAAGGTTGCGCCGGTTTTTTTAACCTTTAAAGCAACATGAAGCTGCAAAATTTTGACAATTTCATTTTCGATGATTTTGGTCTGTTCAGCGAGTTCTGTGTCTGGGAGTTCGAGGATGTGACCTTTGACGTGTTGTCGTTTGAGTTGCTCTGCTTGGCGTACATTCAAGCCGTTTTCAATAATATTTTGAACCATTTCCTCGATATTATCTGCATTCACGAGGGTGCGCGCATGGCCTGCAGAAATCTTGCCTTCTTGGATCATCTCTTTAATGTGATCCGGCAAATGGTTGAGGCGCAGTATGTTGGCCACATGGCTACGGCTTTTGCCGATGGAACGCGCCAACTCCTCCTGGCTATAGTTAAATTCCGTCAAGAGACGTTGGTAACCTTCAGATTCTTCAATGGGGGTCAGGTCATCCCGTTGGATGTTCTCAATAAGGGCGACTTCTAAGGCCTCCCGGTCATTGTAATCTCGAACAATAACGGGAACATTTTCTAAATTAAGGGTTCGTGCCGCACGCCACCGCCGTTCACCAGCGATAATCTCATAGGTGTTCAAGCCTCCAGGCAGAGGACGCACAACAAGGGGTTGGATGATCCCTTTTTCCCGGATAGAATCAATGAGTGTTGTCAGTTTGTCATCATCAAACCGGTTGCGCGGTTGAAATTTCCCAGGCTTTAAGTCAAGGGTGGGGAGCGAAAAGACGGATCCCGGTGTTTCCTCTTCTAACAAGGAGGATTCTCCTAAGAGGGCAGAAAGTCCCCGACCCAGAGGGGTTTTCTTGGCTTCTGCTGTTATCATGCGACTTTCTCCTCCTGGTTCAATTGGGTATCACGAATGAGCACTTCACGGGCCAATGCCATGTAAGCTTGGGAGCCCGTGCATCTAAAATCATAGATTAAGGCTGGCTTACCGTGGCTGGGGGCCTCAGATACTTTTGTATTTCGGGGAATCACCGTGTCAAAAACCTTGTCTGCAAGATAGGAGCGAACATCCTTTGCGACCATATCGCATAAGGAGCTTCGGCGATCAAACATTGTGAGGACAATTCCAAAGAGCGATAAATGGGGATTCAAAGTCTTTTTAATCTTTTGAATGGAGCCTAACAAATAACTCAAACCCTCTAAAGCATAATATTCACATTGCAACGGAATAATGACGTCCGTTGCGGCAACCATGGCATTTAAGGTTAAAAGCCCCATCGATGGCGGGCAATCAATGAGAATATAGTCAAACATGTTGACGTAAGGGGCAATGATGTCTTTGAGAATGTATTCGCGGCGCTCCATGCCGACAAGCTCAATTTCAGCGCCCAGGAGGTCAATGGCAGATGGGACGATCGATAATCCCGGAATAGCGCTTTTGACAATGACTTGGCTCATGGTGTAGTCACCAATCAATAATCCATAAGAGTTCAAGAGGCGCTTTTGCTTGCTTAAGCCCAATCCAGTCGACGCATTGGCTTGGGGGTCAAAGTCGATGATGAGGACCCGCTTGCCAACAGCGGCCAACCCGGTTGCCAAGTTAACGGTTGTTGTGGTTTTCCCCACTCCACCCTTTTGGTTCGACACGGTAAAAATTCGACTCATTCTTCTGGTAAACTCCGGTTTTTTATCTTATTAGGTGTGGGCTAAAGGCTTCATTTAAGACGAGTATACCTGATCCGGTGATCCTGTGTCATCCTTGCTAACGATTTTTCGTGAAGAATTCTATTTTATGGCTGTTAGAGCCTTTCAGCAAGAGGAAAAGAAAGAGTATTTAAACACGCTACATCGTACCAATCAATATTTATTTGGTGCAATAGAGTGCGCTGTGGTACTTAATAAACCAATTCAGATTTCATTGCCAGGCTTTCTTTACTTATAAGGGATAATTTTCGTGAGTGCTCTTAAAGTTTCCCTTGAATCCTCTTCTTCACATCTTGAGCCCTTGTTTGAGTCAAAGCCGTCCGTTTCTGGAAAAATCTGGCAATTTCGAAATTGCGATGAGCGTCAAGCGCTTGCTATTACGCAACGGTATGACCTTTCTCCGTCTGTTGGGCAATTGTTGTCAAACCGGGGCGTAGCCTTAGAGGATGTTCCGTCTTTTTTGGAGCCGACCTTGCGGCAGCTTATGCCGGATCCCTCTCATCTGAAGGATCTGGACCAAGCGGTTGACCGGGTTATTGCAGCCTTGAAAGCAGGAGAAAAAATCGCTGTTTTTGGGGATTATGATGTGGACGGAGGAACCTCGTGTGCGCTTCTTCATCGATACTTTGCAGCTCTTGGCAGGGCCATTCGCATTTACATTCCCGACCGCATTGACGAGGGGTATGGCCCCAACGCGGAAGCCATGCGGACTTTAAAGAAGGAGGGCCATGCCCTTGTCTTGATGGTTGATTGTGGCACGACAGCCTTTGAGCCATTGGCTGAAGCAAAAGCCTTGGGGATGGATGTCATCGTCATAGACCACCATGTGGCGCAACCCGCTTTGCCGGAGGCCTATGCGGTCATCAATCCCAATCGCTTGGATCAAGAATCTCCTCTCAAGAATCTCTGTGCAGCAGGTTTGTCCTTTGTTTTTCTTGTCGCCTTGCAACGCAAGCTTCGGGACATCAAGTGGTTTGCAGGGCCTGAGCCTGACTTGATGAACCTCCTTGACCTTGTGGCCCTTGGGACGGTTTGTGATGTGATGCCGCTCACCGGGCTGAACCGGGCTTTTGTGACACAAGGGCTCAAGATTGCCCGATGGCGGCTTAATTTAGGATTGACCGCCTTAGGGGATGTTTCAGGTTTGAAAGAAGCCCCGACTGCCTATCATTTAGGCTTTATGATTGGCCCACGGGTAAATGCGGGAGGGCGCGTTGGTGAAGCAAATCTTGGGGCACTGCTTTTATCCACTGATGATGACGCCCAAGCGCGCGTTATCGCTCAGCGCCTTGATGTGCTGAATCGGGAGCGTCAACAAATTGAAGCGACCGTGTTGGAAGAAGCCATTGAGCTTGTGGAAACGACCGATCTTCAGAGTAAGCCTATTCTTCTGGTCAAAGGGGACGGGTGGCACCCGGGCGTGATTGGCATTGTGGCGAGCCGCCTGAAGGAACGTTATGGGCGTCCCGCGTGTATCATTAGCTTTACAGAGGATGTAGGCAAAGGGTCGGGGCGTTCGGTAACGGGAGTAGATCTGGGGACAGCCATGCATGCGGCCTGCCATCAAGGGCTCCTTGTTCATGGGGGCGGTCATGCCATGGCGGCAGGGTTTACGGTGATGCGTGATCATTTTGATAAATTCTATGATTTTCTGCTGAACCGCCTGGCCGCAGATATGGATCTCATCAAGCCAACGTTGGATGTTGATGCTTCTGTTACACTCAAAGGGATAACGCTGGATTTTCTTCAAAGTTTGGCATGTTTGGAGCCTTTCGGGGCGGGCAACCCAACACCGAAGTTTATGCTCCAGAATGTGCGCATCGCCTATGCCGAAGCTTTTGGAAACGACCATGTGCGGTGCACGCTCTTAAGCGAAGATGGCGCGCGCCAAAAAGCGATTGCTTTTCGGGTAGTGCAACAACCGTTGGGTCAAACAATCTTGAAGTCGAAAAATCGTCTGGTGCATGTTGTGGGTACGCTACGTTTAGATACGTGGGGGGGACGGAATGAGACGGTGGTTTATATCGAAGATGTAATGGAGATTTAATAGATCTCATGGAACCTCTGGACTTTTTAGCTAAGGGATTTCTTGCATTTGGGCATCCCACCCTCATTGTTCCATTCCTCATTATTGGATTTTTATTAGAAAAAAATGATATCATAAAGAATTCTGAGCAAGGTACTATCGTGTGGGTAAATGCTTGCCTATTGATCCTTTTTACAATGATCTTTAACACCCTCTTAAAATCTTTTTTTTTAGTGCCCCTCAATCCAGCAATTGGCAAAGAAGGCTTTGCCTTTCCCAGTGGCCATATGCAAGTCGCCGTGGCTTTTTATGGGTGGGTGTTTTGGGCTTACGCTTATCGGGGGGTTCGTAGCCTTATCATTTTGACTTTAACAGGACTTGGTTATGGCTTGATTCAGCAAGGATACCATACTCTTGAAGATGTTGTCGCGGCTGTTGCCGTTGGCATCTTAACCATTTATGGTGTTGTGAAGATAACGCGCTTTTCTTTTATTCAAAAAAATCCCGCATGCTTAGGCCTCAGTCTCCTTCCCGTTGCGGGGCTGATGATGGGGGTCATCCATTACCGCATCGGCATTCCGCCGCATATCATCCTTACTTTTATGGGGCTTGTGGGCATTGCGGTGGGGTGGTTATTGATCACCTACCTATCCAATAGGAAAGAATTAGGATGTTAGATCTTTTTTCTTGGATTGTCAGCATTCGATCAGACACATTGACCAGCTTTTTCAAGGTGTTTCCCTTCTTTGCAAGCGACAGTTTTTATATTCTTGTAATTGCCGTTGGCTACTGGCGGCAACCGCGAAATCGCCTGTTTTGGGATTTAGGGTTTCTCGTGCCTTTCTCCACGCTGCTCAATTGTGTGCTCAAAAACCTCTTTTCGATTCCCCGTCCTGATCATGCTTTTCATTTGGTTCCTGTTCATGATCCCTTTGGTTTTCCAAGTGGAGACATTCAAGTCGCTGTCGTATTTTGGGGGATGATTTGCCTTGCGCGTCGATCTTTTGGGCTCTCTTTTGCTGCTCTCTGCCTTGTTGCAACAATGATGTTCTCTCGCCTTTATCTGGGCGTGCATAGTCCTTATGATGTCATTGTAGGTTTCTTTTTGGGTGGTTTAACCCTCCTGGTTTATTACAATCACTTTCAGTCCTTCGTTTCAAAATGGCTTTCAGGCCAAACGCGCTCCTATTGGATAATCATTTTTTGGGGCGCTTTGGTGTATTTTCTTATCTCTCGCTTTCAGTCAACGCCTCCGATGGTCGTTATGGCCTTGGGAGCCCTGATTGGATATGGCCTATCTCTACAATGGCGAGAAGTTTCTGAGCCCTTAAATACAGCCATAGGCAAACGAATGAATCTTTTTTTAATCTTACTTTCTCTTGGCATTTTAGGCGGGGTTTCTTTTATATTTCCGATTCCAAAGGAGGGATCAAAATTCCTTCTTTGGGTCATGGGACTTACTAAGTATGCTTTCTTAGTTGTTTTAATTTATATTCTTATGCCGCGTCTTCAAAGGTGTTTAAGAACACAACTGGCGACTTCAAAAGATCCTTCATAAGACTCCCTCCTTGACCTTACACTAGGGTTTAGGGTGTACAAGGATTATAGTCTTTTGATTTTAGATTTTTACATCGTCACTTCGTCGCTCGCCTAGCTTTAGTAGGCGTTGCTTCTTGTTCCTTGTGAAAAACTAAACTTAAAAGACTATACATAAGTAAAAGGGGTGAGTGATGAATGGTTTAACGATAGGGCAATTGGCAAGGGTGGCAGGGGTCAAAGTTTCAACCATACGCTTTTATGAGCGTTGTAACCTTTTGTGCCCCTCTGACCGGAGTTTGTCAGGGTACCGCCACTACTCAAAGGATTCTCTTGCACGCTTACAAATTATTTTAAAAAGCAAAGAGCTGGGTTTTACGTTAGGTGAAATAGCCGATCTTGTTACCCTCATTGAAGATGAAAATACGGGATGTGATACCATTAATGATCGCGCTACAGCGAAGGTTAAAATCATAGAACAAAAAATAAAGGCGCTTCAAAAGATTAAGAAGACACTGTTGGATTTGCAATCGAAATGCCCCAAAGAAGGTCCTCTAGAAAACTGTCCGATCGTGGGTGAAATAAAAGCTAGGGATTAAAAATATGCTCGCGATGATCTTAAACCACAATATTCACAAGAAAAAAAGTCCTTGACCCGTCACCAGGGTGCAGGGCCCACACTTCCTTATAGGGTGTGATTATGAAACGCCCTAGCTCGTTGAATAATAAGAGCGAGTTTTCTATTAACTTATAAGGAAAGAGACAAATGGTTAGAAACCGTAACGTAGAAATATTCAGTGCAGGGTGCCCAATTTGCGAGGAGGCTGTCCAACGGGTCAAGGATATGGCCTGTCCATCATGTGACATCAATGTGTTGGATATGAAAGATCCCAAAATTGCGGATCGGGCAAAGAAAATGGGCATTCATAAAATACCGACGATCGTGATTGATGGCAAGATTGCGGACTGTTGCATCGGGGGTGCATTAAATGAACAATCCTTAAAAGAGGCTGGGATCGGGCAACCACTATAAGGTTAATGACAGGGGATCTCTAAGATCCCCTTACCCCTTTTAAATATCAGATAATTTAGTTCAAGCCATCCAGCGCTTCGGGGGATCATTTTCGGCATATTGCATCATGGCGAGGCGGCGATAGAGGCCGTCTTCGCTGATGAGTTCTGCGTGGGTGCCGACGGCATCAATTTCCCCTCGGTCCATCACGATGATGCGGTCCGCTTTTAAAACGGTGGCAAGGCGATGGGCAATCACAAGGGTGGTGCGGGTTGCCATGAGATGGTTGAGGCTCTGCTGAATGAGGTGTTCGTTTTCAGAATCAAGTGCGCTGGTGGCTTCATCCAGAAGAAGAAGGGAAGGGTTGCGCAGAATAGCGCGGGCAATAGCGACACGTTGTTTTTGTCCCCCTGAGAGGCGAACCCCTTTCGTTCCGAGAAGGGTATGAATCCCTTGGGGAAGACCGTTAATGATGTCGAGGAGATGGGCTAACTCTGCAGCTTTCCAGACGTCCGTCTCGGTGGCATTGGGGCGACCATAAAGGATATTCTCATAAAGGGATTGAGAGAAGATCATGGGATCTTGGGGGACCAATCCCATCCTGGAGCGGACTTCTTTTACGTCCACATCGCGCACATCGACCCCATCTAAATAAACTCCTCCGGATTGAGGAGCATAGAACCGAAGCAAAATAGAAAAAAGGGTGCTTTTTCCGGCGCCAGATGGGCCAACAATCGCTATTTTTTCCCCAGGAGCTGCCGATAACGTAATGTTGTTCAAGATGGGCCGTTCTGGATTGTTGGGATAAGCAAAGCAGACATTATGGAGCGCTATGACGCCACTTGATGGCGTGGGCAGCTTTCGAAAAATTGTTTCATCTCTTGGTTGTAAACTTGGTGCTGTGGCCAATAATTCCCGTAACCGATCAAGGGCTCCCATCGCTCGTTGAAGGTCGGCAAAAATTTCTGAAAAAGACCCTGCGGAGGAGGCCACCACAACAGCATAAAAGATAAAGGCTGATAATTGTCCTGCTTGAAGGGTGCCGACAATCACATCCCGGCTCCCGCTCCAAAGAACCAAACTTACGCCCCCAAATACCAACGTCATGACAAGACATGCCAAGAGGGAACGCAAATGAATACGCTGAATGGCCACGCCAAAGGCTTTTTCCGTGTGGTCCCTAAACGCGGCTCGATCATGATCCTCATGCATAAAGGCTTGGCAGGTACGGATGCCGCCGATGGTTTCTTCTAAAAATCCGCCGACATCAGCCATTTGGTCTTGGTTTTTTCGAGATAGGTGGCGCACGCGCTTGCCATAAATTAAAATGGGGATTAAGACAAAGGGCACAATGATGAGGGTTAACAGCGTTAACTTTAGGGACGTTGCCATCATCATGACAAGGCCCCCGACGAGCAACAGAAAATTTCGAACGGCGACCGCCGCGGATGTCCCAATGACAACTTGAACCAATGTGGTGTCGGCTGTGATGCGGGAGACCAATTCACCAGGGCGAATCAATTCAAAAAAACCAACATCCAGAGATAACAAGTGATTGAAAACCCGTTGACGCAAATCGGTGACCACCCGCTCTCCCACCCAGCCGATGTAGTAACTCCGGCCGAAGCTGGCGATGGCGAGCAACACAACAGCAAAGCCCATTAAAAGAAGAGTAGAGTCCAGACTTGCGGCGTCTTCTTGTCCGAAACCATGGTCGATGAGGTGGCGCAAACCCCACCCCAAACTTAAGACCATCCCGGCGGCCAGAATTAAAGAAAGAATGGCAAAGGTTAGGGGGCGGCGATAAGGTGTTGCGAGCTTGAGAAGAATTTTCAGCTTATGAATTGTTTTTTCATAAGAAGCTTGAGGAGCGATTTGGGGGGAACTCTTTGTCTTCAGCTGAGTCATGAGAGGGATATCGCTAATTCTGTTTCGAGCAAAGTGATTAAGTCCTCTGTTCCCCGGGTGGAGATCCAATGGCCATCCTGAAGTCGAAAATGATGGGCGCCGGTGAGGGGGGAAGCTAACCAAATTTGGTGAGTCACCCCATGGTAATTGAGAAGGTAGGGGCGTCCATCCGGCAAATCAAAGGCGAGGGAATGACCATCACACTCGCACTCAAAACCAACTTTTTCAAGCTGTTCGAATAGCGTATTTAAGGTTTTGAAGGCTTCTACGGCAAGCGAGGACAAGGATACATGGTCCTTTCTGGTAGGGGGCGATGGGCATCTGTGTGGTTTCGTGAACTTGGTGGAGCCAAGGAGGATCGAACTCCTGACCTCTACAATGCCATCGTAGCGCTCTCCCAGCTGAGCTATGGCCCCACTTGTTCATCAGACTTATGAATAGCGCCCTTTTCAATAATTTTCAAGGGAATATATCTTAAAAAAGTTTCCTCATTCAGAGGTTTTTTCACTATATTTGCCAAAATAAGTTTGCCAGCTTATGATGTGTCATCCTAGTTATGCCTAGCGGGTTTGCCGTGGCGAGCCGCGGAGATGACATACAGCTTTATTTGTTTTGTGATTTTCTCTTCTTATACTGTCTTATTACGAGTAGTGATAGAAGTATTGTAATAAGAAGTGTTGTAATAGAGAAAGAGATAAAAGTTACTTTATTTACATCTATATCAGCGCCCAAGACATACATAATATACATAGTTAAAAACGTAAACAGAGAAAATAACAACAGCCACAATATGCCTCCTACAATTATAATTGCGAAAGCATACAGTGTTGCTTTTATCCATGCTTCTTCTAGGGTGGCATATGCTTCTAACGATCCTACAATTAATTTAATAAGCATCAAGGTTCCTATTACTCTGGAAGGCAAATAGCTTACATATTATGTCCGGTACAGCAAGGGATGCATTGGGTTGCATTTTTGAAAACATATATTGTTTCATTTTCGGAGTAATATTCACCCGCTTTGCGTTCGATCATGATGCGATTCCTTATTTCAACTTGGAGCCTCAACTTGAAATAAGATTCTTGTATTCAGTTCCTTATTTCAGCTTGAAGCTTTTAATTGGAATCGTAAAATTTGATCAATTCATATCAACCATTGTGATCTTTAAGAAAGATAGATTGATACTCTTTTTGGAGTTGTATTTGAGTCTCCGATCCTTGATATTAGTACCAATGAAAGAGCTTTTGATGCTCATTCTGGCTTGTTAACGAGTTGTTCATGTTGAAAAAAATCTACTACCCATCCCCAAATTTTGAGCCCCGCCCCTCTGGGATTCCTTTGGATATGATCGTCCTTCATTACACCGATATGCCAAACGCAGAAGAGGCCTTGGCACGATTATGTGATCCCGCAAGTAAGGTGAGCGCCCATTTTTTGATTCATAAAGAAGGGCCCCTTTATCAATTGGTTGACCCAAAGCATCGTGCTTGGCATGCTGGCACTAGCTTTTGGGGGGGTGAAGGGGATATTAACAGTCGTTCTATTGGAATTGAGCTGGATAACCTTGGGCATACTTTTGGCCCAGAGCCTTTTCCAGTCTCTCAAATGACCACACTCTATCACTTGTTGGAAGAGTTGACCCAAATCTATGGAATTCCGGCACATCGCGTTGTGGGACATTCAGATGTGGCGCCTTTGCGAAAGCAAGATCCAGGAGAATTGTTTCCTTGGCATGATCTTGCGAAGAAGGGCTTTGGACTTTGGTCGAGTCAAAAGACACCCCCATTGTCCTCCTCAGTATCCTTAAGTTTTCTGGAAGTACAGCAAGCTCTACGAGATATTGGCTATGAGTGCCCTTTAACGGGCGTCTGGGATGACGATTCTCAAAAAGTATGTCGAGTCTTTCAACAACACTTTACCCCTGTTGAATTGACAGGTTATCCATCGGATTTGACATGTCAGACTTTACAAGAGCTCTTAGGGATTGTTAAATCTTTGGCGCAGTCTCGTTCGTTTCTGGGATAACAACATCCTCTCCAAAGCCCTTTTGAATCAAATCGACCAGAGCCTTGAGCGCAGCCGTTGACTCTGGCCCTATGGTTGTGATTTTAACCGTATCACCTGGCCCTGCTGTGAGCATCATTAATTCCATAATGGAGTCTGTTGAGGCGACGAGATCATCTTTTTCAAGTGTTGTCGTTGCCTTAAACTGATCCGACAACTGAGCAAGCTTTGCGGCTGCCCGGGCATGCATGCCCAAACGATTCACAATGACGGCAGTTCGAGTTTGGGGCGTGAAATCATTCATGGCCCGTTATCCCTAATTATCCGTTTTTAGCTATTTGCTCTGTTGTTACTGGCTCCATCATTTTGCCTTCGAGGAGAGTAGAGGCAGCATGGATATATTTACGTCCCGCTTCTTGGCCTTGGATAACAGCATCCTTTAGGGATGTGCCTTCTGGCAGTCGCGCCAATCGGACGAGCATGGGTAAATTAATTCCCGCAATGACCTCTACAGATTTCACGCCAAGGGCTGAAATCGCTAAGTTGGAAGGTGTTCCCCCAAACAGGTCTGTCAGTAGAATAACGCCTTGCCCTCTATCAACTTCTTCGGTGGCTTTCAAAATATTTTCTCGATGAAGGTCAATGTTATCTTGAGGGTAAATGCATATTGCACGAATATTTTCCCGCGGACCGACCACGTGTTCTAAAGCTTCAACAAAGGCTTTAGCGAGTTGACCATGGGTTACAATGACAAGACCAATCATAGCATATCTCCCTTAATTAATGTGTCCGAATGGGTAAATCCCGATGCTCAATCATAACCCTTTCTCCTTCATTGTGAAGCCACTTTGATAACTGCTCCGCTAAAAAAACGGAACGATGCTGTCCGCCCGTGCAACCACAGGCGAGCGTTAAGTAACTGCGTCCCGTTAAACGAAATCCCTTTAAAGAATGACGAATAATTTCTTGTAAGGATTCATAGACGGCTTGCCAATTTGAATCTTTGGTTAAGTACTCTCCAACAGTTGCATCTTTCCCTGTTAAAACGCGAAAAGGTTTTTCATAATAGGGATTTGAGAGAAAACGGGCATCAAAAACCATGTCTGCTTCTCGTGGTAATCCACGGCGATAAGAAAAAGAAATCAATGAAATCAATAGAGAAAGGGAGTCTTCTAGGCTGAAATGCTGGCGTACGATTTGTCCAAAACTTGGCATGGATAAATGAGAGGTATCAATCGTTAAATCAGCCAAAGATTTCAACGGGTCTATCAATTGCCGTTCCTGAGCAATCGCTTCTGGCAGAGAAAATTCTCCGATAGGGTGCCGTCGGCGGGTTTCTGTAAAACGACGTAAAAGAACCTCGTCATCACATTCAAGGTACAAAAGCTGGACGGAGCCTTTTAGGGTAGCTGATATTATTTGAAATAATTCCCAGAATCGAGTGAGATCAAAGCCATAGGACCTTGTATCAATCCCAATGGCTAATGGATTGTGCCGTTCCCAAGAAGGAATTTGGTCACATAAATGGGGGAGCAAACTTAACGGAAGGTTGTCGATAGCTTCATAGCCTAAATCTTCCAAAACTTTCAGCGCAGTCGACCGCCCAGCCCCTGACATCCCTGTGACGAGAATGATCTTTTGTGTGGTGATCTTTTTTTGCGACATTTTCGATGCCCCTACACTTCCGTGAACTGATGGACTCAGACAAGGCACATGTTATCCCGCTTGATTATACCCAATTCAGAAAGCTATTGCACGATAATTCTTGAATCTGGCAAAGGAATGGACATCATATTGTCCATGAGTTATGCGGCAATTTCATTGACTTCAGGTGTCTAATATGTGAGATTTTTTCAAAAGATGCCTGATGGATTTTTTGTTGTTCAGGAAATCAAAGATCAACCAAAAGGGGCTGTTTATGAACAACAAAAAAATTATTGGGCTTATGGCTTGTGATCCGAGGGGTGTTATTGGAAACAAGGGGGGACTACCTTGGTCATATCCTGAGGAGTTAGAGCATTTTCGAAAAGTAACCTTTGGACAGGTCATGATTATGGGTCACAAGACCTTTGAATCTATTCCATCGGCCACTTTAAAAGACCGTTTCAATATTGTTTTCTCAAGACGTTCTCAAAAGCCATCTGAACCTTGTGAGAACGTTATTTTTGTTTCATCATTGAATGATTTTTTGGCCTTGAGCCCTATACCAGCTGACAAAGAAATTTTCATGATTGGGGGCGCAGAAATTGCAAAGCTATTTTTAACAGCAGATCTTTTGAGCGCGTTTCTATTGACAAAGATCCATGATGTTTATGAAGGGGACACCATTTTCCCTTTGAGCCTACTGCAGGATTGGTCTTATGAAATCATCAGACAAGAAAAGCATTTCACAATTTATAAATACGTGCACTAGCACAAGGGAAGCAGCATGAAAGTAAGTCCAATAAAAACCCACCCGATTCAACCAAGAGAATCGATCAATGCAATTTTAGATCGATACCTTCTATCAATAGCTGAAGGAACGATTATTGCGATTACTTCGAAGATCTTAAGCATTTGCCAGGGGCGTGTCGTGCCGAAAGATTCTGTAAGCAACAAGTTTGAGCTTGTCAAAAGAGAAGCCGATGCCCATTTAAAGGAGCAAGATAGCCTTTATGATGCCCATCTTACGATCAAGCATAATATTCTCATTCCATCAGCTGGGATTGATGAATCAAATGGGGATGGCATGTATATCCTTTACCCCCATAATAGTCAGCAAACGGCAGCAGAGATTTGGCAGTATTTACGCCAGAAACATCACCTAAATCATCTTGGGGTGATCATAACAGACAGCCACACAACGCCTTTGCGTAAAGGCGTTACAGGAATTTCCCTTGGATGGTGTGGTTTTGAGCCCTTGTACAGCTATGTTGGCAAGCCTGATATTTTTGATCATCCTCTTCGCGTGACGCAAATGAATATGATTGATGCCTTGGCGACGTCAGCTGTATTTATCATGGGCGAGGGGGCGGAACAAACGCCAATGGCCCTTATTGAAGATGCGCCCAAAGTCCAATTTTTATCTCGTCCACCCACTCAAGAGGAAGAACACATGATCCGCATTCCTTTGGAAGAAGATATTTATGCTCCTCTTCTCAGAAGCGTGGATTGGATTTGGCATCAAACCCGTTAGGCCTGTTTCTTTGATTTTTCTTCTTTTTCCTCATCTTTGTTGGAGAAAAGATACTTACCAATCAATGCCTCGAAACTAATAGCAGACTGTGTATAGGTGATTTTTTCACCAGGTGCGAGGGTTTTTTTATCACCGCCTGGGACAAGAGCAATGTATTTGCCCCCCATCAAGCTTTCGCTCACAATTTCAGCAACCGTATCAACGGGAAGGTCTAGCCCTTTACGAACGGTGAAGACAACGCGGGCCAAAAAGGTTTGGGGGTCAATCTCAATGCTGACGATACTGCCGACTTTAACGCCGCTGATGCGGACATCATTACCAACCAAAAGCCCATCGATACGATCAAATTTTGCGACGAGGGGATAGCCTGAATAAGACCCTCCTTTACTCGAAGTATAAGCGAATACTAAAAAAAAGGAAGCGAGGAGCAGAACAATAGCCCCCATCACTGCTTCAATCATATTCGTTCGCATTTTATGGTCCTCTTCTTGTGTAGGATTATTCTAGGTGGCTACGCAGCATCCAAGCTGCTTTCGAATGGATGTTCATCCTATCTGTTATCATGTCGGCTGTCACGCTATCATTATTTGCTTCTGCAACATCGAAAACCTCCTTAAGCCGACGAACCAAGAGTTCATTGTCTAGAACCAGCTGCCGAAGCATATCTGCTGAATCATAGATATGATGCGTTTCTTCTTTAATTGCAGAAAGACTGGCAAATTCTGAAAAAGAACTCGGCGCCCAATATCCTAGGGTTCGAATTCGCTCTGCAATCGTGTCGCCACCTTCGATAAGGTCTTCGTAGAGTTCTTTAAAAAAATTATGAAGGGAGTAAAAATTTAAACCGGTAACATTCCAGTGAAAACTATGGGTTTTTGCATAAAGAGTAAAGGTATCCGCCAAAACACGACTTAACGCGTCGGTAATAACTTTACGGTCTTTCTTTTGCAATCCTATATCCATAATCATCCGTATTGTTCCCTCTGAATTCAATCTTTTAATGAGTTGCTTTATTTAACATACAAAATGATCAATTAACAAGGGGTTAAGGAAAGTAATTTCCATTTTGTTCTTATTCGTTTCAAACTCTTTTATAAACCTTGAAGTTTAGGGGGCCAATTCTGTATATTCTTAAAAGATGAGCTGTTATAAGGCGTTGCTTGAGAACCGTAAAGCGGAAAGTGAAAATGACAACAGAAACAGAAGAAGTGCGGTTTAAATTCGGAAAAAATTGGTCTTCATTTTTGAAAGTGCTTGATGAGAGTCGAATCCAAGAAGCTGAAGCATCCTTGAAAAAAACACTTGAGCGATCAGATTTACAGGGTTTGCGATTCTTAGATGTTGGGTCCGGGAGTGGGTTGTTTAGCCTTGCTGCAAGGCGTTTGGGAGCGGAGGTGTATTCTTTTGACTATGACCCCCAATCTGTAGCTTGTACAAAGTCTTTGAAGGAGCGTTTTTTTCCGAACGATCCGGCATGGACAGTTGATCAAGGGTCAGCTTTGGACAAATCCTATCTCAATACCTTGGGAAAATTTGATATTCTCTATTCTTGGGGCGTTTTACATCATACAGGCAATATGGCTCAGGCATTTGAGAACGTGAGTGATATGATTAAGCCGGGGGGGTATTTATTTATCTCCATTTATAATGACCAAGGGGATGCAAGCCGTCGATGGGCGTGGATCAAAAGAACCTATAATGAATCGGGCGCTTTTGTTCGTTGGATTTTAAGTATGTATACCTTGTTTCGGCAATGGACCCTAACTTTTGTGAAAGATTTCTTAAAAACAGGGAACCCTCTTAAGTCTTGGCGCAATTATGCCCTTAATACTCGTGGGATGTCCGCTTATTATGATTTGATTGATTGGGTTGGAGGATATCCCTTTGAGGTTGCTAAACCAGAAAAGGTATTTGAGTTCTTTAAAGGTAAAAAATTCTCACTTCTTTTTTTAAAAACCTGTGCTGGTGGTATAGGTTGTAATGAATTCATTTTTCAAAGAAACATGAATTGAGTTTATTGGAGTTTAGAGAGCCAGAGTTTAGAGATAACAGTTTCCATTTCTCTAAACCCTGGCTCTTATCCTTTAACTTAAGAACATCCACTGGTTGCACCACAGGTGTTGCACTTTAAACAAGTTCCATTGCGAACCATCGTAAAGTTGCCACAATCGCCACAGGAATCGCCTTCGTATCCTTGTAACCGCGCACGACGTACGCTGTCTAACTGCGTTGGTTTGCGGCCGACGCCCATAGCAAATCCTCCCGTACCCGTCGCGGCTAATACGGTCGTTTCTTCACCGCGCAAAGGCAAGATGTAAAGATTATTGGGGCGCGTTTCCATTTCTTGGCCCATTTCCAACCCTGTTTTTGCATGGATATCTTCTTGGGTTTTTCCAATGGGGGCATCTTCCGTTAAAACAGAAGGGTAGCCCGTCGTTTCTCCAATGGTGTCGGGACGCAAATCCATGTCTCCGATTTGAACATGAGCCAGATCGTGGCGTCCCATGTACGTGATGGCAAGTTCACGGAAAATATAGTCTAAAATCGAGGTTGCCATCTTAATGGTCTGGTTCCCTTCCACCATGCCGGATGGATCAAAGCGGGTAAAGGTGAAGGCTTCCACATATTCTTCCAAGGGAACGCCATACTGTAAGCCTATGGAGATTGCCATGGCAAAGTTGTGCATCAAGGACCGGAAGGAGGCACCCTCTTTGTGCATATCAATAAAGATTTCACCAATGGATCCATCATCATATTCGCCTGTGCGCAAGTAAATCTTATGCCCGCCGACAGATGCTTTTTGAGTGTAGCCTTTGCGGCGATTCGGTAATTTGGTTCGTTGGGAAGTTTGGTTGCCTCTTCCAATGAGACGTTCCACAATACGCTCTGCGACAACTTCTGCCTTTTCAGCGTTGGGCAAGCTATAGAGTTCTTCAACCTCTACTTCATCAAATAATGATGTATTAAGGGGTTGAGAAAGTTTCGACCCATCGCGATAGAGAGCATTGGCTTTCAAGCAAAGACGCCAAGAAGCCAGGTAGGCTTGCTTACAATCTTCAATCGTTGCGTTGTTTGGCATATTGATGGTTTTGGAGATGGCCCCTGAGATGAAGGGCTGTACAGCCGCCATCATATGAATATGGCTATCAATAGACAGGAACCGTTTCCCCACTTTTCCGCAAGGGTTTGCGCAATCAAAGACGGGCAAATGCTCATCCTTTAAATGGGGTGCTCCCTCTACCGTCATCGTGCCGCAACAAAAATTATTGGCCATTTCAATTTCTGTTTTGGTAAAGCCAAGCTCAGACAGCATATCAAAGTTAAAGTCATTGAGTTGTTTATCTGTGAACCCCAACGTTTTTTTGCAAAAATCTTCGCCCAAAGCATATTTATTAAAGGCGAATTTAATATCAAAGGCACTGGTCAGGCCGTCGTTGAGTTTTGTTAAGATTTCATCTGTAAACCCTTTAGACCGGAGGGCATCAAAGTTAATGCCCGGCGCATTTTCGAGAGTGCCATGACCAACCGCATAACAGATAATGTCATTAATTTGATCAGGGGTGTACCCCAGGACTTTTAGTGCCCTTGGAACCATTTGGTTGATGATTTTAAAGTAGCCGCCACCAGCTAATTTTTTGAATTTTACAATAGCAAAATCAGGCTCAACACCTGTGGTATCGCAATCCATGACAAGGCCAATGGTGCCTGTGGGCGCAATAACCGTTGTTTGGGCATTGCGATATCCATATTTTTCCCCCAATTTCACAGCCTCATCCCAAGCTTTTTTAGCAGCATCTGCAAGGCCTGTTAAAGGACAATCTTTCCCCTTCAAGGGAACTGGCAGAATCGAAAGACCTTCATATCCCTTCGTTTCTCCATAAGCGGCATGGCGATGATTGCGCATAACTCGCAACATGGCATCTTTATTCATTGAATATCCTGGGAAGGTTCCCAATTCTTTGGCTATTTTTGCCGAAGTTGCATAAGACACCCCTGTGAGGACAGCTGCTAAAGCGCCTGCAATTGAACGACCTTCCGTGCTATCATAGGGAATACCCAAAGCCATTAAGAGCCCCCCAAGGTTGGCATAACCCAAACCGATGGTACGGAATTCATATGTCCGAAGCGCAATCTCCCGGGAGGGGAATTGAGCCATCATATTTGAGATTTCATGGGTGATCGTCCACAAAGTGATGGCGTGTTGATAGGCTTCAATGTCAAAGGTTTCCCCCTTACAAAAAGTAACCAGGTTTAAAGAAGCCAGGTTACAAGCCGTATCATCCAAGAATAAATACTCAGAGCAAGGGTTCGAGGCTTTGATTCGGCCGCTTTCAGGGCATGTGTGCCATTCATCAATGGTGGTGTCAAAATGAACCCCTGGATCAGCGGAAGCCCAAGCTGAAAGAGCAATTTTTTCCCATAAATCTTGAGCGCGAAGTGTATGGTGAATGGATCCATCCGTGCGACGTTTAAGGTGCCAATCTTCATCTTTTTGGACGGCCTCTAGGAAATCATTTGATATGCGCACGGTGTTGTTAGAATTTTGTCCGGATACGGTAAGATAAGCTTCAGAATCCCAATCTTTATCAAAGACGGGAAAGTCAATTTTTGTGTGGCCTTGGCGAGCAAGTTGGATCACCCGTTGCACATAATTTTCTGGAATCATGTCCTTACGGGCGGCACGAATCGCTTCTTTTAAAGTAGGATTTTTCTTTGGATCTAGGCGGTCGGCTTCAGGGACATCAGATGTTTGGCAAGCTGCCATCAAAGCATCTGCATGTTGTTTATTGAGTTTCGATCCAGTAACAAGGGCGGCTACTTTCTGTTCTTCTTGCACCTTCCAGTTGACGAATTCTTCGACATCAGGATGGTCGATATCGACAATGACCATCTTGGCGGCCCGGCGGGTTGTACCGCCGGATTTAATAGCGCCTGCAGCACGGTCTCCAATGCGCAAAAAGCTCATCAATCCAGAAGACTTTCCGCCCCCCGATAAGGGTTCTCCTTTCCCTCGTAAATTGGAGAAGTTGCTTCCTGTTCCAGATCCATATTTAAACAGGCGTGCCTCGCGAACCCAAAGGTCCATAATGCCCCCTTCATTGACAAGGTCATCCCCAATACTTTGGATGAAACAAGCGTGAGGTTGAGGGTGCTCATAAGAGGATTGGGACGAGACGAGCTTTCCTGTTTTGTAATCTACATAGAAGTGACCTTGAGCGGGGCCATCAATACCATAAGCCCAATGGAGCCCCGTATTGAACCACTGAGGGGAATTTGGCGCGGCCATTTGGGTACACAACATATAGCGCATTTCATCAAAGAAACTTTGTGCATCCTCTTCTGTATCGAAATAGCCACCCTTCCATCCCCAATAGGTCCAGGTGCCCGCGAGTCGGTCAAATACTTGGCGCGCCGTGGTTTCACTTCCGAAAGTGGTTCCTGGTTTTGGGGTATGACGCCATAGCCAGCTTGGAACAGAATTTTCTTCGACCACGACAAGATCTTTTGCGACACCGGCTTTACGGAAATACTTTTGGGCCAGGACATCACAAGCGACTTGCGACCAAAAGTCAGGCACCTCAATGTTATCTTGGCGAAAGACAACGGACCCATCTGGGTTACGAATTTCACTGCTGATTTGACGAAACGTAATGGTCGTATAGGGGGATTGACCTGCCGTTGTGAATTGACGATGAATCTTCATGTGTTTTTCCCCTCTATACTACTAAATATGGTTTTAATTTTGATGTCGATAACAATATCTTGTGCTAAAGAAACATATTGGCTTGCTAAAAAACAGTCTTGTTTTTTGTTAGGAATCATGCATCCACGGCCAACCCTCAAAACTTTTTTTAAGCCCTAAAAAAACCAGGTAAACTGCCATTTTTGGGCAAATATGAGCCTTGGTATTTGTTTTTAAACAGAAATTAGCTCTATTGCTTCTATCAGATTAAGCTACCCCAAAGCAAAAGCAGCATATTGCGTTTTTTTGTCGTGTGGGTTCTAATTTATTATATAAGATAATGATTAATTGAGTAAAAGAATGAAAAATTCACGGAGTGCTTTAGCGTTTCTTTTCGGATTTTTGATAGGTGGGAATATTCTAGGAACTGAATCAATTTATGATGAAAACTCGAATAAAATACCTACAAGGACTTCTTCCCAGCAGGATCTCATACGTGAGCTTGGTAATGAAAGGAAGCTAGAAGATAAGTTATCAAAAAGATCGACAGCGCTTCTTGTTGAATATCGAGAGGTTTTGCTTTTCGGGGATAAGCGTCAGATTGTCCAGATGATGGCTTTACCTGAGCATCCCTATAAAATAAATATGGATCAGCTTTTCCAATGTCGGCAACGGATTGGTGGTCTGAAAGAACAATTACTCGAGATAGGATATTTAGAAGAATATGTTTTTATCCAATTTTCTTTCCCAAAACCAAATCCTAATAGATTTGGTTTCGCCCCTATCTTCATACAATATCCAAGAATACAACCTCAAGTTTGTTTCGATGAAAGATGAAAACAGGTTGTCAGCAATTTACGGACAGCGCTTCCCATTATGCAGGGGGGTTATCTTCAGTTGATTCCGGTACTTTTACGGAAAAATCAATGGTAATCTTTCCGGCTTTCTCAAAATGAAGCGTCAAGGGTATTTTTTCCTTACTTTGAAAGGAAGCTTTAAGTCCCATGAGCATAATGTGAAGGCTACCTGGTTTCAAAGAAACAGGGTCTTTGTGAATCTCAATAAAGGGAACGGGGCGCATCTTCATGACGCCGTTATCGTTAATATGATCATGCAGTTCGACAGTTGTTGCGTCTTCACATTCAACCTTAATCAGTTTATCCGGTTGGCCGCCGGGACTTGCGATGGTGAGATAGGCGGCTGTGTTGGGACCTGTTGATGGGCGGATCCAACAGGGTCCTATAATGGAGAGGTCTCCCACAGGAATAGGAGGGGAGACCATCGCTGTTGCAATAAGAATACCCACAGTGAAGATAATCAAGGCGGCAATTTTTTTCATGACCATGGTTATAATCCTCTTGTTTAATGGAGAGTTGCTAAAAAAGAGATAAAAAGACTAGGTGACAAAACGACCCATTTCGGAAGCAACGATTGTCTCAATCGAGGAAAAAAGTTTTGACTTTGGGTTATCCGCCATTGTAACTTAAGGTGGTAAGCGGGAGAGCGTCGATAAAGTAAATTGCACATCTCCACCTTACTATAAGGAATGTTACGAATGGTTCGTAACAGCGCAACGTATGAGCACTTAGAACTGCCCACACGTTGCTAACCACATAAAACTCACGCAAGGAGTTCACATGGCTAAAATCAAATTAACGCACAATGTGCGCCTTTTCAATCGAATCCTCAAACGGCCGAAAGGCCGAAAATTGACCCTCTTACCTCATATAGATTGAGAGAGGGCGGGACTTTTTTGTCCCATTCTCTTTTATGGTGTGACGGTAAGGGGTTGGTACGTCTATATGTTGGGTTTCCTCCCAATCGTCACGCCCATCGATTAAAGAGCTAAGCGAAGCCTTCTCTATGCTCTTTGAAGGATAGGGAAGAATTTTATCAAAAGGAGAATTTTATCATGTTATTACTATTTGATCGTCACCACATCATTGCCTTTAACAATTATAGAAAGCTTTATAACCATTTAGAAAATTTGGAGCGGAACAAAGGAAAGGGCAAGTGGATCTTTGCCCGTCATTCCCATCAGCGCGTGCTGTCTTTTTACAGGTACGTTTGCGACCAGGAAATGTCTGTGCAACCTGCAGAAAAGCTTTCTTCTATGGAGGCGGGGGATGTTTTAGAAATGATTAACGGCAATGTCAAAGAACCTATATTTATTCCGGTTACGCCGGATGTCGATGTCATCGCTCTTCAACAACAATGGTGCCAGAATTATTGTAAGGAGCATAACTATGCCTTGTTTGAGATTTCCAAGCCTGCTGATTTTAAGGAGATAGGAGGGGGATAAGGAAAGATTGTTGTTTTGTCTCAAGACGCTCCTCCCTGCACTCCAGCGCCTCCCCCTCGCGGGGAAGACGCTAGGGATTCAAAACCTCATTATAATTAAAGAATATGATGTCCGCTTAAAACCAAGATTATATGAGTAAGAACCTGGATTGCGGGCGTCATGATTTCACGAATAGGGTGAAAGTTAATGCCCATGGGTTGTAAAACCAGACCAGGCAAAATGAGTAATCCTAAAAGAATAAGAAACCCAAAAGGTTCAAGCCTTGCCAACAGATTGCTCAAAGGCTTTGGCAAAAGGCCAATAGCGACGCGTCCACCATCTAGAGGGGGGATGGGTAGCATATTGAAGATGGCCAGAACAATGTTAAAACGAATGGAATTAACTAGAATTTCATTTCCCAAGGAATCAACCCCCATGTTGATGTGGAGCAGTAAAGCTGAAATCCAGGCCAGAAGAAAATTCATCCCAGGGCCTGCGGCGGCAACTAAAATTGCTCCTAAGCGTTTAGGGCTCAAGGAGCTAAAGTTCACTGGGACAGGTTTGGCATACCCAAACAAAAAGGGAGTTCCTGACAAGAGCATAAAGCCAGGCAAAATAATGGTACCAAAGAGATCAACATGTTTAAGGGGATTTAAGGTCACACGTCCCAGTCGCGTGGCTGTGTAATCGCCAAACATACGTGCAATAAAGCCATGGGCGGCCTCATGAAAAGTGATTGCCACCATCAGAGCTATCAAGAAAGCAATCGTTTCTAAGCCAGTTTGTGAGAACATATCCATTTACATCCTTTCTGTTGAAGGCGACAAGCCTTCTAAACGAAGATTTTGATCGAGGCGCATCAGTGTTTCTTCTTCAGAATCAAAAGTTTTGGGTTGAGAGATAAGAAAACTTCGGTTGAGACGATTCATAGCTTCATCTTTCAGGGGGGCCGTTTGAGCAGCAACTTCGATCATCTCTTCTAACACACCACTGCAATGGAGGACGGCGTCACAGCCTGCACCGAGGGATTTTTTGGCTCGCGTTCCAAGGTTCCCATCTAAAGCTTTCATCGTCAGACAATCGCTGATTAAAAATCCTGTAAAGCCAATGTGGCCTCGAATCACACTATCGATTACCAAAGGTGACTGCGTTGCAGGGGCGGCAGGATCAATAGCACTATAGACAACATGGGCCGTCATTGCCCAGGGCATCGTATCTGTCTGCCTTTTAAAGTGTTGGCAAACTTGACGGAAAGCTTCAAAGTCTGAGGCGCCAAGATCTTCCAAAGAAGCCGACACAATAGGTAGTTTCTCATGGCTATCAGCCGCGGCTTGCCCATGACCTGGAATATGCTTGATGACAGGAATGACATCTGCCTCTTGAAATCCTTTTATGGATTGTAACGCTAAAGTTGCGACGACATCAGGATGATGGCTAAAAGCGCGATCTCCTATGATAGGGTGGGTCATTTGGTGGAGGACGTCCACAACGGGTGCGCAATTCACACTAATGCCCAAATTTTTGAGTTCGCGTCCAATAAGCCAAGCATTGGCGCGAGCGCACCAGCTTGCTTTTTCTGGATCTTCTTCCGCCATGATGCCAAAAGTTCCAGCAGGGGGCGCTATCCGCCAATGAGGTGACATAAGCCGGGCAACCCGTCCTCCCTCTTGGTCAATCAGAATGGGCGCATTGGATCGCCCTACGGTTTGGCGTAAGTCGTGGATCAGTTGCTGAATTTGCTCAGGGGTTTCGCAATTGCGGGCAAAGAGAATAAACCCTAAAGGATTGGTGCGTTGGAAAAAAGATTTTTCTTCAACAAGCAATTGGGTTGTATGACAACCAAAAATAACGGCCTTTGGGTTAGACATATATCATTTCTCTATTCATTTGCCGGAGCAATAACGAGGCATCCGATCTTCTCTGCGCGTAATCTTTTACAAAACTTAGTGGCGGCATTGTGATTTGGGAATGACCCAACAACCAACCGATGTGTAACGCCCCGATCTGTGCCGAGATTAATCTTTTGGATATTCCAGGGCTTATTATCAAAGAAAGGACCGTGATGATCGCGTAAGCGTTTCATCTCGTTTTCTGCCATGGCGCGAGAAGGAAGAGAGGCAATCTGCACTTTGTATTTTCCAAGTCCCATGGTCGTGGGTTGGCTTAGCTTTCCAGGATTTTTTTTTCGCAGAACGTTTCAGAGGTTTTTCAGCTTCTCTGGCAATCAGTTGATCGAGTTCATTACGTCCATCAGGGGGCGACGTGTCATCGGTCTCATCCTCATCAGAAGCGGGCTTGATCTCTTCAACGGTCGAGGTTTTTTTGTCCTCAGACTGGGATATGGGTTGAGGAGGAGACAGTGGCATGGTTGGTAGAATCGCAGGAGGCATAGGTGCTGAGGGTGGTCCGTAAGGGACTTGCGCTTGCGGGGCAGGGTAAGGAGGTTGTCCTTGTACAGGAAGTGGTTGTTGAGGATAAGTGGGTTGAGCCTGAAAAGGGGGATAAGGTTGAGGCGGCGGTGCATATTGAGGCTGTGTCCCTGTTGGTGGATGAGGGGCATAGCCTGGCGGAGGAGCATTAGGAGGGGGATAGCCACCTTGACCCTGACCTTGTTGGCCTTGGGGATAAGGGGGCTGGTAAGGAGGCGCTGCCATAGAATGGGGAGGATGGGCTACAGGTTGTTCCGGAGGTGGCAATAACCGTTCAATAGGTTGGGATGCATCTTGGCTTAAGCGGCCATATACCAGCTTATCTTGATGGGGAATCATCATACCGCCAGGATTGTCGGGACGAACTTTGAATGGCGCTGTGTCGGCAGAAATGATAGGAGGAGTGCCAGGGTTTTCACCTGAAGCCCATCGATACATAAACCATAATAAAGTGCTGACAACAACTAAAATAACAATAACGAGAATGAAAGGTGTGGTGGACTGGCGTTCTGTCCACTCGTCCTGATCAACATCCTCTGAATCTGTATTATCCCAAAAGGATAGGTTTTTGATTTTTTGCGTATCTTGATGTCGTCTGTAGTACACAGAATCTGCATTTTCTTGTGCATAAGCCTCAGAGGACACACGCAATCTTACATCGTTATCCCTTTTTTGAGGAGAAGAAGAAGTCGATCGGAATCGAGGGGTAAATTGGGACATTTAACGCATCTCCTGAAGCGGGGTAATGCCGAATAACTCTAAACCAGAAGCAATGATCGTTGCTGCCCCTTTCACCAAGGCTAATCGCGCTGCTGTTGTTGCACGATCTTCTGGATCGATGAAGCGCAAATGAGTATGATCTTTTCCCTTGTTCCATAAAACATGGAACGCAGCCGCCACATCATGCAAATAATAGGCGATTCGGTGTGGTTCCCGAGTCAAAGCAGCAACTTCAACTTGTCTTGGCCAACTCGCTAATACCTTAATCATCTCTAACTCTGAGGCATCGGTCAAGAGACTGACATTTATTTTTGATAAATCATCCAAAGCATCTGGGAACAGAGCTAAACCATGCTTTAGTACAGAACAAACACGCGCATGGGCATATTGAACATAAAATACGGGATTTTCGCGATTTTGCTCAATAACCTTTGCAAAATCAAAATCAATGGTATGGTCATGGTGACGGGTGAGCATGATAAAGCGCATGACATCTTTGCCGACACGATCGGTTACATCCCGAAGCTTAATGAATGTCCCTGCACGTTTTGACATATTAATGGGGACGCCGTTTTCCATAAAGTTAACCATTTGGTAGGATTTAGCTTCGGCATGGCCTTGCCCCCCTGTGACAGCGGCTGTTGCTGCCTGAATGCGTTTTATGTACCCTCCATGATCGGAACCAAGTATATCAACCATTTTGGAAAAACCACGACGAAACTTATCAAAATGATAGGCGATATCGCTGGCAAAATAGGTCCAGCTACCATCGGATTTTTTTAAAGGGCGGTCGACATCGTCACCATAGGCGGTTGCGCGGAATAATGTTTGAGGTCGGGGCTCCCAATCTTCGACATCGTGACCTTTGGGACGTTCGAGAACGCCAACATATAAGTCACCTTTTTCTTCCAGGGTTTTTAAGGCCGCGTCAACACCACCTTCATCCACAAGTTTTTTCTCAGATGTAAAGACATCCATATGGATCCCTAAAGCATCAAGATCTGCACGAATGATGTCCATCATGGCATCGACGCTGAAACGGCGAATCTCCTCTATCCATACAGGTTCAGGTTTGTCAATCCAGGTATCCCCTTTTAAACGGGCAAGTTCTTGACCAACAGGGACAAGGTAATCAGATCCATACATTCCCTCTTGAAAATCACCCTCTTGGATAGGATGGCCCAAGGCTTCCCGATAACGGATATAGACAGAGCGAGCAAGCGCATCAATTTGTCCACCAGCATCATTAACGTAATACTCTCGACAGACGTCGTATCCTATCTTTTGAAGGAGGGATGCGATGGCGTCTCCCAAGACGGCATTCCGGCCGTGGCCAGTGTGCATCGGGCCTGTTGGGTTTGCTGACACATATTCGACATTGATTTTTTCACCGGCGCCTAAAAGGCTGTTCCCATAGGCTGTGCCTGTTTGCAGAATATCGAGCAGTTGATGCCGCCAGAAGTCAGGTTTTAATGTTAAATTAATGAATCCTGGCCCAGCAATCTCAACGTGATCTATATCTTCAAGTTGGCGTAAAGGTTCAAGCATAAGGGTTGCAAGGGCTGCTGGGTTTTTGCCTGCGGGTTTTGCCAAAACCATTGCTGCATTTGTGGCCAAGTCCCCATGCCCGGTTTCTTTAGGGGGGTCAACGGTAATGCGGCTTAAATCCAATCCCTCAGGCAGATGCCCGTCTTGAACCAGCTTGTGGACGACCGTTACAACGGCTTCTTTAAAAAAATGAAAAACATTCATTGTTGATGGGTACTCTTAATCAAAATTATAACCAAGTTGATTAATTAAATAGCACGAATTAGAGGATTTTTACTAGAAATAATGGAGGCCGGGACCGGAATCGAACCGACGTACAAGGATTTGCAATCCTCTGCATGACCACTCTGCCACCCGGCCAATCTTATTTCCTTAATAGGAACGATTAAAGCTTTAAAATACAATAAATAATGTTTCATAGCGCCTTTTTCTCGTATAGTACTGTTATAACCCCTCAGTCAAGAAGAGATGTCATGGCACCTGCAGAAAGATTTTTAAAAGATAAAGTTCGGGCGCGCCTTAATATGGTTTCAAATCAGCTTCGTCCCAACGGAATTGGGAATGCGCAACTGATTCAGGCGTTTGAGTCTGTTCCCATGGAAGCCTTTGTTCCCCCAGCTATTCAGTCTTTGGTATACGCTGATGCAGATTTGCCTTTAACCGAAGGTTCAGTTCCTGGGCGATGGTTGTTGGCGCCCGTGACACTTGGAAAGCTGCTTCAACTTGCCGACATCCAATCTTCTGATAAAGTGCTAATTGTGGGATGTGGCGTTGGGTATAGCGTGGCTCTTGTCGTCGAATTGGCGGCCTCTGTGGTGGGTGTTGAAAGCTATGAAGATTTAGCCCGTGTTGCAACGATATATGGGTTAGACCGAGGAATATCCAATGTTGAAGTGGTCATAGGGGCCTTAAGTATCGGCTATCCTAAAGAAGCTCCCTATGATGTAATCCTTATTGAAGGAGCGGTTGATAAAATTCCACCGATATTAACGCAACAACTCGCTCCTGAAGGTCGACTTGTCACGGTAATCAAAAGACAAACGGGGATAGGCCAAAAAGAATTTGGCAAAGGTGTGTTGATTACAAGGCGGGGTGATACGTTGGTCGAAAGCCGTAAGTTTGACGCAAATTGTCCTCATTTGCCTGAGTTTGAGCCTGATCTAAGGTTTCGGCTATGATGGCTTCTGATTTTACAATTGATACCATTACGGTTCTTCAGTTAAAAGAGCTGCTGGGCAAAGATATTCCCCCTCTTGTTCTGGATGTTCGAGAAGCCGAAGAGCTTAAAATATGTTCCCTCCCAACGTATACCCACATTTCTTTAGGGGGTTTACAAAAAGAACTAGATCAACTCCCTCGAGATCGCGTTATTGTTACTTTATGCCATCATGGCCGCCGCAGCCTACAAGCTGCCTTATTGCTAAAACATCATGGTTTTGGGCAAGTTTTGAATCTTGTAGGCGGCATACAAGCTTGGGCTGAGCAAGTTGACCCTCTTATGACACAATATTAACATTTGATCCTTAACAAGTGTGTTTTTTTCGCAACATTTTTTGATAAATCGTTTATACCCCCTTGTGTAAATCTGACGTCAAAGGCAATATCGGCTTGTAAAAACAAGAGAGATTCAGATAAGTTGAATTAATTTAAAATTTTTTTAATTTTTTGGGAACTATTAACCTTCTGTTAACCTTAATAATTTGAAACTTTGAGTATACAAAGGGGAAAAGCTTCAAGGTTGGAGCGCCCAGGGCGATAAACGGGGAGGTTTTGATGTTGTCTAAATTGAGTCAAATGGGAAGCAAAACATTTCACAAAGGAATTGAAACGATGAAAAGTCACTATTCTGTAACACCTTGGGGTTTAAGATTAGGAATTTTAGGTTTAGCATTATCTGCGTCGCCTCTTTCTATGAATTGTGCCTATGCTAAAGTTGCCAGTGCAAAGGCGGGCGTTGTAAAAGCAGATTCTTCAATTTCTGCCAAAGCGCCTGATCCAACTCTAGATCCTCTTGATAAAGTTGCGGCTGCCCGGATACCTGAAGGCAGAGTAACCGTCACGAATATTGAAGGTGCTTTAGAAGCTGCTTATCGAAATAATTCGGAACTTAAAGAATACCAAGCACAACTAAGGTCCAGAGATGAAGGTGTTCCCCAGGCTTTGGCGGGTTGGCGTCCAACAGTTTATTTAAATGCAAGCATTGGGGGAGAAAAGGATATTAAATCAGGCACCCAAAAAGATGTTGGAGAACTGAATTCGTCGGCCCAAAGTGGAAGTAATTTTTCAACAGCCAGCGCTGATATAGCCCTTCAACAGAATCTATTTTATGGGGGTAAAACGGTTGCAGAAACATGTAAGGCAGAAAATACTGTCTTAGCAGCGCGCGCGCAGTTGGCGGATAAGGAACGTGAAGTTCTGTTCGCTGCTGTTAAAGCTTACTTTGAAGTTATCGCGAAAACCTCTGAATTAGCATATAGAAAGAGCACGGAATTGGCCTTTAAGAAAACCCTAGAGGCTACGCAAGATAAATTCAATGTGGGTGAAGAAACACGGACAAGTATTGCTCAGGCCCAAGCTGACTTAGCCAATGCCATTGCTCAACGTGAGTCAACAGAAGCCCAGCTTCTTGCTGCAGAGGCAACTTTTGAACAAGTGACGGGGGCGCGTCCTGGCAAATTGAAAAAGCCCGGGGATCTCTCTATGCTTCCGACCGGATTGAAAGAAGCCATTGAAATTGCTAAGAAAAACAACCCTGCTATTTTAACCGTCGTCTATCAAGAAAGGGCAGATCGCCAGGCGATTAAGTCAAGCGATGCGGATTTGTTACCAAAGGTTGATTTGCAAGCATCTGTAGGGCGTCAAGCCACGAATAATAAGACGAGGCTTGCAGCAAGTAATACCAATGTGCAGTTCAATGACTTTGTAACGGCACAAAAAATTGCAGTCGTTTTAAAAACACCCCTTTATGAAGGTGGAGAGTTTCGGGCAAGGACGAGGGGGCTGCGTGAGGCGGCCGAGCAACGCCGTATTATGATCGAAACGGCGCGGCGAAAGGTTATTCAGCAACTTGTTGCAGCTTGGGAGTTATATACTTCATCCAAGGCCAATGTAAAAAGCTATGAAACGCAAGTCAAAGCCAACGAAGTTGCTCTTGAAGGAACACGTCAAGAAATGTTGGTTGGGTCCAAGATTTTGTTAGACGTCTTAAATGCTCAACGGTTATTGGTCCAATCACAACTCAACCTTGTTCAAGCGGAACAACAATTCTATCAAGCAGCTTACGACATTTTAGCTAATATGGGCCGCTTGAATGCTATGGATATGAAGCTAAAAGTGAAGCGTTATAATACGCAAGTGCACTATCAGGATGTGCGTAACAGTTGGTAAGATTATTTTGAGACAAACTTAAAAAATTCTATAAATGAAACCTATCTTGCAAATATTTATTTGTGAGATAGGTTTTTTTCTTGTATATACATGATCTAGGTTCTATCTACAATTGGTAAAAGTATAAAGACAAAATATATTGCTTTTCTTAGTATAAACAATATACTATCCGTCATTGCTGACGAAATATGATAGATAATGGATTTTTTTACTCGCAATTTTGGGGGGCTTTCTAAAAGTGAGGAGTACTTCTAGAATCTAGTTCTGGAATATTTTGCATCATTAGGTGTAAACTATTTTTATATTGTGATGTTTTTTTGCTTGAGGAAGAAGAATGACGCCCAAGAGCGACCATGAAGAAGACATGTCCATGGAGGAAATCCTGGCATCTATCCGTAAGTTTGTAACGGATAATCCATCTGAAGATCCGCATAAACAAAAGGTTTATGGGGGTGATTTAGCGGAATCTGTTGTTATCCCTCCCGCGGGTCATGCTAGTAGTCGTGAGCTATTGGAGAATCCGCCTCGCCGGGCTTCATCTGCTATGCCTGCGGGTATGTCCTCCGCCCCAATGCCGAGTATGTCTACTCATCTGTATGACCCAGAAGCTTTAGACTTGAGAAGTCCTCCTTCACCAGGGATAGGGTCGAACCGAGATCCTAGGGGGGAGTGGGGAGAATCAACGGCGCCTGTTCGGTCACAGTTTCAGAAGACGGTTCAAGAAGAGTCAATTATGACATTAACAAATCCTCTTGAGTCAAAAAAGATGGAAAGATTCGGCCGTCAGTCTACGAAACCAGCACAAATGACAGAACAGGAGGAAGGTCTTGGCTCACCTTATGCGCTCTCAGCTTCGGCAAATTCTCTGTCACGTTTGGCACAAGCCACAAAATTTTCGCCCAAGAAAAGCTTCTCAAGCCTTGCTGACCAACGAAACGTTACTTTGGATCAACTCATTCAAGACATGATCCGCCCCATGATTAAGCAGTGGATTGACGCCCACCTTTCCTCTCTTGTGGAAGAGATGGTTGCCAAAGAGATAAAGCGCATTACCAAACATTTGGGGTAAGAAGTCTCGTAAACTTCCGGAAGACAAAGGGGCGTGCGTCATTATAAGTATGGGATCATTAGCTAACTCTTTTTATCTCCAATTTATCCACATTCTATTATATAAGGTTCCCCATGTGCAGAGATAAATATGCCATTGAAGGTAAGGAGCTTTAGTCAACAGGGGAGCCTACCTCTAATGCTTTAAGATCTTTAATTTTAAATAGACTATGTTGCTCTTTGATTTTTACAACGTCTGGATGACGTTTCGTAAAGATCTCGTTATATTTCTTCTCCTTTTCTACAGCATCCTTAACATCAGCTAATTCATCTTTAATCGTCTGCCTTTTGTCTTGAATACAAGTACTATCAAAAGTTACATTTGTGAAAGAAAGGATAGTGGTATCTGTAGAAGGGATGTAAATAGGGTAATTGTGATAGCCAGGAATGGATCCACCATGCGTAAAAATAGTTTCAGCGGGGAGCCTTTTGGATACAATTCCATAGCCATAGTATGAATTATGTTCTTCCGGAATAAGTTCGTGGGGAGCCAGCATTAGTTCCAAAACAGGATGTGGTAAAACTCGCCCTTTATACAAAGCGTGATTCCATTTAATCAGGTCGCGGGCTGTTGAAATTATACCGCCATCTCCCTGATCAATTTCATGGGGCCAATAATTTTTGATTTCTGTATAAGGTCCTGTGGGGTTCTTGATATCATAGGTATATCCCCGAGCGAGATTGGAATATGGCTTTTTCTTCTTAAGAGTAAGGCTCGTTCCTCGGGTGGGTAGCGAGGTACTTGTCATCCTCAATGGGGCGAAAAATGTTTCTGTGAAATACTGGCTCAAAGTCTTTTTGCTCAATTGCTCCACGACCTGGCCTAATAAGGTATATCCTGAATTGCAATATTCATATTGAGTTCCTGGCTCAAAATTAAGAGGTTCTTTTTTAAATAGATTCATGAGATTTAAAATTGAAGGATTCTCTGTAGGGTAAAGGTCGTCCCAAAAGGGGTCCAAGTCCGTATAGTTAACAATCCCTGACGTGTGCGTCAATAATTGGTGAAGGGTTACGGTTTTTGCCCATCCTGGCATCTCGCTATCCCAAAGGAAATCTTCTGGTGGTAGATAATGAGATAGAGGGTTTTGTAAGGTTATTTTTAAATCCTTTAAAGAGGGATTCGCATCAAATAATACGCGCAATAAAGCGGCTGCTGTAAATTGTTTTGTTACAGAGGCAATATTATATTGGGTGTCAATCGTGCAAGGGGTGTTTCCTTCAAAGTCTGCTATGCCAGAGCATTTTGAATATACCATTTTGTCACCTACAGCAACGGCGATAGCGCCATTGAGAATATGGTTGTTGTCACTGGTCATGCAATATTCCCCCTTTATGGTCACTGAAAATTCCCCCCCTGACCAAAGGAGGACATCATGTCAAAAGAGAGAGAATTGGATCACAATACTCTTCAACCCTCAACGTTGGAGAGAAAGATGGTCAGAGAAGGACA
>CAMCRD010000008.1:15000-39282 GCA_945877185.1 Candidatus Finniella inopinata | reverse complement strand
TAATGTTGGAAGAGGCTTTGGATACATGGATTGCCACGTCGCTTCGCTCCTCGCAATGACTGAATTTTATTATTCTAGACTTGAATCCTATTTTTAACATTCGACTAAAGCGAAAAAGAATTTCCACACCCGCAAGACGCCGTCGCATTGGGGTTTTTGATCACAAACTGCGCGGAAGTTAAATCTTTCGTATAATCAATGATGGCATCGGACAAGAGGCCTAAAGAAATGGCATCAATAATAACGGCGATGCCCTCTTTTTCGAATACCTGATCATCGGGGGTTTGCGCATCATCCAGGGTGAAATGGTACTGAAAGCCGGAGCACCCTCCCCCGCTCACAGAGATCCTAAGGCGTAAAAGCCCCGATGCACCTTCAAGGGCAATAAGCTGTGCGACTTGCTGCGCAGCGCTGTCTGTAATGGTTACATTTGGGGTTGTCATATCTGTTCTATATCATATGTTGATGTATTTTGGGAAGATTTCATATCACTGCGGCAAGCGTATATGGACCCGTAATCCCCCATGGGGGGAGTCGCCCAAGCGAATCTGGCCGCCGTGGTTTCGGATGACATCCCGGGCAATGCTTAAACCCAGCCCCACACCCCCTGTTTCTAAATTTCTGGAAACATCTAAGCGGTAAAAAGGCCGGAAGACTTCCTCCCGTTGGGACTCTGGAATGCCAGATCCATTATCGTCAACGGTTACTTCAAGGAAACGCCCACTGAATTGTGCCCCAATCCAAACATGATCTGCGTATCTCTCAGAATTGACAAGTAAATTCATGAAACACCGCTTAAACATTTGAGCCTTTACCTGAATTTTGAGATCCAGTGGACAGTCAATATGAATATGAAGAGAAGCATTCCGAAATTGAGCCTTCAGATCGTGAAAGAATTCCGGCAACAAAACGCTTTGAGGAACCTCATCCCCAGCCCCCCGAGCAAAATCAAGGTATCCCTCAAGCATTTTTTGCATTTGATCTACATCTTCTTGTAGACTCAAAACTTCTTCACTTCGCGGCATCATCACCAATTGCAGCTTCATACGGGCCAAAGGCGTACGCAAATCATGGGAAACCCCTGCCAGCATCTCTGTGCGTTCTGTCAATTGGCGACGGATTCGGTCTCGCATAATATTAAAGGAAAGGCCAGCTTTGCGAACTTCTGTTGCCCCTTCCGGGCGATAATCTCCCGCATCCTGCCCTTTTCCAAAACGTTCTGCCGCATCTCCCAACCGTCGTAAGGGGCGGATTTGGTTCCGCATGAACAAAGAAGCCACAATAAACAAAAGGAGGGCAGAAGCCGTTGTCCAAATAAGCACTAAGGGCGTTGTCCGACTAAACAACCGTTTTCGCGGGGTTTCAAAATGCAAGATACCCCGACGAACCTCAACATCCAAATAGATATTGTCCTGATCCATGCGTAAAAAATAAGGCAGTTTAAGCTTATCAAGTAAGGCATCTTCCATGAACCCATAAAGCCAAGTGGATTTATATATTCCTTTGCGAGATAGGTTCTCCCCTTCGCGCAGCTTCAAATCAAGCATCAGGTTTTTATGGGCCAATTCGGCGACCCGAGAGAAATCCTGTCCATCTTCCACCATCTCAACCACCATTTGAATGTCGCCTGTAATGGTATTTGACAGAAGCCGTAAAATGGTTTCCGTATGGCGATCAAAAAAGATATAGCCTAAGACCACTTGAACCAAAATCAACGGCGTTACCAAAATAATAAGGGAACGCCCGAACAAGCTCCGGGGTAAAATAGATTTCATAAGAAGAAGTGGATTACGCATGTCGTTCCTTTTTCTATAATTTACTCTATTTAAAGCACTTGAACCACCGGTATTATTGGCAAAAAATAAGGGGCAACGACTCGTTGCCCCTATCTAACGTAAACTTTTGTACATTAGGATCTAGCTATTCCAAGGTTTGATGACCGTCAAACCACTGTTTCCCTCGGGACTTTCGCCCATTTTAATAATTGGGATCAGATGGACACTCCCCCTTTGTTGATGGAGGTGCTCTCCTTTATGGCGACCCTCTTTGGAAGTACCTTCATTTGTGGGATCATACGGATCTTTTGAAGCTGGCTTTGGCTCTTCATCCGTTGCTGAAATCAAATTTGGCTTTATGGCGAGGGGATTATCGATAAAACTTGCTGGGGTCATATTCAGGGGGCCCACAGAATTTCCCTTAAGAATCGCCGTATTCATTTGAAAATGAATTGGGGTAGCTCCAGGATCAGCAGTCTCATTAATATGGCTGTCAACTTCATCAATTTGGGGATCTGAAATACTCATTCCATCCCCTGGGGAAAAGCTCGACTCATCCGGCATATCTGAGTCTGGCAACATTTGAGAGAAGTTATAACTTCCATCTGGCGGATTTTGCTCTTCAAGAGTATCCACCAACCACATTAATTTTTTCTCAACATTGGCCGTTCCATCCTTTGCTATTTGTTCATGAGTCCTTGGATTATGGGAACTCTCCCTTACTGGCTTTGCCATAGCCCCCCCACAAAACATCAAAGACACAACCGAAACAGTCACCATATTCTTTAAAATTAACTTGTGCATAGATTGGCTCCTTCATAGCAACACCGACGGTCCCTCCGTGGCGCATAATTACCATCCCCCTTTGGGATGTTTTCAGCCTATCAATCTAAAAGTTAACAGATCGTTAATGTGAGAAGAGGCTTGAGAATAAAAAGTCAGATCGATAGAATGGGGGCCATAGTAAGGTAATCTATAGAATTTTGTTTTTGACAAATGCCCGTAACTCGTGGCAAATGGCTCTTATGACCTTATCAATTTGATAGAATTTATGAGAACAAATGTATGAAGGAGATGAAACGTGATTAAATTAGAGTGGGGAACGAAGCGGGCCTGTCAAAGCTGTACTGCTCGATTTTATGACATGCGCCGTAGCCCAATTGTTTGTCCCAAGTGTGGAGAAACCTTTGAAATTCAAACACCAGGCCGCCGTTCACGTACACGCACGCCCATTGCAGATGATGTGATTGCTAAACCATTGGAAGATGATCTTCTCATCGCAGATCTAGATCTCCCGGGTGATTTGGATGCGGACCTAGATGAAGAAGAAGATGACGACACATTGATTGAAGACACCTCTGATCTTGGTGAAGATCTTGATGATATGGCTGATGTCATCGATACGGTTGATGACGTTGAAGAACAATAACGCTGAATGGGGCACATCCATGAGCTTTATGATTAAAACATTCTGGGTTTCATTGCTGTGCCTATCCGTTTTAGGCATTATCGTTTTGGGGATGGTCGGAATTTCGCCCAAACCCATGACCATCGTCAAAACCATTCCAAATGATCAGTTGCCACAATGACCGTATTTTTAGACTTTGAACGTTCGATTGCAGAACTTGAAGAGAAAATTGAGGAACTGCGTCATTTAGATAGCGGCGGTAAGGTAAATATTGTTGCGGAAATAACCACTTTACAAAAAAAGGCTGATAAGCTTCTCACACAAGCCTATTCCAATTTAACGCCCTGGCAAAAAGTAAAGGTCGCAAGACATCCGGAACGTCCCCAGTTTTTTAATTATCTCGACTTATTTGAAGAATTTACTCCCCTTGCCGGGGACCGTTGTTTTGGGGAAGACCAGGCTATCGTCGGTGGTCTTGCTCGATTTCGCAGCAAACCTGTCGTGGTTATTGGGCAGCAAAAAGGCCAGGATACGGAAGAACGCATACGCCATAACTTTGGCATGGCAAGGCCTGAAGGCTACCGCAAAGCGCGTCGACTGATGGCATTGGCCGATCAATTTCACCTCCCCCTGATTACATTTATTGATACAAACGGCGCGTGGCCAGGCATTGACGCTGAAGAACGCGGTCAAGCAGAAGCCATTGCACGAAGCACGGAAGCTTGTCTGAAGGTACAAGTCCCCCTGATCAGCATTGTGATTGGCGAAGGGGGTTCTGGGGGCGCGATGGCTCTTGGTGCTGCCAACACCGTCATGATGATGGAACATGCGATATATTCGGTCATCTCTCCTGAAGGCTGCGCTTCCATTTTATGGCGCAGTGCCGAAAAAGCCCCCGAAGCCGCCGAAGCGCAACGGATAACCGCTCAAGATCTCTATAAGCTGGGCGTCATTGACAAGATTATTGCCGAACCCATCGGGGGCGCCCACCGCCATCCGGAAGTTGCCATCCGCTCTGCCGGGGATGCGATTGATCAAGCCCTCATCTCCCTTTCCGCCCATGAAGGCCGAAAGCTTGTCCAAATGCGCCGGGATAAATTCTTGAAGATGGGAAAGAAGGGACTGTAGGGAGCGTTTAAAGGTACCCCGTTTCTATACCATCCAAAAATAAAAAAGCCTTTGCAAATTTCTTCGCAAAGGCTTTTGAATTTATTAAACAAATATCAGTGGTTACTTCAATTCTATATGGGCTATCACGCGTGGTTTATCATAATAGCCAAAAAAACCTTCTTTGCGGATGATATCAAAGCCAACAGACTCCAGAAGTGGAATTAAAGAATCATCGGGGTGAAAAAGTCCGATAAGATGCGTTGGCACAGTTTTCTCAACAGGAAGCGTGTGCCCATTATTTTTGAGCAATTGAAAAGCCTCAACACCGATTTTCAAAGCTTCTTGTCTGCTTTCCTCACCCAAAGATTCTGGCAAAATGGGCAAGATAAATCCGAGACCATTATTGTCAACACGAGCTATATTGCCTTTTGCATATTTATCCTCTGCCTCTGGGGCTATTAATCTTGTTATACCGAAGCTCAAATAAGTTTCTATGATGTCTACAAACTTTGAATCATAATCTACAGTCGTCATACGACCAAAACCCAAAAAGCCGTTACCATCGGTACTTTCTAACAATAATCCGCTGTAACTACGTACCGTTTCTTGACGTTTAATCAAATTTTGTGCCCACGTTGTCGGGGTTCCGGGTAAACCTTCCTTATAAGTACACTGAGAAGCAATCTCATTAATCATCGGCGCATCACCGTCTGCTATAGAGCGAAAAGTAAAATGAGCACTTTTCCCTAAAATTTTTGTTCCCTCCATCTCCATTGTGGAGCCTTCATTCATAGCAATGACTTGGCTACACAAAAGGATAAATCCAAAAAAATACTTTATATATTTTATCATACTCAATAACTCCTGTTAATTTTTATTACCTGTTTTTGTGGGATTTTGGCAAAACATGGCAGGTATGCCCCACGGGCACATTATATTCCTATAGGCAGTGATTCAACAAGATAAAATTCAAGCTTACAACCAATTATTAAAAAAGATTTTTAGCCCTTTTTTCATTTATACGGTAATGCCTTAATCAAGTATTTATTCTTTTTCATCCCTTTAATTTGAAAAGGAGCACTTATCAAGCTCCCCCGGCTTCTCTTTATGGTCACCAATGTTTGTAGCAAACATCCATTCATGGCCATCTGGGTCAACAAGGCTACAGAACCGGTCCCCCCAAAACCCATCGTTGGGCGCGACAGTTGCCTTGGCGCCATGCGCCGTTGCTTTCGCGTGCAAGGCATCGACATCTTCACAATAAATATAAAGGCATAAAGACGGCATAATGCCCAAGGTGTTAGGGGTTTGGCGCACTGACCCCCAGGCCCCTTCCGGAGCAAACATAATGGAAACATCCTGGCCAAACTTCATTTCGGCATGCTGGATTTTGCCATGCTCATCTTTTGGGGGTTGTGAGCTTAAGGTAAAGCCAAAGGCTTTTTCATAAAACTCAATAGCCTTTTCAGCATCACGAACGGTTAAATAGGGGAATAATCCAGGAATTCCTTCGGGCTTATAGGGACGCTTTGACATAATCATTTCCTCTCTTAGGTTGTAAGGCCTCATCGTAAGGAAGCTCAAATAAAACCGTCAAGGGGTTATGCGGACGCACACCATGCATATTTCTAGGGCTGAAGCTACAAGTCGCGTCAGCTATAAAAAAACTTATAAATTTAGCAATTGATTAAAATTTAATTAAATATTACGCTATTTATAATAGATGCTCATTTTAAGGGATTATTTTTGGTGAATACGTTGATAAAGTCCATATTATTAGGGACTTCTCTTATGCTCACCGTTGCTTCTGTTCAAGCGTTTGATTTCCAAATGGAAGAAGATGCTCCCCAAAAAACGGAAGAAGACGCGCCCCAAAATCCTACCAAAAAGGCTTCGCAGAAAGTTTCTCGTAAAAAATCTAAAAAACCTAAGTCTAAGGCAGGGAGAAAAGCTCAGAAAACAAATAAAGCCGCTAAAAAAAAGGCAACTCAAATTGCAGCACAACCGAGATCAAATAATGTTCAAAACCAGATACGGTTATTAAACGAAAAAATGGATCGCCTAGAATCTGGAATCTTATCCACGCCAACATCCACTTCTGCTTCATCTTCACAAGATAAAAGTGCCCGCATTCCCATAGAAGGAACAAATACAGTCATTAAAATTGGAGGATACGTTAAAGCAGATGGTATTTATGATGCGAGTCAGTTTACAGGAGACTCTTCAAATTTAGCAAATTTAAGACTAAGGAACCTTGATGCAGATTCTAGACGGTCTAATGTGGTGACCGCACATGCTAAGCAAACGCGTATTTCCCTTGGCAGTGAGACACGCACGGCCCATGGACAAGTGATGGCATACTTTGAAGGTGATTTTTTTGGCACGTCGAATATTGGCTCCCAAGCGGGTTCTTTTAATCGGTCTGATACATCAAGCTTAAACTCCTATAACTTTCGAATACGCCACGCTTATGGCAGCTATTGTTATGATAACAAGCATAGAGTCGATATTGGTCAAATGTGGTCATTATTTTATGACCCAAGATCCGCCGGAACAACGATTGAATTTAACGGCGCAGAGACGAATGCCCAAATCCGACGTCCGCAAGCGCGATATACCTGGGCGCACAATTGCTGGAAATTTGCCGTTTCTGCTGAAAGCGGCGCAACAGAGTACCTTGATATAAGTCCAGCATTTGTGGGAACAGATAATGCTGGTGTCAAAACCCTTACCGCAGGGTCAGGGGCATCCAACACAACTTATAATTCATCCCAATACCGAAGGGCACAAAACAGTTTTTTAGGGGGCATTACCGGAGATGGCAACCAAGCCCTCCCGGATTTGGTCGCCCAAGTTGTCTATGACAAGAAACAGGCCGGACATGTTTCTTTTGGCGTTATGGGGCGTCAATTAAAGGTCAACAAAATCACATCAACAGGCCCTGCGGATCCCGCTTTTAGTGGGACGAAATACGGTTATGGCGTTATGATGGGAGCCCGCACCTTTATGGGCGGAAAAACGAACCTATTCGGGCAATTGAGTTTAGGGCATGGGATTGGAGCCTATATTTTTGGACTCGATGGTTATGGTGCCGCCATTGATGCCAGCCGTGGCATTATGCGGACCCAATTCTGCTATAGCGGCCTGGTTGGTTTAGAGCATTATTGGAGCGATAGATGGCGAAGCAATCTTATCTTTAGCTATGCCAGGGGCAATGTGGCCGGCTTTATCCCTTCCGGAAGAGCTTCTGTAACAGGCATTGATGCAGCAGGACAAAGTGTGTCGATTGCGGAAACGGGCTACAGCATTTCCAATATGTTGCGCCAGTTTTATGTCAACTTGTTATGGGCGCCCGCAGACAAATTTGAAGTTGGCTTTGAGTATGCTCACTTTCGCCGGGATACGATCAATAACTACTTTGGTTATGGAAATCGCTTCCAATTTGGTGCGTTTTATAGGTTTTGAAAAGCGATTCTCCTTCTAGCTCAATAAATATTTTAACGATAATTTCCCCATTATCAAATATACTTCTTGATACCAAATAAGTTTTATATTACATCTAATAAAACATCAAATTAAGAGGTAATATAATGAGTTTTTTATTTATTAAAAATTTATCCAGATTGGTTGCATTTTTTTGTTTATTTTTCAATGACGCCAACGCTATGAACGATGACTCAGTATCAGATGAAATCATTGTGAAACAGCACTACAGTGAGCAATCACTCAGTGTACTCATTGATGAGAAGCCTCATTTTAAAAATCTAATCATGGAAACATGTTTGCAACTTGTGACAACGCTCCCATTGTCGCCGCAGGATATTATAGATTTCTTTAATTCTCAACAGCTTGTGAACTATGTAGATGAACTACAAATTAGCTCTTCCTCTATAAATACTTTCCAAGGGAAATTCGGCGTTGAATTTTTTGGACACGGTCCTGTAGAAAGAGAGGTTTTTAAAATTATTGAAAGTATGGAAGGTAATTCTATACGGTTTATGGATTTTGGGGCTGGTTATGGAGGATTGGCGCTGACGCTCCTTAAGCGTTATTATAGCCCTTCAATCATAGGCTGTGAACTAAAAGCCGCAATTGAGTTTGATTTGTGCGAACTTATATCTATTCAATGCTATCATGCTGCCAAAAAATTAAGGGAATATTCAGAAGGATTTCCAGAGAAAGTCAAAGATATGATAGAACACTACCAATCAAAATATGCTAAAAACCCTGAACTCATTAAAACGTTAGTGGAATCTATAAACATATACCCTCAAAGTATCCTTGACTTGGATGTTAATACGAATTCACCAAGATATCATATTTCTACTTGTCTCAATGTACTGCATTTTGTGATAGATCCTACTCAATTAGATAAGACTGCAAAATGTATAGCTAACCTAACCATTCCAGGAGGATATCATGTCGCTGCTGCACAGACGCCATATGCCAACAATGCTAAGGCTGTCCTGGAAGAGTATGAAAGGCGTAAAGCAACTCGCGAAGAGAATCCTGGTTATTTTAGCCCTGAGGATAAGGAAAAATTTGGGGCGCAATCTCTCCTTCCAAGCTATCTATTTGAAGTAGATACACTCCGAAAGCCTTTTGAGGAAAACGGATTTGAGATAATAGGGGACGGCTACTATAATATACATAAGGGACCTGGTGATTCTTGCTATATTATTGCGCGAAAAAAGTAAAAAGGCACAATAATTAATAAACTACCCCGCTGCTTGCGGCGGGGTAGTTTGAGGCAGCTCTCCCTCTATATAATAAATTTGTTCCAAATACCTTAAAAATCAGCTATACTGTTGGCACAATGAAAAAGAAAAGAAATACCTCCCCCTCCCCTGTAGACTTACGAAAAACTGTTTTGGAACTTCTTGCCGACAGCGACAAGCCTCTTACAAAAAACCAAATCGCCCGTCACCTTGGTGTTCGAGGAGATGAACGCATCGCCTTAAAACAACTTTTGGCTGATCTAGAAGCAGAAGGCAAGCTAGACCGAGGCCACCGACGGCGGATAACCGTTACGGACCGTCCCCTTGCTCCCGGTCATGTCCTGGTTACGGAAATCGTCGATATCGGCGAAAATGGCGAATTGATCGCTGGGCCTCTCGATTGGCCTTCTGAAACCCCTGCCCCTAAAATTGAGATCGTCCCCTCACGCCGTACCCATCCCCATCATAGCGCTTTAAGCATTGGGTCACACGTTTTGATTCGCCTTCATACTCATGGAAAAGAATTTTGGCGCGGAGAAATTATTAAAAAATTAGAAAAAACGGCCAAAGTTCATTTGGGTATTTTTACGCGCCATAAGGATGGCGGTGGTCGTCTCTCATCCTGTCATCGTAAAGATACTTTCCCCGGGGCAAGGCTCGCGCCTGCTGACTGCAAAGACCTTCAAGATGGCGATATTATGGCCTATTCCGTTTCTACCACTCACGGAACAAAAATTCATGAGAAAATTGGCAGAATTGATAATCCCAAAACCTTTAGCCAAATGGCGATTTATGCCCATCGCCTTCCCCATACCTTTTCCCAAGATGCCATTGCCTTAAGCGAACGCGGAAAAATCCCTGCGCTGGGCCCGTGCTGATTTGCGGGCCGTTCCCCTTGTCACCATTGATGGCGAGGATGCCCACGATTTTGATGATGCGGTCTGGGCAACACCGGACGAAGATCCTCGAAATTCAGGGGGATGGCGCATTCTTGTCGCCATTGCTGATGTTGCTTATTATGTCCGACCAGGGGATGCCCTTGATCAGGAAGCTAAAGAGCGCGGAAACTCCGTATACTTCCCGGATCGGGTCGTGCCCATGCTTCCCGAAGCTTTGTCCAATGAGATGTGTTCCCTCAAACCCCATGTTGACCGGGCGTGTATGGCCATTGAGATGATCGTGTCTTCCGATGGAAAGGTGAAGTCCCACCACATTAAACGCGGGCTCATGCGTTCCCAAGCGCGCCTAACCTACACACAAGTCCAACAGGCCCTTGATGGGAATGTAGATGATGTGACAAGGCCCCTTCTCGATACAGTCATTAAGCCATTATTTGGCGCTTATCAATCCTTTATGAAGGCGCGCAGTCGTCGCGGAACCCTTGATATTGAACAGCCTGAACGCCAGGTTATTTTTGGGGCGAACGGACATATTGAGCGCATTGTTCCCCGTCCCCGTTATGATAGTCATCGCTTGATTGAAGAATTTATGATTGCAGCGAACGTGGCCGCTGCGCGAACGCTGGCGACAAAAGGCTGGCCGTGCCTTTACCGTATCCATGACGCCCCTGATGCTTTACGCGTGGCCAACCTTCGCCTGACGTTACGGAAAATGAAGATTCCATTCACAAAAGCCCCCAAACCTCAACCTGCCCAATTTAATGAACTCTTGGCAGGAACACGAAATACACCCATGGCCCAGATGATTACGGATCTTGTGCTCCGCTCTCAAGCTCAAGCCAAGTATAGCCCCCTCAACATTGGGCACTTTGGCCTCAGCTTGTCCCAATATGCGCACTTTACCTCTCCCATCCGGCGATATTCTGACCTCATTGTCCATCGGTCCCTTATTTCTGCCCTTCAACTCGGGGATGATGGCTTATCCGATAAATCTCTCTCCTTAACGACAGTGGGAGACCACATATCGGCAACGGAGCGACAAGCGGCAATTGCTGAACGAGAAGTGATGGATCGCTTCGTCACGGCTTATCATGCGCCTCATGTGGGCGAGGTCTTCTCTGCTACCATTGTGGGTGTTACGCGCGTCGGCTTATTTGTGGCCATTACGGATACAGGGGCCCAAGGCTTTATCCCTCGAGGGGCTTTAAGAGGCGATACCTTTTTCCATGAAGAAGATAGCCACCGGCTTGTGGGTCGTCGCACAAAAATTATTTACCAACTGGGAAGCCGTTTAGATGTGCGCCTTCAATCCGCCGACATTACGGCGAATAGCCTCATTTTTGAAGTCGCAACAGATTCTGAAGCTCCCAAAAAAGGATCAGCTATAGACGCAAAAAAAACATCCCATAAGCAATTGAAAAAGTTTAAAAAAATAAAGAGAAGCCGATGATTGATTCCCACCTCTTGGCAAAAATCCCTTATACTTTTCAGGATACAGACCTTTTAGAAAAAGCTTTAACCCACCCCAGTAGCACACGATCTCAAAAAGTTAGTGATTTTGAGCGTCTAGAATTCTTAGGAGACCGCGTCCTCGGCTTGGTGGTTGCCCAAATGGTTTATGAGCGGTACCCCGCTGAAAAAGAAGGTGACTTGGCAAAGCGCTTTGCGGCCCTTGTTTGCCGAGAAGCGTGCTTGGAAGTCGCCCATCAGATGGCTTTATCACAGCATTTAAAAGCATCGCTTGGAGATATATCTCCCCACTCTGCCGTCCTGGCTGATGCCGTTGAAGCGCTTATTGGGGCTATTTACCTTGATGGTGGGCAAGAAGCCGCCACAACCTTTATCATGGCTTATTGGCCGGTTCTGTTGGAAAAGGATATTACCCCGCCCAAAGATGCCAAAACGGCCCTTCAGGAACTGGCTCAGTCCAAGAATTTAGGGGTTGTACCTGTCTACGAAGTGCTTGATCATTCAGGCCCCGCCCATACGCCAACCTTCACGGTGCACCTAACCGTGGAAGGGTTGGGTGAAGCCACAGGGACGGGCGCCTCTAAACGTCAAGCGGAACAAATGGCAGCGAAGATTCTTTTAGAGGAAGTTGGATAAATTAAATGGGGAGGGATAAAAATGCAGAATAATAATCAAGAAAAAATAACGTTCATCGCAGATCCACAGGTCATTGTCATTCCCATCCAAGAGAATGGGGAAGCCTTCATTGACCTAAAAGACCAACAACAGCTTACATACGGACGGTCACCAGAAGTTCCCAATAACACGGATTATACAAAAATACGCAAAACCGTTTATGAAAAGATTTTGCAAGCCCAGGTTTTACTGCCAAAAGGGATCCGTTTTCGTATTCACGAGGGATATCGAAGCCTTAGCCTACAAAAAACATTATTTGATCATCGCTATAGGATGGTCCATAACCTTTACCCAACCTGGTCCCATGAACAAATCTTTGAGGAAACAACGCGGATTGTTTCGCCGGTTATCAATTTGGATGGAACAAAAAATATTCCCCCTCACTCGACAGGAGGGGCTTTTGATACTTACCTCATCGACGAACAAGGGCAACCCCTTGATATGGGCATTCACCCGGATAATTGGATGGATGATGAAGATGGAGCACTCTCCCAAACCAACTCAACAAAAATTTCCCCGGAAGCCAAGGCCAACCGGGCCATCATGAATAAGGCCTTGGAAACCGTTGGATTCGTTAATTACCCCACGGAATACTGGCATTGGTCTTATGGGGACCGCTATTGGGCTTATCAATTAGGACGCTCTCATGCTATTTATGGGGGCAAAGAATAATATTTCTGAAAATTCAGGGTGAGCAAATGGCTTGGTTAATTGGTTATGACTCAATAAAAGAACCTGTTTTGATTGATAAGTTTTGCTTGATTGTTGGAAAAGCACTTTGTTTAGCTAGTGATTTTGAATCAAAATGTGAATTTGTTTATAAAGCTATAAAATTAAATTCTGAATTAGACGAAGAAGACCCAAAGTTATTAGATTCAATGCAACGTTTATTAAAAAAGCTAGAATATTATTCACTTGGAAAAATGATAACTGACCTTCAAAATTTAAAAATAACCCAGGGAGACGTGATGTTAATCGAAAGAGCTAAAGATGCTCGAAATTATATTGCTCATGAAGGGGCGTTGTTAGGATTGCTTTCAGAAGTAAACGCTAATGACATTGAGAAGAAATTATTGCATCTCCGTAGAGAAATTTCGTTTTTGATAAAAGGAGATAATCTTATATCAAGTTGGGTATATGAAATTGAAGACAAGGAACCCGCGCCAAGTGAAATTCAGAGGTTATATCCTAAATGGATAAAAAAATGGGTTTTTGGCTAAATAATTGAGTTTAGTCATTGCGAGGAGCGAAGCGACGCGGCAATCCATGTATCTTTAATTTCTAAACGCAATTAATATTGAAAAAGAGCCTTGAATACATGGATTGCCGCGTCGCTTCGCTCCTCGCAATGACGGAATCTTTTTAATAAATTTGAGCGTACTCTAGTAGAAATAAAATACTATTTGATAAACTTTAGGAAACGACCTATGACACAAACACGGTGCGGCTTCGTCGCAATTTTGGGGGCACCCAATGCGGGCAAATCAACCCTTATTAACCAATTGGTGGGCAGTAAGGTGACGATTGTTTCCAGCAAAGTTCAAACGACACGCCAACGGATTTTAGGCATTACCATCCACGGCGAAAGCCAGCTTATCCTGGTTGATACACCCGGCATTTTCGCCCCTCAAAAGCGCCTGGAACGAGCCATGGTTCAAGCGGCCTGGGAAGCCAGCCGCGATGCGGACTTGACGGTTCTTATTGTGGATGTCGGCCAAAAATCTTTGGCCAGCAGTTTCGCCATTCTGGAAAAATTGGGGACGCGCCCCGTTATTTTAATCTTAAACAAGATAGACCAAGTGAAACATACGGCATTATTAGAAATTACGACGAAATTTCAAATTTTTACAAATATTAGCCACACGTTCATGATTTCTGCTCTCACGGGTGATGGTGTATCTGATTTTGCTGATTTTTTGGCAAAAGAAGTTCCGATCAGCCCCTGGTTATACCCGGAAGATCAATTGACGGATATGCCTCAAAAGTTATGGTCAGCTGAGATCACACGCGAACAGCTGTTTCTTCAGCTTCACCACGAACTTCCCTATAACACTATGGTCGAAACGGAAGCTTGGGAAGAATTTGAGAATGGAACCTTGAAAGTCAGCCAGGTTATTTACGTGTCAAGAGATAGCCAAAAAGCCATTGTCCTTGGGAAAGGTGGGCACCAAATCAAAGCCATCAGCAGCGCTGCGCGGGAAGAAATGTCTGTATTCCTCAACCGCACCGTCCACCTATTTCTTCATGTGAAGGTTATGGAGGACTGGACCAACAAGCCAGCCATGTATCGCCTGATGGGGTTAGATTTTAACGTGTAAGGAGTTGATCATGATCATAGCTCAGATTACAGATACACACATTGTTGCCAAAGGCCAGGAATGGAAATCCTTATCCCAAACGCAAATTGCCCGTCGTCTAAAGCTCGTTGTTGATCATTTAAATGCCCTCATCCCAAAGCCGGATGTTGTTTTGCTCACGGGAGATGCGATTGATGATGCGGGAATGGAGGGATATACGCACTTAAAAGAAATTTTAAAGCTATTATCCATCCCTCTTTATATTATTCCCGGGAATCATGATGACCGCGAGGATATGCGCGTTGCTTTCCAGCATCAAAGTTACATGCCATCTGAAGGTTTTATTCACTATGTTATAGATGATTATCCCGTTCGCCTGATTGGGCTTGATACGGTCGTCCCAGGCCAACCTCAGGGAATGCTTTGTCGTGAGCGCATTGATTGGCTCAGCCGCGTTCTTCAGGAAAATCAGGAAAAACCTACATTGATCTTTATGCACCACCCCCTCATCAAAATTGGTCAGAAGTTGTTGGATCAACTGAACTGCCATACGCCCGAAGATTTTGAGGGCCTGGTCGCTTCCTTCCCAAATATCATTGGCATTATCTCTGGCCATTACCACAAGTCGTGTGCCACAATTTTCGGCGGAACCCTCTGCTTTGTGGCCCCCAGTGTTGCCCCTGTACACTATTTTGAAAAAGCAAGCGATGAAAAAACAAAAATTATAGAGCTCGTTCATCCCTCCTTTGTTCTTCATAAATGGATGGGCGGCTCTCATCTTGTTTCAGAGGTTGTCCAAACGGTAGAGCCAGATAAGCGCCTTTCTATCGAAAAGAACCTTAAAGAATGAAATGGACAGATAGCGGGATTATCTTGTCTGCCCGTCCCTTTGGAGAGAACAGCCGCATCCTCTCCTTGTTAACACCTCACTATGGCCGCCATGCCGGCCTCATTAAAATTCCCAAATCACGGTCCCGTTTGAATATTGAAGCCGGTACGTTTGTTGAAGCGACGTGGAATGCGCGGCTTTCAGACCATTTGGGCCAATGGGCCCTTGAGACGACAGCCGCTATGGGGGCAAAGCTCCTTCCTTTGCCCGTACCTCTCACAGCCCTCAGCAGCGCTTGCCACCTCACAGATCAGTGTTTGCCAGAACGGCATCCCTATCCTTATCTTTATGAGCTTCTCAAGCAATTGATTGAGGATCTCCTCCATACGCCAGACTGGCAAATTTCTTATGTGAATTATGAGTTAGCCTTGTTGAAAGACTTAGGGTTTGGTCTGGACTTATCGGCTTGTGCGGCCACTGGAAAACAGGATGACTTAATCTATATCTCCCCAAAGACAGGACGCGCCGTCAGCCGAGAAGCGGGTGAGGCCTATAAGGCACAACTTCTTCCTCTGCCCTCTTATTGGATCCACGAAGGCGCCATGCCCGACATTCGGACCTCTCTGACGGTAACAGGGTATTTCCTCGCCCAACACCTTACGGAACGCCAAGGCCTCCCCCCCATCCGCCAACGGCTGGTGGATATGATTGAGATATAATAAAGACGAATATACAACCTTGCGGCTCCTTGTATTTTTTTCTATTCTGTTGGCTAAACGTCAAAGGAAATGCGACTCATGCTCCTCCCCACCCTTAGCTCATCAAACCGACCCTTAATTCTTTGGCTTTTCAGTACCTGTTTTCTGATTTGGTTGATGGTTATGGTGGGCGGCGCCACACGGCTGACCCACGCGGGGTTATCCATTGTGGAATGGAAGCCCATTACGGGGATTATCCCGCCCTTAAACCAAGCTCAATGGCTAGAAGCTTTTGAAAGCTATAAGAAATTTCCAGAATATAAGCTTATCAACCAAGGGATGAGCCTATCATCCTTTCAATTTATCTATTTCATGGAATATATCCATCGTCTATTGGGTCGGTTCATGGGGCTATGGTTTATGGCGCCATTGATCTTTTTTTGGGCCCAGGGGCGACTATCATCTCCGCTCAAAAAACGTTCCCTCCTCGCTCTCTTTTTGGGTCTTGGTCAGGGGATTTTGGGATGGTACATGGTAAAAAGCGGTTTGGTGAAAGACCCCGCTGTTAGCCATTACCGTTTAACCGCCCACCTCACCCTAGCGATTGCCCTGTATGGCTTATTATTTTGGACAGCTTTGGAGATCACACGTCCCCCTTTAAAAGAGCTTCTTAAGCCTGAGCCTCCTTTAATTAGGCGCTTGAGCTTGCTCTCTTGTATTGCCATTTCATTGACTATTTTATACGGCGGTTTGGTAGCAGGCCTCAAAGCTGGCCTCATCTACAATACATTTCCGCTGATGGAAGGACAATTCCTCCCCGATGAATGGGCCTTCTACCACCCTCTTTGGCTCAATTTTTTTGAAAATGCAGCGCTCGTTCAATGGATACACCGATGGCTTGCCATCAGCACCATAATCTTTGTTCTCTTCACATCTTGGACCATCTGGAATCAAAGCTCTCAAAAACATACACGCACAATGGCCTTCATTTTCGCGGCCGCCGCCCTTACCCAAGCCACCTTGGGGATACTCACCCTTCTTTTTCATGTTCCGATAAGCCTTGGCACCCTCCACCAAGGAACGGCAGTTGTTGTGTTAAGCGTGGGGTTATATTTGTGTTTCCTTGGAACATCACCGAAGCATCCTTAGGGCGTGTGATCAATTATTGTCTTTTGGTCTGAAAATGGCGGTTTTCTGCGCTTCCGTTTCTCAAATACGCCTTTAGTATTCTGCAATACGGTTCTCGACACCCACCATTTTCGCCACAAAATCCTTCAATTGATGACACGCCCTAGAAACTTTTGGTCTTGGCATAGGGGCTGAATTGGTGTAGTTAATGAAGTTATGCCCACAAAAGATTGGGTAGGTACTTCGAGTACGGGACGTAGCGCAGCCTGGTAGCGCGCCTGCTTTGGGAGCAGGATGTCGGAGGTTCAAATCCTCTCGTCCCGACCATTTAAGGAAATGACCAAATGGTTCAGGCTAGAATTTATAGACCCAGTAAAACAGCGATGCAGTCGGGCAAAGCCAAATCTCGTCAGTGGACTTTAGAGTTCTGTCCCAATGACATTCAATTCATAGAACCCGTTATGGGTTGGCGTGGGTCAAACGATACCTTGCACCAATTGCGGCTTACTTTTCGTTCTCTGGAATCGGCCATGGCTTATGCAGATAAAATGAACTTCCGTGTACAAGTTGAAACAGCTCATCCCCCCAGAAACCTACCAAAGCAATATGCGAATAACTTTCGTTATGATCGGGTTGGGTAATTGTTTTTCATCATCAAAATATATTTCTTTTATAACATTTCCCTTATGAAAAATTCATAAAAAATGGATAAAAATTCTTAATGCAAAATTACTTTAAACCAGGTAAAAACGAAACTTGTTAATAACAATATCTTGAAAGCAGGAGAATCTATGCTAATCGGTGTACCAAAAGAAGTTAAAAACCATGAATATCGTGTTGGATTGACCCCAACGTCTACCCACGAGCTCATTCGCCTTGGTCACGACGTGATCCTAGAATCCCATGCGGGGATGGGCGCAGGCTTCGATGATAAGCATTATATAGCTGCAGGGGCTAAAATTGTTCCCACAGCGGAGGAGGTTTTTGCCCAAAGCGAGATGATCATTAAGGTTAAGGAACCACAGCCGCAGGAGTGTAAGTTGCTTCGCCCGGGCCAAATCATTTTTACCTATCTCCATTTGGCCCCGGATCCTGAGCAAGCCGAGGGACTCATAGACTCTGGCTGTATTGCTATTGCTTATGAGACGGTCACAGACTCTCATGGAGGATTGCCTCTACTTGCGCCAATGAGTGAAGTCGCCGGCCGCATGGCCATTCAAGCGGGTGCTCATTTCCTTGAAAAAGGCCAAGGAGGGTCAGGGGTACTTCTCGGTGGTGTGCCTGGTGTTGCCCCAGGAAAAGTTGTTATCTTAGGAGGCGGCGTTGCTGGAGCCAATGCAGCACGCATGGCTATCGGACTTGGCGCCCAAGTCGTCATTTTTGACAGGAACTCTCGCCGACTGAAAGAACTTGACTTAGAATTTGGGGGGCGGGTTCAAACAATCTATTCCACCGCAGCGATGGTAGAAGAATATGTTATCGACGCAGACCTTGTCGTCGGCTCCGTCTTGGTGGTTGGCGCCGCCGCTCCTCGCCTTGTGTCACGAGAAATGGTCCAAAAGATGCGCCCCGGTTCGGTTATGGTAGACCTCGCCATTGACCAAGGGGGATGTTTTGAGACCAGCCTTCCGACGACCCATGCGAACCCCATCTACATCGTTGACCATGTTCTTCATTATTGTGTGACCAACATGCCCGGTGGTGTTGCCCGTACCTCCACGGTTGCTCTCAACAATGCAACACTTCCCTTTATCCTTGCCCTGGCCCAAAAGGGGTATCATAAAGCCCTTACGGATGATTTTCATTTACGCAATGGCCTGAATGTCTTTGAAGGGAAAATTACCTATCAAGCTGTTGCCCATGATTTGGGGAAAGAATTTGTTGACCCGACAACCCTATTTTAGAGCGGCGTAAAGGGACAAAGCTACTAGGACAGCCATGCGCATTGCTATATCTGGAACCCATTGTATGGGGAAAACAACTTTCATTAAGGACTTCCTGAACATTTACCCTGAGTATGTCTATGAAGAGGAGCCCTACTATCAACTTCAAGAGAAACACGGCATTGAATTTTCCGAGGATCCCAGCTTAGAAGATTTTATCGAACAGCTGGACTATAGCCTTGAGCGACTCAATTTCTATGCAACCGAGGCAAACGTTATCTTCGAAAGATGTCCCATCGATTTTGTCGCTTATGCGATGTACCTCGCTCACCAAGAAGGGCTGGATCTTAAGGATACGCGCGTTTCTGAAATGTTCCTTGAGATAAAGGAAGCTCTCGAGAATTTAGACCTCATCATCTTTTTGCCAATGACAAAGGAACATCCCATCATATGTCCTGAATCTGAGGATGAAAGCTATCGGAAAACCGTTGATGGTGTTCTCAAAAAAATCTATCGTGATGATTTATTTGACTTCTTCCCCACCCACGATCACCCTCACCTCATTGAAATCTGGGGAAGCCCTGAGGAAAGAATGAAGAAAGTTGGGCTCTATTTGGAAGAAATGGTTTGATCTGAGGTTACGAGATATTTTTATCTGCTTAAGTTCACGCCTATGCACAATTCTCTAAGCTCTTCTGTCCCGTAGCGTTACAGCTTAGTGGAAATATTTACCAATCAGCCTGGTATATCATATTCTTGGAGATGGAGCTCCCTACCCGTCATTTTTGTCCTTTATTATTTCTTTCCAAGATAAATTTCCCTTCTTCATTCTGGGATAGCATAAAAACCATAGATGCTTCTTTCAAAGCATCATTGTAGCCTTCTGCCATCACTCTCTTCAACTTCTGAAGACGTTGTAAACTAGCTTGATATTCCTGATTAAAAACTTCGCCATACAAGTGCTTCTCTTGGAGTGCAGCCATAATTCCATATGTTAAGTCACTTCCTATAGCCTCGTAGCGGTTAAATAATTTATTAATATCGATAATGACGTCTTTTTTTTCGGGATAAGAAAAGGTTGAATAATCAATAAAGCTAACAGCGCCATCATAGAGATTGAAAAACACGTTTGAAGGGCTCATATCCCCATGAACACAGCTTAGGAAAGTATCGTCGTTAGGGTCTTTAAACCAAATATGAAATTTTGCTATTGAATGCACTGCTTTTCTTAAATTCTTCATAACATGAAACGTATTAGCATTGGAAAATTCATCTCCGATTATGGAAAAGTCTATTTCGGTGATGGCTGCTCTGATTAAAAAATCCCAAAGAGTTTCACCTTTTGCTTTTTCATACGTGATTGAGAGGTCTCTATGCTTTTGGTAAATGGCGAAGCTAGGCATATCGGAGGTTTTTTCTAACATATATCCCTTTAATGATTCTTGTAACGCTAATACTTTTTCTAGCTCATCATTGAACTCCTTGTGGTTTTTGAAAGTTTTTTCAATGTAATACTTATCTTGTATCTTATGCTCATAAATAGCTGACGCAAAAGCTCCACGAGCATTTTCAAGCCTGATTACAATGTCCATAGACATTGTAATTTTTGTGATCAACAATAAAATCAACATTGATTTAAATAAAATTTTATGCATTTTTTGATATTTCATTAAATATTATATTTCTATTTTTAATATGGTATTTTTCTAATATTTTTCAATTAAAGAAATATTTTTTATTGCCGAAGTAATAACGACAAAATACAATTTCTCAACAACCTTTATTATTTTAAAGGCCTTGAACCAGTATTCCAGAAAATTTAAAGGAGAAACCTTGTAAAGAAAGACATTTAAGAGGATAGGTATTTGGTAAGCTTGGCAGCGCCCTACTTTCCCACGCCTTAAGACGGAGTATCATTGGCGCAGCATGTTTTCACGGTCGAGTTCGGGATGGGATCGAGTGTTTACCATGCGCTATAACCACCAAGCCAACAAAAGACCTATGCTCTTTGATAAGTTCTCTTACGAGACTTATTATTTTAACATTCGAATATAAAACCTATTGACTCAAAAATCATCAGACCATGGGAATTTACTTTATGAAATTCCGGGTATCTGACATCTGAGGCAAGAAAAAGCCAATCGAGCGATTAGTACTGGTTAGCTTCACGCATTACTGCGCTTCCACACCCAGCCTATCAACGTGGTGGTCTACCACGGCTCTACTTTGCGAGACCTTGTTTTGAGAAGAGTTTCCCGCTTAGATGCTTTCAGCGGTTATCTCGTCCGTACTGTAGCTACTCGGCGATGCAGCTGGCGCTACAACCGATACACCAGAGGTACGTCCATCCCGGTCCTCTCGTACTAGGGACAGGTTCTCTCAAGTCTCGAACACCCACGGCAGATAGGGACCGAACTGTCTCACGACGTTCTGAACCCAGCTCACGTACCACTTTAATTGGCGAACAGCCAAACCCTTGGGACCTGCTTCAGCCCCAGGATGTGATGAGCCGACATCGAGGTGCCAAACCTCCCCGTCGATGTGGACTCTTGGGGGAGATCAGCCTGTTATCCCCGGCGTACCTTTTATCCGTTGAGCGATGGCCCTTCCACGAGGTGCCACCGGATCACTATGACCGACTTTCGTCTCTGCTCGACATGTATGTCTCGCAGTCAGGCAGGCTTATGCCATTGCACTCAACTGTTGGTTTCCAACCAACATGAGCCTACCATTGCGCGCCTCCGTTACTCTTTAGGAGGCGACCGCCCCAGTCAAACTACCCGTCATGCAGGGTCCTGGATCAGGATATACTGACCTCAGTTAGATATCAAAGACAACAAGGGTGGTATTTCAAGGTTGCCTCCACTCTGGCTGGCACCAAAGCTTCATAGGCTCCCACCTATCCTACACATGTTATCCCTAATACCACTGCAAAACTGTAGTAAAGGTGCACGGGGTCTTTCCGTCTGACCGCGGGTACTCCGCATCTTCACGGAGAATTCAATTTCACTGAGTTGATGTTGGAGACAGTGGGGAAGTCGTTACGCCATTCGTGCAGGTCGGAACTTACCCGACAAGGAATTTCGCTACCTTAGGACCGTTATAGTTACGGCCGCCGTTTACTGGGGCTTCAATTCGGTGCTTGCACACCTCCTTTTAACCTTCCAGCACCGGGCAGGCGTCAGACCCTATACGTCGTCTTTCGACTTTGCAGAGTCCTGTGTTTTTGATAAACAGTCGCTACCCCCTATTCTGTGCCACCCCACCTTAGTTGCCTAAAATGAGGTACCCCTTATCCCGAAGTTACAGGGTCAATTTGCCGAGTTCCTTCAACATCATTCTCTCAAGCGCCTAAGTATACTCTACTAATCCACCAGTGTTGGTTTAGGGTACGGTCTATACGTGTGGGTTATTTCCTGGAAGTTCTTCGCGGCTCACTCAATCCATTAAGAATGAACAACTTACGACCTTCGTCACCTCACACAGGTCAAGGAATATTAACCTTGTTCCCATCGACTACGGCTTTCGCCCTCGCCTTAGGGGCCGACTCACCCTGCCCTGATTAACATTGGACAGGAACCCTTGGATTTTCGGCGACAGAGTCTTTCACTCTGTTTAACGTTACTCATGTCAGCATTCTCACTTCCAATACCTCCAGCAGCTCTCGCGAGTCTGCCTTCACAGGCTTATGGAACGCTCCGCTACCGCGCCACTTACGTGGCACCCGTCGCTTCGGTGTATAGCTTTAGCCCCGTTACATTTTCGGCGCAGGACGACTTAAATCTAGACCAGTGAGCTATTACGCTTTCTTTAAAGGATGGCTGCTTCTAAGCCAACCTCCTGGCTGTCTTGGTCTTCCCACATCCTTTCCCACTTAGCTATAACTTGGGGACCTTAGCGGACGGTTAGGGCTGTTTCCCTTTCGACTATGGAACTTAGCTCCCACAGTCTGTCTGCTGGACTGTACTTATTGGTATTCGGAGTTTGATTGGGTTTGGTAGAAGTCGCCTTCCCCTAGCCCATTCAGTGCTCTACCCCCAACAGTAATCATCCAACGCTCTACCTCAATAGATTTCGCGGAGAACCAGCTATTTCCAAGTTTGATTGGCCTTTCACCCCTAACCACAGGTCATCCCCCACTTTTGCAACAGTGGTGGGTTCGGCCCTCCAGTACGTGTTACCGCACCTTCAGCCTGCCCATGGCTAGATCACTTGGTTTCGGGTCTAATACATGTAACTAAATCGCCCTATTCAGACTCGGTTTCCCTACGCCTACACCTACCGGCTTAAGCTTGCTACATACACTAACTCGCTGACCCATTATACAAGAGGTACGCCGTCACGGTTCAGTATCCGAAGATACCTTCCGCTCCGACTGATTGTAAGCATTCGATTTCAGGTCTATTTCACTCCCCTCATCGGGGTTCTTTTCACCTTTCCCTCACGGTACTTGTTCACTATCGGTCACTGAGGAGTACTTAGGCTTGGAGGGTGGTCCCCCCATGTTCAGACAGGATTTCTCGTGTCCCGCCTTACTCGAGGATTACTAGGCTTTCTACCGATACGGGGCTATCACCCTATATTGCGTGGCTTTCCATCCACTTCTCGTTCTTACCTAATAACCACTGGCCTGGTCCGTGTTCGCTCGCCACTACTAACGGAGTCTCGGTTGATGTCCTTTCCTCCGGCTACTTAGATGTTTCAGTTCGCCGGGTTCGCTTCATTATCCTATGTATTCAGATAACGATACCGCACATGCGGTGGGTTTCCCCATTCGGAAATTTACGGATCAAAGGGTGTTCGCACCTCCCCGTAACTTATCGCAGCGTACCACGTCCTTCATCGCCTCTCAGTGCCAAGGCATCCATCAAATGCTCTTTTACGCTTGTTCTTGAGACTCAGATGTCAGATACCAGGAATTTATACCTTAAAAAACAGATACTCCCGCATACCTAACGATTTTTTTGTCAGAATTATATTCGAGGACAAACCTGATTAATACATAAAATAATTATTTAAATTAAAAACCATCCTTTAAAATTTGTAATAAATTACAAAATTTAAGGGATTAGATTCATCATTTAAACAACTCCCATGAATCATCACAGATTTGTCTATTTTAATGTCTTTCTTCACAATGTCTAAAGAGCAATCTTAAGTTTTTTTCAAAACCTAATCTAAAATGATAAGTTATCACCTTAGATTAAGATTTGATAGCTTCTAAAATACATTAACTTTCACCACTAATCAATAATTCAGGAAGAATTATCCTATAATGGTGGAGGTGAACGGGATCGAACCGATGACCTCATGCTTGCAAAGCACGCGCTCTCCCAGCTGAGCTACACCCCCTTACGACGCTCGACTTTAAAGGTTCGAGCCCTTAAAAAAA
>CAMCRD010000008.1:0-12500 GCA_945877185.1 Candidatus Finniella inopinata | reverse complement strand
AAGATGCGCCCTTTTGGAAAATTATAGAAGTAGAACCCTAAAATAGCCCCAAACAAAATGAAACAAATCAAGTAGGTCCAATAATCACTTGAGGCTGTCGTGGGAAGGAGGGTTGTTGTCGCAATCATAAAGGGCAAAGCCACCAAAACAGATCCAGAAAGTAAGCCATTCAGCCCATCAACAAAATTCGCAGCATTGGTTACAAAAACAATAAAAAGAAGCGTTAGAAAGAACTCAATGACGGGCAGACCAATAAAACCCTCGAAGGGCGGACATTGGATCTTAAGGCCAACCCCCACAAGAACCATAGCAACCGCAGCTTGAATGAGGAGCCTTATACGATAAGGAACATGGACAATATCATCAAGGAAACTCACGCCAGCGCCAATAAATATGGCCCCGGCCACAAGCCCTAAAACCTCCCCAGAAAAGCCATGGGGGGGAGGATAGAGATGAAACAGGATTCCGGAGCCTACAAAAAAACTGACAACAATGGCGGCCCCCCCTGCCCTGGGTGTTGGAATATCGTGAGCAGATCTTTCAACAGGAATATCTGTGATATTAGCAACGATCATCAACCGGGTGAAGACTAAAGACAGAGCAAACGTTATCAAACAAGAGGTCAGATAAGGATTATATAAAAAAACAGACATTCCCTAACCTTAAAGACTATCCTATCCTCAAACCGACTAAAATAGCAGTTCGAGCATCTTAACTTTCTGTTAACCTATAGTATTTAGGGTGGATATTGGTAGTCATATTTTTTAGGAGGTTTATTATGAAAAGAATTAGCTGTGCTTTATTGATAACAACTGTCGCCATAGGATCAGTGGTTAATGCTACGCAACAAGCTCCCCAAAGGCCAACAACGTCCGTGCCAACCCCGCTCCCTCTAAAAACCGATAACTCAATATGTCCCGATGAGCTGAAGATGCCCCAATTAAATGAACTTAAAGGAGGAACTTTGAAACTTGGCGGACATGTTTTTACACTTCATACACCCAAAACAGAGTTTGAGAAAATGTTGCCAGGTAAATTGCAAATTGCAAGCAAAAAACTTTCTGTTGCTAAAATAGCCGAAGGCCAAGCCATTCCAGGCCGTGTAATTATTAGTAGTGTTAGAGGACATATGTTAAAATGTACTTATAATTTTCGAACAGCTCTTGGATCAAAAACGCTACAAGACCATACAACTTTTGCCATTCTCTCGGAGCCAACAGATGTTGAGAAAGAGCCAAAAGGACTTAATGAGGCTATGGCAGAGTAAGGGCCCTCATCAAGATAAAAATAGGCTTGGTTGTTAAAGCTTTGTCCCCCTGCCATCACTAAATATGGCTGGGGGACCTGGATTCGAACCAGAGTTGCCCGGTCCAGAGCCGGGAGTTCTACCGCTAAACTATCCCCCAATCTCTTCACCAACTATCATATTCCCCCTTTTTTGAGAAGGGAGAAAATGAAAGTGTTAAAAGATCTTCAGGCCAAATGCAACATTTCTATGAGTCTAAAGTAATTTTAGTAAAGTGATATTTTTTTATAACCTTAGAAAATTTCTTGATGTACACTATTTTTATAAGATGGTCAGAAAAGAGATCAAATCACGATGACTGATGATGCGGTTGTTCTCCAAAAACCCTTCGAGGTCGTTTATGCCGTTCGGCTCCTTTGGTACGCCATCGTCCTTGACATATTGAACACTATTCTAAACTGGGACGCTTTGCTCTCCCTCCTGCCTTCAGATTTTTCTTTTGATAAAGACTTATTTTATTTTTTTACTAAGGTATTTTTGGTGGCTGTGGTCATGTGGCTCACCTGTAAGATTTTTTTAGGTTACAATTGGGCACGGATCTTTTTTTTCCTTGGGTTTATCTTGTCAGTACCCATAACGATACCTACCATAATTGCGATGTTTCATTATTCAAAGGTATTTATATTGATCTCAGCCGTCATCACCATACTTCAATTTACAGGCTTGAGTTTGTTATTTTCCGACGCGGGAAACATATGGTTTAAAGCTCAAAAAGGCGTTCCTAAAGACAGTTTTTAGGTGAAAGAGCTTTTCCTCTGGTTGTAGCGCCAGAGCAGCGATTAGCTTAAAATTTCTTTAATAGCTTCTTTTATTGGCCTCAACTCATGCACAACAATTGACCAAATAATATCCTCATCAAGATCTCCTAAGTAATCATGTACCAAAATATTTCTAAAACCTGCAATATCTTTCCACGGAATATTAGGATAATTTTCTTTTATCTCTTCAGGTAACCGTTGTGTTGCTTCAGCCATTGTTTGAAGATTACGCAAGATCGCGTCATATCTCATTTTATCTTTTGAAAAGGTTTCTCTATTATAACCCTCTATATATTTCTCAATTTGACTAACTGATCTCAAGATATGATCGGCATATACAAGAGGATCTTTCATCATAAAATTACCGCTTCGTTAAGGATTTTTTCTTTAATCATGGGATGCAATGATGTATCGGGAACAACATCAATTTTACACTTCAAAAGCTCCTCGAGACGCCATTTTAAACCGCCAATTTTAAACCCAGAGTCAGGCTTCATATGAACTAAAAAATCAATATCGCTATCTTCGCCCTGTTCTCCTCGAACAATTGACCCAAATAAGCGAATATTCTCGGCATGGCATATCTCAGCAATATCCAAAATTTGCACTCTATAATCTCGTTGTAATGTAGCCAAATCCATAATTTTTCCTACACATTTATCTTTCAAATCAATCTTGTTTGAAATAATAGATATTAATGATACGATAAGCTTTCTTATTGGACAATTCAACCGTCTCTTTAATTTTTATAGACAACAAACCAACAGAAGATATTCTCATATGCCCCCAAAATTCCCCTCCCTCATCCGCCAAGCCACCCTCGACGATGCAGCATCTATTGCAGCGGTTAGTGTCCAAGCCTGGCAAGAGAGTTACCAAGGAATTCTTGATCAAACTGTTCTGGATACCCTTTCTGTTGAACAGCGTCTTGCAGGACGACTTAAATTTTTCCCCAAAAATTCTAAAGGACAGTTTGCGGCGTGCCTTGGGGATGCCATCGTTGGATTTTGTGATGTTGGACCTACAAGAACAGATAGGATAAGTTCAAAAATCGCCAAGGGTGAAATCTATGCCATTTACGTCCTCAATGCCTACAAAGGCATCGGGATCGGACATAAGTTGTTTTCTGCTGCCGTTTCCTTCTTACGCACCCAAGAACTTTGCCCCTTTATTGCGTGGGCTTTGACGGACAACAAACCAGCCCGGGCTTTTTATGAACGGCAGGGTGGAAAAATATGTGGGGATGGCGCCTACACAATCGCCGATAAAACCTATCCAGAAATATGCTATCGATTTGAAGGATAACATCATCTCGCTTTTTCTCAACTCTATTTCAAAAAATCTCCTTCTCAGAAAATTCGTATTCATCAAGCGATTTTTAATTCCTATTGTGGTATGATGAACTTATGATACCAAAAAATAGTGAAAGATCGGCCCTAAGAACTGACCCCAGAAGGAAATCTGGTCAATCTCATTTCGACCATCACCAAGCTACCTTTCATCCAAATGCCGTCATTGCCGCCATTGACCTTGGAACAACATCTTGCCGATTGCTGGTAGCCCGTCCAGAAGGAACGAGCTTTCGGGTTGTTGATTCTTTCTCCCGTGTTGTCCGGCTTGGAGAAGGCATTCAAGCAAATAATCACCTACAGCCAGGGGCCATTGCACGCACGTTAGACGCCCTTAAAATTTGTCGAGATAAAATCTCCAAAAATAACGTCGGCAAATTGCGCGCCGTCACGACGGAAGCCTGCCGACGCGCAGATAATAGCGCCGAGTTATTGGACCGTGCCCGAGCAGATTTCGACATTGACATTGAAGTCATCACACCTCTTGAAGAAGCCCGTTTGGCTTTATCCGGATGTGCAGCCGTCCTTGACCCTGAAATCCCTTATGCTGTTGCCTTTGATATCGGTGGTGGGAGTACGGAAATTATCTGGCTACGGTTAATGCCATCGCCTAAGAATCGTCGCTCCAGAATTCCTATTGTTGAAGTTATTGATTGCGCCTCCCTCCCCTTCGGCGTCGTGACGTTAAGTGAAGTTTACGGCACCCGTTTTACGGACTTTGGCATTTATCAAGATTTGCGTAAAAAAGTTGCCCGAGAAGTTCAACATTTTACAGATAAAAATGGCATCGATAGCTATTTCCAAAAGGGACAAGTTCAAATGGCGGGAACTTCAGGCACCATCACAACCATTGGGGCCGTCCATTTAAAACTGCCAAAATATGACCGCCGGTTTATTGACGGGCTCTTCCTCCAACTCACCGACATTCATCAGGTGAGTGAAAGCCTTTTGGCGATGACCCACCTAGAACGTTCCCAAAGTTCCTGCATTGGGCCTGGGCGAGCTGATCTTGTTGTGATGGGCACAGCCATCTTAGAAGGCATTTGCGATGTCTGGGCTTTGCCGCGCTTGCGGGTTGCCGATCGTGGCGTCCGGGAGGGTATTTTAATGGATCTGTTAGAGGAGTTATAGACGTTGACGCGACAGCCGCGCCCTTCCAAAAATACAAAGAAAAAGAGTAAGGGACCCCAAAAAAAAGTGGGTAAAACCATGCTTAAGGATAACCAAAAGCGAACAGAATCCTCGCGCAAATGGCTTTTGCGCCAATTGAATGACCCTTATGTCACCAAAGCGCAACAGCTCGGATACCGCTCTCGCGCTGCCTTTAAGCTTCTTGAAATTGACGCAAAATATCATTTTCTTAAAGTCGGCATCACCGTTATCGATTTAGGGGCAGCTCCAGGAGGATGGACGCAAGTTGCAGCCCAAAAGCTTAAAGTGGGAGCCTCTAAAGGGAATGCCGCAGGTAGCCATCTGATCGCCGTTGACCTCTCCGATATGACCCCTTTAAAAGATGTAACGATGTTTACAGCAGACTTTACAGAACAGTCCACGATCCAAGCTATCTTAAAAGACGTGGCAACAAAATCAGCAGGTGGGGTGGATGTAATCTTAAGCGACATGGCGGCTCCTGCCAGTGGAATGACCGATGTCGACCACATCCGCATCATGAATTTGGTCGAAGCCGCTTATGAGTTTGCCTGTCTTGTCTTAAAACCAGGGGGCACGTTTGTCGCCAAAGTCCTTCAGGGGGGGACGGAAGCAACCCTCCTAACCCGCTTAAAAAAATCCTTTGCCAAAGTTAATCATTTCAAGCCCCCCGCCAGCCGAAAGGATTCGGCTGAAGTCTATGTCGTCGCGCAAGGGTTTCGGGGGTCGCCTGGGAAATAATGGCAAGCTTTCCCACTCATGCGGATATTCTCTCACGTTACATCGGCGCCTTCTTTATTCAAGCGTCTTTTCAAATATATTTTCAAGAAGAGAGTGAATATAGACAGGCCAATAAAAATAAATAAAGCCGTTTCCACCTTGGTTAGGCTCTCCTGAGTTTCATTTATATATTTTTTAAGGTCTTCTGAATTATGACCTAGATCTATTTCTCTTTTGGCAACAGAAGAAATATCATCGGGGGGAGTACCCAAAATATTTTTTCTTTCTAATTCTTGTATTTCTTCTAGCGCTAAATAAAAGTCATTCAAAACGCCACCGCCGCCAATACACAAAAAAGAAGACGCAATCGTCAGAATGACGAAAATACTCAGTAGAACAGTTGATGCCCTTCTCGTTTTTTTTAAAAGTGAGAGAGATGACATTATTATTTCCAATCTTTATTGTTAAAAAGGTATTGTTTCCCTATTTTCTCGCCACTCTTCCTTCTACACCTTCTTGACCTGAGTTGTTTTCCTCTTTGGATTGTACAACTATCAGTTCATTATCCCATCTCTTGCAAAGTATAAACTTAAGGAACTATCGGAACAAGATTTTTTCATAAACCCCTGAGTGCGTTTACAAATTAAGCCCGTAATAAAATTCAAAAACAGTATAATCGTGACAAAAAACCTTTTTCTCTATAATATGCACCCATGAAATATATTATCCGAACCAAATTGACAACGGCTCTGAACCCTATTGTCTTAGAGATTGTGGATGAATCCCATAAGCATGCAGGACATGCAGGCGCGCGCGAAGGCGGCAATAGTCATTTTAAGCTCAAAATCGTCTCAAGAACCTTTACAACTTTATCTCGCCTGGAACGCCACCGTTTCGTTCATGAGATCCTACAGGATGAACTCAATAATCAAATTCATGCCCTTTCTTTAATTCTTTTGGCCCCTGAAGAACTCTAACATGGATATCATAAAGAACATTTTATATCGTGATGCCCTGATTTTGGTTTTAGATAAACCCGCAGGAATTGCCGTGCATACAGCAAATGGGGGCCTCAATAACCTCGAGCGCCACTTCCCTGCCCTACAATTTGGACTTCCAAACCCCCCTACTCTAGGACACCGATTGGATCTCGGCACAAGTGGATGCCTGGTTCTAGCGCGCCACCGGCAAGCTGCTCAACGCTTACGCGTTTTGTTTTCAGAGAACCGCATTAAAAAAACTTATTGGGCCATTGCGGCGGGGGACTTTCCCCAAGATGAGGGGCGCATTGACATACCTTTAAGCAAACAATCAACCAGCAAGCGGCACTGGTGGATGAAAGCCGACCCTGAGGGGGATGTCTCTGCGATCACGGATTATCGCGTTCTAGGACGCGGAAATGGGTTAACCTGGCTGGAATTGAGCCCCCAGACGGGCCGTACACATCAATTGCGCATTGTGCAGCCCTTGGTTATCCCATCGTCGGTGATTATATTTATGGCCCTCCGGGAGAAACATCTGCCAAAGACCAACTGCACCTTCACGCCCGGTCCCTTGAAATTCCCCTCTATCCCAAAAAGGCCCCCATTTACGTTGAAGCCGCCCCCCCACCTCATATGCAAGAAGCCCTAAAAGCTTGTGGTCTTAGTTCTAATGAGATCGCTTGTATGATAGAAAAAACTTAAACAGAATTTAATTTTCTAGAATTCTTATATGATGTTATAAAACTTATTGACTTTAACGTAATTATTGAATATTGTAAAATCGGTAATTATATAAATACCATACAAAACTCCACAATATTTTCTAGGAATATAAAATGAAATTTAACATTTTAAGCTTAAGCCTATTTTTAGGCATTTCACCATTATTTGGTTCAGATTATTTAACTATTGAACAGCAAAATGAAGAAATGAGCAGAGCTTTCAAAGGTGAAAAATCCTTACCACGCACCAAAAAAGAAATAATAAATAATACAACAGAACAAAGTATTATCGACAATCAACCATCACAGATTTTCGAACAAATTTTTCCGGGTTATTCTAATACCAAATCGACAGAAAAAGAGACAATTACGGTAGAGCAGTATGAACAAATAAAAAAGCATGCGTCTGAAACAATGTTTCATCGATTGAATGATGCCCTAAACTTCGTCCTGACGAATAGAGAAATCTTTCTTTCAGCCATCTTAGAGAACCCAAAATTGATTGGCCTGACCTGTTATACAGTAGGCCAAGATGAGCACGGAGAATTGAATTTTGACTTCCCCCTCCTCTCCACCGCCCACCCAGTAGCGTCCCTGGCTCAAGGTTGTCTTGCCTTAAAAGAATACCAATATTGGATTGATATTCTTTTGCTTTTTAAGAATACTGCATTTTCGCAACATACGCTTTCTTCCTATGATCACAATGCTGCATGCGCAATTAAAGACCTTATTCAAGGTCAAATCAGCATATTAGAAGAAAAGATAAATGCCCATTCCAAAAATTCAGTCAATTTAGCCCAAGTAATAGATCAAACAGATAATCATGATGTCTCTTTTTTTGTAAAGGCAGATCATAGTTTTCATGTATTGCTGAAAGGGTGCCTTCAAAGCATTGACGATGCCTTGCCAAAAGGAACGATTACACAGATAAACCTACGTACAGCCCCTTTAAAAAAGAAGGAGCATATCGTTGATTTAGGAAATAATAAACGTAAATCCGTTTTAGAAGAGCTATCCCCCAACATTGCTAAGCTTCGTTATTATTTTTCTGGGAGCTACACAGCTATTCTCACCAGCATCCGGAGCATGGCTGTCATGGACTATATAACAACCAACTGCACACCAGAGGAAGTTAATAACATAGTACAATCTCCTTTTTACGCTGCAGCAAACGAGGGAAACAAACAACTTCTCAAAGGGAACTACGACTACAATAAGTTATTTAGCAGCCTCACGAATAATATGAACAGCGTTCAGGAAATTAGGAAAGAACTCGGTTTACCTAAGGAAATTTTTAAGGGTTTAAACTTTGAGAAAGAAATGCAGAAGGCCTTAAGAAACTACGAATTAGTAAACCAAGAGATCTTGATGGAGCAATTGCAAAGCCAAAAGCCAAAGAAAAAAACAAAGACAAATGTAGAGATAAAGGCGGAGGCGGACCATCGCAATCATAATACGAAAATAACTCTTATAGAACCGAAGGTTGAGCAAGAGCTAAATCAACAACCTGAACAAATGGGACCCGTCATAGCCCAAGAGCCACAACCCCCCTCAATTATAAGCAATGCTGCGGAAGAAGAAGAGGAGAATTGTGTCTTTGATGACAACTACTTTAAGTTCATCCATCAATATTACCAAAATCAGAAAAATCAAAATACGACAGGGAGCTCTTCTCAGAAAGAATTATCAGAATACGAAATAGAACTTTACTCATACCTTATGGATAATATTTTTCGCCCCAAACAGCGGCCAACTTGGGATAACCTGGTATCAGGCCTAATCGAGTTTGGTTTTAAAGGAAAATCCAATACGTCAGGTAATGGCAGCACATGGGAATTTTCCGTAACAGACAAAAACGACCTATTCTTTACGAACCTAGATTATAAAGGGGCGACATTTAACGTCCATGAATTCAAAGGCAATGAGCCCATAAACCCAAAGTACTTAAAATTTTTCCAATCAGGCTTTAGTAACGTATTTGGGTTAACAGAAGAGTATATAATTAAAGCACTAGGGCTTTAAGCTCACCCCTTCTTCTGAACTTTGCGCCACTCTTTAACATTTTCAAGATGTTGTCCATAGGTCGGAGAAAAAGCATGGCCGCCCGTGCCATCGGCAACAAAATAATAGTCATCCGTCGGGGCTGGGCCAACAACGGCTTCAAGGGATTTCCGCCCTGGACATGCAATTGGTTTGGGCGGAAGGGCCGGAATAAGATAGGTATTGTAAATCGACTCATGTTTAAGGTCAGTTAAGGTAAGAAGACGCCCTAACGGCTTTTCTCCAAGCGTAATACCATAAATAACTGTCGGATCAGACTGCAGTTTCATCCCTTTTTTTAACCGGTTCAAGAATACGGCGGCAACCTGGGGGCGTTCGGCCGAAACGCCTGTTTCTTTTTCCACAATAGAAGCCAAAACAACCAGCTCTTCTGGTGTTGTAATCGGTAGACCTTCTTTTCGATTCTCCCACACTTGCTCTAGGGCAAGTTTCATAGCACGGCGCATATGGGAGATTATCTTCTCTCGCGAGTCTCCCCGAATGTAGCTATATGTCTCTGGCAACAAAGCTCCTTCCTCCGGAATACGGATGACCTCTCCAACCAAATGAGGCAAGGCTTTCACAATATCTATAATTTGGGCCACTGTCAGCCCTTCAGGAATCGTGACTTGATGAACGACCACTTTGCCACTCACCAATATATGCACGATATCAAGGGGCCTGGCATGGGCGGGAATGATATATTCCCCTGCTTTTAAGGCCCCCTTATTCCCAGACAAGAGTACGCTCGCCATAAAGCTCCAAGGATGCAAGATAGCTCCTTCTTGAGCCAATAGATGAGCTGTGGTCGAGAGGGTGCTACCCTTTTCAATAAGGATCGTCCGATCTTCAAAATGCGGCCCTGGTGATAAAATCCCTCCTGGCCCCCAAATGAGGAACAATCCCCCCATTGTGGTAAGCCCTAAGACAAACAAAAAGCTAAGAATTTTACGTCGCATAGATAAATGTTAAGGGGTTTTAACAACGAATTCTAGAGAAAATAAGAGAGGGTGGTTTCATGGGAAGAAATCAAATTAATTTTTCATTGATTTTAAGCTTATTATCTTATAATAAAAATTAAATTAGATCTTTCTTTCGTGCTTCTTATCTAATAGGATACAATCCAGATTTATCCTGATAAAAATAAAAATTTTATTCGCTTGGAGAGGTTTTTATGATCATACATTTTTTATCTTATCTTCTCTTCTTTCTACTCACTTTTCAAATTAATGGGATGGAGGAAGTTGAGTCCCTTTTAGGCGGGGACAATGAGCCTTTCGTCCAACATCAGGTTAATCAAACACTCGTAGAAATCGATGCTTCAACAACCCCAAACCACAATCCAACGGCGTCTGACTTGGACATCAACCCGTCTGATGAGCTTAGAAGAGGGACCCATGGAGAATCCCTAGAAGAATTGAGAGAGGACGACGACAGCCGTAGGTTATTAATTCTCAATGAAGAAGACACCTATGCCCCCCTCAATGACTCAGAAACAACCCTTTTTAAATATATGGATGAGGCCACTTTTGATACGGAAGATTCTTACCTTGCAAGTAGTTTTAGATGGACAGGACGCCTGATCGGGCTCATGGGGGAAAACGCTGTCGTTCCCATGATCCTGTATGTCCTCCTTAATTTATTTGATATTTCCGTCAATCACCACCCCTATAGTATGGGCATCATCGATGCAACAATTGTTGGAGTCATGCTCGCTTATTTCTTCCTTCCAGCAACTGGAAATATGGCACAGGCGGGGCAGGAATTTTATGAGTTTTGTGGCCCTCATCCTCTTGTTCCCAAACCCTATCGAGCGTTCAATCCTTGTTCCCCTCTCCCCTTATCACTCAATATCGGCAGTAAATTTCATGCCGCTTCAATGGCCATCATGCTGACGACCGTTTTTCATCACATCGAAAATTCCAATGTTGCCAGCTATAATTGGTATTTTTTGACATTTTTTGCCCCTTATGGCATCGCTATTTTTAATAAAAATAAATCTTATTTTGAGCATGGTCGAAGGATGCAGAAAATATATCAGAGATCTGAGAGCAAGCCTGAAAGGAAGACGCGAAAGATCCTTGAAGCGTCCTATAAAAAATGTGAGGAAACCCTACAAAGTCTTGACGACGGCAAATTAAAGGAATTATATGACTACTTAAAAGATCCCAGGAACTTAGCTGCCGCAAAAAGCAGAAAACTACATCAAATTGCTAATCCTGATTCTGCCCTGTTGCTCCTTGGGGATGGTCAAAGAGAGGAGGACGAATTATCAAGACGGGCCAGAATGAGGCACTCTTCCTCGTGGAGCTGGAAAGATGAATTGTCTCAACAAGTCAGCAATCTTGCATTCTATGGCTCAACAATCTCGGAATACTATTTCTATCAATTCGGCGTTTCATTGCTCTCCATTCGTCTTGGCGCAAGCTCACCTTTAGCAACCAATCTGGGTTATGGCGGTGCTGCAATCTTAAGCATCCTCTCTTATATATTTGAAGATACCAGTGTCAGGGAATACTATGAGGCTGTTATTCAACGGAGTTTTGGCAGCCCCCATTCCGCTAGTAATCCCATATTGCGTAGAGGAATCGGCGTAAAATCATTTATGATGGGGGCGCTCCTTGCTCTATCAGAATGTTATCCAGCTTGGAAGGCGACTTTATCATCCGGATCTGCAAGTTGGCCCCTTCTCGCCTTTATGGTCGCGCGTCGCCACGCCCCGAACGCTCTTTGGCTCGAACAGGGCTATGATCGAAGCCTCTCTGATTGGCATAGTCGAGATTGCAAGCGAGATAGCTGTAAGGGCTGCAAAAGGGGAGAAGGAGAGCAAGAAATGATTAATTACATTAGCCGCGCGATACATAAAAGGATAAACTTAAGAAAAGTTGGCCAATGCGCGAGCACTGGCCAACCTTATGGTAACGAATGAATGCCTGTTAAGGCAGACACAAAATCAAACAGAAAAATCTATTATTCTTCATTCTGGCTTGGGCCATCTTCTCTACCGGTATCATCGGTGGGGCTTTCTCCCTCTCTTGGATCCCAAGGAGAGTTTTGCACAGTCTCCAAACCTTTAAAAATAGTTGTGTTCTTTACAGTAGCCTCAGTTTTGTTAACAGAAAGTAACAAACCTGCAAACAATACCGTCAATGTTAATACTCTATTCATTTTTTAACTCCTTTCTTACTAGTTACATATTTCATAATACTCAAAATGTATTAATGAGTTATTAAACAATAATTTTATTTTACAATATTTTTATTTTAGAATACTAAGATATTTTTATAGAAATTTTTGATTTTGAATCATTAACCTTAATTTAATAATTGAGAGTGTTATCTTAAGATACATGGCAAATTAACTGTCTTGTTAACATGATAGGCTGCGAAAAGAGCCATAGTTAGATCGACCATTTCCAAGGATCGAGAAGGCGCAATGGATTTACGTTTAAATCTCAAGAACCAATGCCGCTG
>CAMCRD010000007.1 GCA_945877185.1 Candidatus Finniella inopinata | reverse complement strand
TGTCCTTCTCTGACCATCTTTCTCTCCAACGTTGAGGGTTGAAGAGTATTGTGATCCAATTCTCTCTCTTTTGACATGATGTCCTCCTTTGGTCAGGGGGGGAATTTTCAGTGACCATAAAGGGGGAATATTGCATGACCAGTGACACTATAGGGTTGGTCGTTCGTAAATGATGCCAATGTTCTGCTGGAAAGTCATAGAAAGCCAGCAAGGCATCCCGATCCTTGGCTAGGCATTCAGAGGCGTTGGGATACTTCGCTTGATAAGCTTTTACAAAAAAGTCAAAGCTTTTCTCAGCCTCTTCTTTTGTCTCAGCCATCCAAATATCATGAACGTGCTGCTTAGCTCTGGAATGCAGAGTCTTTGGCAATTTGTTAAGCACATTGCCTGTTTTATGCATCCAGCATCTTTGCTGTTTAGTTTCTCCATAAACCTTGCGTAAGGCATTCCAAAAACCTAAAGCGCCGTCTCCTACGGCCAGCTTTGGCCCTATCTTAAGTCCCCTGTTTTTAAGATCGATCAAAACTTCACTCCAAGATTGCTCACTTTCACGAAAGCCATCTTCGACGCTCAGCAATTCTTTGTTGCCAAACTCATCAGTGCCAATGATGACGAGAAGGCATTGCTTATCTTCCATGCGGACTTTTAAATAAACGCCATCCACCCAAAAGTATATGTACTGCTTCTTCGATAAGTCTCGCTTGCGCCATTGGTCGTATTCAATCGACCAATCTTCTTTAAGGCGGCATATCGTTGAAGATGACATCCCCGCGGCAGCAGGTCCAACAATAGCGGTTAGAGCATCACTGAAATCGCCGGAAGGGATGCCCTTCAAATATAATACAGGCAACAGTTCCTCTATGCTTTTTGATCGCCGGAGGTACGGTGGGACTAAACTGGAAGTAAACTTTATGCCTGAACCACCACGGTCTTTGATGCGAGGAACCTTAACTTGGATGGGGCCAATGCCTGTTTGAACAGCACGCTCTGGCAGGTAACCATTACGAACAATCTGTGCAAGGCTTCCTTGATCTTTCAAATGAGAGTATTGAGATAAAAGGCTCTCGATCTCAGCTTCAAGGGCTTTGGTCAACAACTGCTGGGCTCCTTGACGCAAAACTGCTGTCAAAGCATCCGTTTTGAATTGATAGGCGCGCTGGACGGTCTAAAACATCTCATCTAGTCAATGCTGACGTGCAAAGAAAGTATAATAAATACATATTCCTACGAAGGCGGGCAGCGCCACATTTGTTCCAAATGAGTATAGCATATCGTGGAGCGATTCAGAATTTTCTCCTTGTAGGTGATTTTTATTTAAATGGTGACCTTGCTCCCCAATTTCTTGGGGATTTTCCTGGGGATTTAGAGGTAAAGAGGGATTGTTATGGATCGTTACGATTTGAGTAATAGAGTCATCTCTCGGTGTCGATGGCTCCTCCTTTACTTGATGGATGGCGCTGCTAGTCTTTACTAACCCATTTTGGTTAAAAAGGTATTGGTCATTATATCTAATTGTTCCTTCATGAATAGGTGTTCCAAAACAATTTCCCAAGCACATTGTAGAAGGGTAACGAGGATGGGGATGATTGAGAATAAGTCGAATCACTCCAGGTTTTGCCTCAAAAGAAAATGGAGAGATTGAGGCAAATAAGGCAGAGTTTTGCAAAGCCAAACTCTCTACAAGATTCATGATTAATTCATACTCTTGGTTGTGAAGGATGGGTTTTGTTTGCAAAAGTAATCGAGATTGCTTGCGTTGAAGCATCTGAGGAATGATTTTTATTATGGGAGCCGCTGTTTCTTTAATTTGTTGGTGATTTAGTCTAAGCTTTTGAAGCTTTCTGAGTATAACTGTATAGCCCCCGTCGCCTCCTACAGGAAAATGGCTTTTGACTATGTGGGATACGGATTCATCCTCAATCCATTCTTTAAAGCCTTTATATAATACGCCTGATGTTCCATTAGGGTTAATGTGATTTCCCCGTCCCGTAAGGACGGTAACTTTGTCTTGAAAAGTTTCATAGGCTTGGATAATAAAAGCCAAAATGTCTTTTCGAGCTTGCTGAACGTTTCTTCCCTCAAAACCTTTTGGGGTGAGCTTTCCATGGAGGTCAAGCGTGTTCCGCTGCGTATTATTTAAGCAGAGGTATAAATACCCATTTTCAGGGTCATGAATCCGGCCCCGGATATCTAAGTGGGCGGTCTTTTGGGAACAAGCATCAAAAAATTGGATAGGTTCTAGCCCAAGGGTATTATTAATCTTAATGCTAACAATATGAAAAGGATTTGTGTTTTTTGCGATTGTTTCTTCTAAAAATACCTGGACTTCTTTTAAATCTTTTTCCTCATCTTCCCCTTGTAATTCAAGGAATCTAATTTTTAGGGAATTATTAAATTTAAAATCCTCAACAGAAAATCCAGAAGACATGGCAAGATCATAAATGATAGGCCAATTAATTTTTTTCGTGTCTGCATCGCTATAGTGATAAGCAAACTCTTTTTCGACTAATTCTCGTGCCCGAGCTCGAGAAGAAAGCTGAAGTTCTATAATCCAAGCGGGATTATTAATTTGATTATCAGGTCCTTTATTTATCTTACACCAGCTAAAAGGAAAGGGATACTTTTCAACCAATTTAGAAAAAGAGTTGTGAAACTCCAAGACGGCTGGTTTGTTGTTTTCTAACGCTACATTAACAATCAGGGGCTTTTCCCTTTTCTCTTGGATTACCTGTTGAATGTATTTTTCAATCTCTGGCAGGGTTTCTTCTAAGGGGTACTGGGATAAGTGGATGATGGATTGTTGGAGGGAAGAATTCTTACTAGATTTTTTCTTCTTTTTAGTTTTTTCGGGGGAGTGGGTGCTATCATCATGAACCATACTTGACTTAGTTAGAAGGGATTTGGGGGGTCCTTTATCTATTTTGTCTGTTTGCATAGACCAAATCGACGAAGACGCCATGACTAGAAAAGCAAAGCATCCTTTAGAAATTCTATTAAACCTACCCGTAAATCCCATAAGCCCACCTCTTTAAATCAATAGCTTCCCAAGTATTCATACAGGATTTGATGACCAATTCCAACAGAAGCTTGGTCCTTCTTAAGGAATTGTTGTCACTCCATAATGCCTATAGGATTGAAAAAGGAAGCCTTAAAAGCCCTGTACATATCATCAAGAGCCCTGGATGGTAGGTTAATCGTTTCAGTGTGTTAAGCCTTTTGCCCCTTAAGATTTGATAAGCTTATTTGGCGCTTCCCTTCCATCTTTAAGCCAAACACCTTCTTCCTTTTTGTTCCACCCATATCCTGGTTTGGGGGACGACATAAGGGAGAACCCATTCTGTATCACCATTATCGTTTTTATTATCCTGATTGTGATCTGTTTTTTTAAGGGAAGAATTATTCTTAAAACGTCCCAACGTCCCGTTTGGATAGCCTTCTAAAAGTTCAATGCAATACCATTTTTTGTTTTTCGCATAAGAATTGCCGGAATTCTTTGTGCGGATGCTTACCGATCCAGGAGATACGGTCATTGACCCATTTGGCGGCAGCTGTATGACAGGCGAGGTTTGCCAACGTCTCAACCGCCACTGGCAGTGCATTGATTTATCAGAAGACTATCTCAAAGGAGCTGTCGGGCGTTTTGAAGGGGACATCTCCCAAGGTATGTGTGCCGGAAAGAAAGTTACCAATGGTACGCGTGGTTCCGGCGAGAATACCGTCCAAATAGTAGAGTTCCCTTACTATTGTATTCCAAAACCAGGAGTTCTGTGGGATAGCCATCTGACACGCACGTCTGCAAGCGACAGCTTGCCGATAGACGGTGGAAAGTAGAGAAAAATGCGTTAAGAGGCCAAGCGCCCCACAATAATAATGGTCAAAAGAGTTGGATTGATTTATGGATCGGGATCCCAAACTACACACTAAAAATCTCTCGATTATAAGCTTGACTTTGTAATGAAAAATAGTATATTTTATTACAAGGAGTAAGTGCCATGACTGTGCAAAATAATATTCTCATTCGGCTGCAAAAGCAGGGGCGAGGAAAGATATACTGCTTAAATGATTTTCTTGATCTTGGGTCAAGAAATGCCATTGGCGTTGTCCTCTACCGACTGACTCTAAAAGGCATTCTTCGCAGAATTGGACCCGGTGTATATGACTATCCAAAAATAAGCTCTATCGTAGGCCCACTGTCTCCTGATATTAAGGCAAGCCTCGATACCTATGCCAGAAAGAACGGATGCGTTTTTACACCTCACCCTTTGTCAGCTGCACACTCGCTGCATCTTACCACTCAAGTCCCCGCTATCCTTACGTATCTAACGGATGGGATAAGTCATACCCTGACACTTGGAGGTATTAAGATACAGCTCATCCACGCCTGTCCAAAAAAAATGATAGGTGCAGGGAAAAAGGTAGGCATCGTCATTCAAGCTTTAAGATACTTTGGCAACAAAAATATCCCTAATGCTGTTTTGAAGAAGATAGCGGCGAATCTTAACAAAAATGACCAAAAAGATTTACAGGCTATCCGTTTAAAAACGATCAAGGGGCTGATCCCCTATATAGATAAGATCCTGTCTTATGCGTAGTTTCTTAGATCTTACAAAAGACGAGCAATCTACTCTTGTCACGAAAACTTCTGAGCTTATGGAAATCTCGCCTTTGCTTATTGAAAAAGATTTATGGGTAACATGGGCGCTTAACGCCCTTTTTGCTTCCAACTCTTATGCTCATGATTTAACTTTTAAGGGAGGAACATCCCTTTCTAAAGCCTTCGGTTATATTCAACGCTTTTCAGAAGATATTGACGTGACAATTGATAAAGGAAAGTTAGGTTACGATCCGCAAAAATTGGCTAGTCGGAAGCAGCGGGAGAAGCAAATTTTGATTCTCAAAGAAAAAGCTATTGATTATGTTGATAATATGATTGTTCCGCATCTGCGGCAGGTTGTTAAAAAGAGTGTTTCAGGCAATGCTGAGTGGGAAATTAAAAAAGATGCCAATGAACCCTTAAACGTAAGGTTTCACTATCCTTCTCTTATTAAACTTCCGGAAAGCAACTATATCAAGCAATCCATTTTAATTGAGTTTGGTATAAGAGGAGAAATTGAACCACACGATACCAAGACGATAAGATCTTACGTACAAGAAAAGTTTGAAGGTATCGTGAAGGAAGCAAGTATTCCTATCCGAGTACTTTCGCCTGTGCGCACGTTCTGGGAAAAGGCTACGTTAATTCATGCCGAAAATCATCGGCCTCCTCACAAACCCATTCCGGATCGCTTATCTCGTCATTATTATGATGTGTTCCAGCTTATCTTACAAGGCGTAGAAAAGAAGGCTATAAAAGATATTCCCTTGCTCTTGGATGTGATTAAACAAAAAAGTATTTTTTTCCAATCTTCCTGGGCCAGTTACGACACGGCTCTTCCAAATACCATATCTCTTTGCCCCAATGAAAGGCTTCAAAAAGATCTTGAAAGTGATTACAAAATGACTCAGCAAATGATATTTGGCAAGGCTCCTTCATTTGAGGAAATCTTGCAAAGAATTCAGAAGTTGGAAGAAACATTGCATCGTTTATAAAAACTTTGAAATTTTTTCTCTTGCCGACAGTTTGCCGACAATGATTTTTAATAGACCCAATGCGGAGAATAAAAACTACGTAATTTCAATAAGTTATATAAGGCGCAACAACTGCTCCCCGTCCGATTCGTAATCAGTAGGTCGGAGGTTCGATTCCTCTCTTCAGCACCAGAGAAACCAAGGGTTTTAAGAAGATCTTCAAAATTGCTAGTTATTTTGGGCAAGCGTATGGCAAGCAAAATGAAAAATTCTGATCTAACTTGCAGAGATTGAATATCGCCTAATATTGACGCCTTCTCCATGAAGGCACATGTATAAGCCTTTCAAAAATAATTATATTTTATATCGTATGCCAAGTTCGATGACTTTATGGTGAGGGATTTTATAAAAATCAGTTGCGTTTTGGGAAATTGAAACAAGGTAAATATAAAGCTTCTCAGAAAAACCTTGAAGGGTGCGTACATTACTGGCTACAGGGATGCCTTTGCTGAGAAAGACAGAAACATCATCATAGCTCTTAATAATATCTTCCTCGATTAAATAGTGAATTACACTGTTGATATTTGGTGACTCCTTAAAACCAAAGCTGGCATCAACATTATAACTATTTTTATCAAGTTCTGTCTTTTTAAACCGTTCCTTTGGCAAAACAAAGGGGCTATCCTTGATTGAAAAGGACAAGAAAATTGCTTTTTCATGAAGGAATTTATTGTGTTGTAGGTGAATTGTGAGTGAGCTAGGTACTTTGTTTGCCTGACGGCTCAGGAAAATAGCAGCTCCTGGAATCCGTTGTTTATATTGTTTTTTATAGTTATTTAAAAAAGTTGCAAGATCAGTGCGTTGGGTTGTTTTTTGATCCTCTAAAGCCTTATTTCCTTTCATCCATACAGAGACAACGAAGTAAATTATTGCAGTTACAAGAATTGCATACCATGCCCCCTCAAAGAGTTTCATCATGTTCGTTATTACAAAAAGGCCATCAAGGACAAGCATGGGAAGGAAGATTACGGACAGTCGCCATAGAGGCCAGTGCCATTCTTTGTAAGCCATAAAAATAATGAGAATCCCCGTTAACAACATCACGCCTGAAACACTAAGGCCATAAGCATGAGCGAGTGCTTCAGACGATCCAAACATAAGTGTTGCACCTACCGTAAGAGCAAAAAGAATATAATTAATACTGCCAATATAGACCTGCCCGATTTGTTTAGCGGAAGTGTGAACGACGCGCATGCGCGGTAAATATCCAAGCAATATGGCTTGGGATGTAATCGTAAAAATTCCTGAAATAATCGATTGAGATGCAATAATACTGGCAATTGTAGCTAAAATGACGGATGGATATAAAGCCCACACGGGGATAAGGGCATAAAAAGGATTAATAAGAGCTTCTGGATTATTGAGGAGTACTGCACCTTGTCCCAAATAATTCAGGATAAGGGCAGGAAAAACAACGGTTCCCCAAGATAATTGAATAGAGCGCCGTCCAAAGTGCCCCATGTCTGCATAAAGGGCTTCACCGCCTGTTACGACAAGGACAACGCCGCCAAGGGTAGCAATACCAGAGAATTGGTGATGCATTAAAAATGACAGTGCATAATAGGGGTTAAAGGCTTTAAGCATCGAAGGGGAATCAATAATATTCATGATTCCTGTAATAGCGAGGAATAGGAACCATACAGTCATGACGGGTCCAAAGAATAAGCCAATAGAACCGCTTCCATGTTTTTGAATGGCAAAAAGTAATGTCAAAATACCAATTGTAATGGGAACAACGTAAGGGGAAAAGTTTTTCTCAATAATATCCAAACCTTCCACAGCGCTTAGTACCGAAATAGCGGGCGTAATAATTCCGTCACCAAAAAACAAAGCCATGCCAATAATACTAAATACGATCAGATAGGCAGTTTTATGAAATAGCTTCAGCTTATGGCATAGGGTTGTCAGTGCCAAAATTCCCCCCTCGCCATGGTTGTCAACACGCATCACAAGAAGGGCATATTTCAACCACACAACCAAGAAGAGCGCCCATATAAACAGGCTAATGATTCCAAGAACATTCATTTCATTTACGGGTAGGTGTGAGATCGTGAAGCAGCTTTTAAGTGCGTACAATGGGCTTGTCCCGATATCACCAAACACAACGCCAAGGGTAGCTATAAAAATTGTGGGGAACTTTCCGGATGTATGGCGATTCTGCTTGCAGTGAGTGGAGCGCATGTAGTTATGCCTACTTTTCAAAACCTCATAAAGAAAGTGTAAGACTCAATGGTTAATAAAAGATGTTTTTAAAATTAAGCTAGATCAAAATGACCCACTTAATTAATTCAATAAAGATGATTTAGAGGGTCTTGTGAGTCCCTCGCGCTTCTTCCCAAAATACATTGTCACCAGATTGTCACCAAATGGACAAGAAAAGTTACATTTAGCGCATTGCTCCCAAGTTTGATATACCATATGACATATGGGATATTATCCGAACAAACTAGATGGGTATTTTTCATCATGCTAGAAAAGCAACCTTTTTCAGATGAACGCATTATTGGCTGTTTAGCCACTGAGTATGGTATTGAGGTTGAGACGCTGATAGTCCTCCCCTTGGGTGCGGACCTCAATGCGTCAATCTATAAAGCCCACGCCAATGACCAATCATGCTATTTCGTAAAGCTGAAGCATGGACACAACCATGATAGCATTGTTACCATACTCTCCCTCTTACAGAATGCAGGTATTGAAAATATTATTCTTCCTGTCAAAACAATCCAGGGTCAATTAACCCAGCGTATGGAGGACTTTACCCTTATTGTGTACCCCTTTATTGAGGGACAGGATGGGTTTAGCCGTAATTTGACAGATGGTCAATGGATTACGCTCGGCAAAGTGTTGCGGAAAATTCACGACATTGATGTACCTCCCTCAGTCCAAGGGCAGGTTCGGCGAGAGGCCTATTCATCCAAATGGCGAGACATTGTGCGATCCCTCTATACCCATATGGAAGAAACAGAACCAAGCGGTGACAAGATTGCCTTAAAGTTTCGGGCCTTTATGGAAGAGAATTCAGAGACTATACATCGGCTCGTCAATCGTGCTGAACAGTTAGGACAAAGCCTCCGTGACCAATCCTTTGCCTTTGTTCTCTGCCATTCCGACATTCATGGCGGCAATGTATTGATCGATAAAATGGGTACGATCTACATTGTAGATTGGGATGATCCGATCATGGCGCCCAAAGAGCGTGACCTCATGTTTATTGGCGGAGGCGTTGCGAATGTTTGGAATAAACCGCACGAGGAAAAAGCTTTTTATGAAGGGTACGGAAAGACGGAAATCAACAGGACAATCCTCGCTTATTACCGATACGAGCGCATCGTAGAAGATATAGCCGACTTTGGCCAGCAGTTCCTCCTAACAACAGGGGATGAGCAAAGCCGTATGGAAGCCTATAAATACTTCATCAGCCAGTTTGAGCCCCAAGGTGTTGTGGAGATCGCCTTTAAAACAGGTGATGATCCAGGCATATTTTAGAAAGCCGCACCAAAATTAAAATACCCAACATATAGCAGAGATAAGAATAGCCCCAAAAGATATAAATCCAGATATTAATGCCAACACATCAGACCACCATATTCCTTGGGATATAGCTCTTTGTTTATTTTTTATCAAAGACATCAAATATGTCCCCATTAAAGTTAAAACTGTTGTTGCCAGCGAAACAATCATAAAACCATAGGAAATTTTCATCGGAAGCTTTGGAAAGAAATCTCGTAACTGAAACCATGTAGTGAAATATACTGTATAACCAAGAACGAGAACGAGATTTTTGTAATTATTTTGTTTTTGTGATTGAACATCATCAACAAGATGCTTAGTTGAAGCCGTAATATGGGTAGTTAAAGCGTCTAAATACGCATTGTGTTTTTCGATTGTTTCTATTCCTTTATCGCTTAAATTCATATTTTCCTCCATACATTATAAACTATTATAAGTCATTATAGAGCCTAAATCTTTCTTAAAGACAAATGAAACTATAAGTAGGCAAAATTTTCCCTCTTGATTATTTTTTTAACCCAACCTAGAGTGGTGCAAGGTTTAAGATGAGTGAGGCGGCGAGCCAAAATTGTCTGAACCTACGTAAGCGTGGCACTCGGGTGGAATCAACACCCAAATGCCACTGTCCACAATCAACCTTTAGTTAAGAAAGGCGAATCATGGCTAAAAGCAATATAGCTCACACAGAGCATATTTTCCAAGACCTGTTCCAAAGAGTCTCTCATAAATCTGGGCCACCAGAGGTATATCTCTTTAAAACACGTTCATCTGAGGGAAGGTGGGGTTTGTCCTTTGGGGATTCCCTGGTCTTCCTTCATTTGAGGGATGTTTGAGGGGGGGTGCCTTTGGGTGGTTTTTGTTTCTGAATTAAGGTAATACCCTTATTACGTCATTGCGAGGACTGCGAGCGTAGCGCTGCAGGACGCGGCAATCCATGTATTTCTATATTCTCAAAGCATGAGAGCTGAAAAGTACATTGAATACATGGATTGCCGCGTCTCGCTACGCACTCCCGAGCTACGCCTACGGCTTCGCCGTGGCGAGTCGTGCTTGCGCTCCTCGCAATGACGTAACGGAAGAGAGCCCCCCCCCCGAACATTCACACCACCAACACTTAAGAATAAGGAAAAGTGAATGATTATGATCATGCCTTTAGACGGCAATCCCGCCGAACTTTTTGAAAGTTATGATGCGCTTCTGGATTGCATCATGGAAAGTGAAAATGAAATGCATTCCGGTGATGCCCCTATGGATTGGAGTTTTACGATTTATCCGCCGGAAGAAGTGGTCGCCCTTTATGCCCTTTATCAAGAACCTTGCGCAGCCATAGAGGAAGCTTTTGAAGAAGATCTACCTTTAATCGAGGTTTGTACAGGGGATTACAAAAACCCTCTCTACATTGCCGCAACGCCCAATGTTGATATGGATTTTCTCAAGAAAAGGTGGTGCACGGATTACTGAACCTACTATAACATTGTCGTGAAGGAGGTTTAAGGGCGGAAATTTAAATTAACCCGCCCATAAATCGAGAGAGGATATCGTTTTTTCCTCTTCTCTTTTTTGTGTAGTATTTGATCCAGGATATAACGGCTCCTTTTTTCACTTAATCAAGGCGAGTTGCTCCTTTATGCTTAAAATTTGAATGGATTCGTCAAGATAATTGTTCGAGGATAGACCAGTTATCTATGGAGGAGCTAGGCGTTGACTTATGCCATAAACTTTTGTAGTTTCAGAAAAATAATTAATTATTTTTAATAAATTCTTTCAATGAACACACCATGGAGATTTCTTAAATGAAAATTCTGCGCCTATTTTTAATGCTCTTTAGCCCTGTATTCTTAACCTTTTCTGAAGTAACTTACGCCTCTCAGGAAAGATACCTTCAAGGTCTCGATGACAAATTTATGCGTTGTGCTTCTGTATTTAGAAACGCCCAAGCAACAGCCCATCAGATAGAAGAAGCCAAAGCCGATATTGAAGAACTTGCCATTTCTGGTAATCTTCATTCTTTTAATTTGCTTTGGGATTTAAGGAAAGGAAACTCTATCGAGGCTGAAAACAAGGCTAAAGCAGAATTTGTGCGGGATTTTTTAGTAAATGACCTTCATGCTGTTGCGATGACAAATGTTAGTAACAAGATGATTGAATATCAAAACGCTTTTCCTACATTTTTTACAATCCTGAAAGGATTAATAAATGATGATCCGGACAAGAGAATCATCAATCGTAATTTGCATTCCATTCGAGAGACGAATCCTATTATCCATAGCGCGTTTTCAGCAAATCTGCGTGACAAAAGGTAAAGATTTTTTTGATTACTTGCTTAGGTTGTCTATCTTCGTAGAGTCTTAAACCTATCGATAAGAGGCTGTCCCAAGCGTTGGGAATAGTCCCTTTTTCTTAGGTCATAAAATTTTATGAACACAATTAAATACAATATGAAAAGAAATATTATCTCATTATTAATATACGTTAATGATTTAATAAGGTTTTTTCATTTAATATATATGTTGTGTGAATAATTTTAAATGGGGATAGGAAGTTTATGAAAAAGTTATTTTATATTTATGTGTTATCTTTATTCTCCATTTTCTTTGCCCATGAAACAAATGCGGGTGACCCCTTTAATGTGAAGCCATGGGAGCTGGAACCAGAAGAACAAGATGAAAAAAAACAGGATCATGTTAATACGGACAACCATAATGATGTTGCTGAAAATAATGACATCTATGAATAAAATGCGGTTTTAATTATTTTCTAAACGATGGCGTTAAGGTTAAAACAGTTCATCCAGAAAATAGAGAATCATAACCGCATGCCGGTATTATACCCAAGGTGTTGGGATGATTTTAATAGACCTCTTTCGTAACCGTCGCCTTTTGATCCATGGCGTCGTCAAAAATTTGTTCGTGATCCTCATGTACTCTCCGGTCACTCACAAATTGTTTCCTAGCCCTGAACCAAAATTCTTGGTTTCGAAAGAGGTCTAATGAAGAGATAACAACCTTTTAGAGAAAGAATATTATGAAATATTACCTTATTGTGGTCGTCGGTGGCGCTGGCCTTTTGGTGTCGGCTTGTTCATCGATTCTGTCAAAAGTCAGTTAATAAGCGGCTTTTTTAACAGAGGAGAATAGTATCTGGGCTCCCTGACAGCCTATTTATACTTTTGGGCCACCTATTTACACCTCAGCAGCTTCGGCCAGTTTTGCGGCTTGGTCTTCCGCTGTCAAGGCATCGATCATTTCATCGAGGGCTTCGCCTTCCATAATTTGCTGAATCTTATAAAGGGTTAGGTTAATGCGATGGTCACTCACCCGCCCTTGGGGGAAGTTGTAGGTGCGTATGCGTTCGGAGCGATCCCCAGAGCCAATTTGACTTTTCCGGTTTGCGGCCCTCACTGCATCTTTGCGGACACGTTCCGCCTCATAAAGGCGTGCCCGCAAAATTTTCATGGCTTTGGCCTTGTTTTTATGTTGAGAGCGTTCATCCTGTTGGGTGACGACAATACCGGAGGGCACATGGGTAATGCGCACAGCGCTGTCGGTGGTGTTTACATGTTGGCCACCGGCGCCGGATGCCCGATAAACATCAATCACCAGATCTTTTTCTTCGATGTGGATATCGACATCTTCCACTTCGGGTAAGACAGCCACCGTTGCAGCAGATGTGTGAATGCGGCCGCTGGCCTCGGTTTCGGGAACACGTTGAACACGATGGACGCCGGATTCATATTTCAGGCGGGCGTATACCCCTTTTCCTGTAATGGATGCGCTGGCTTCCCGAATGCCCCCAATGCCCGTTTCGCTTAAATCGAGGATTTCGTATTTCCATCCCTTGTTAGCAGCGTAGCGTTGGTACATGCGCAACAAAGCATTCGCAAATAGGGCTGCTTCTTCCCCTCCGGTACCGGCGCGCACTTCTAAAATGACGTTGCGTTCGTCGTCCGCATCTTTCGGGAGGAGCCGAATCTTAATAGCAAGCTCAAGCTCAGGCAGTTTGGCTTTTAATTCATGGAACTCTAGGGATGCCAGGTCTCGCATCTCCTTATCTGTCGAGGGATCGGCAAGAAGCGCCTCAAGGCTGGCAATTTCTTGCTCTGTATTTTTCAGGAGAGAAATCGCCTCGGCAATCGGGGTGAGGTCTGAGTATTCTTTAGAGAGTTTGGCAAATTCTTGAGGATCGCTGACCGTACTTGTCGATAAAGTGTCGCGCAAATCATGGTAGTGTTGGAGAAGGCGTTCTAATTTGACGGAAAACGACACGAGCAAACCTTTGACGTTATTGTTACTTAAAAGTATCTATAAGATAGTCTTTCAAGACAGCAAACGCTACCAGATTCTGCTCTCCGGTCTCTAAATTTCGTACCGTTGCTTGTTGGGCGGCAATCTCATCTGTACCAAGGAGGATAGCGGCGTATGCATTGGCTTTGTCAGCCCACTTCATCCGCTTTCCAACGTTTCCGGAGTAAGCCAATTCAATCCTGATCCCTTGTTTGCGTAAACTCATGGCCAGTTGAAAAGCGGCCTCCATGGTTTCATCCCCAATCGCAATAACGGCAATGGGGCGTGGTTGCGGTGGTACCTGATCGAGCATGAGGGCAATCCGGTCAACGCCCATGGCCCACCCCACGCCGGGAGTTTCGGGCCCGCTCAGTTGCCCAACCAGGCCATCATACCGCCCACCGGCTAAAAGGGCGCCTTGTGAACCGAGGTCGGTTGTGGTGAACTCAAAGGCCGTGTGGCAGTAATAATCCAATCCCCGCACCAAAAGAGGGTTGCGCTTATAGGGAATATTGAGGGCATCAAGACCCTGACAAACTTTGCGAAAAGTATCCTGGGAGAGGTCATTAAGGTAGTGGTCAAAGCTTGGCGCGCTTGCAATTAATTCCTGGTCTTTGGGGTCTTTGGAGTCAAGAATTCGTAAAGGATTTTTGGCAAGACGTGCCTGGCTATCAGCGGAAAGATGGCTGCTTACGGGTGTGAAATAATCAACCAAGGCTTGGCGATAAGCTTTACGGCTGTCTGTATCTCCGATGGTATTGATTTCTAAGATGGATCGGTGCGCTACTCCTAACTGCTCCAAAATCTGGGCGCCTAAGGCAATTGTTTCCACATCCACCAAGGGGTCAGAAATGCCAAAACACTCGACGCCGATCTGATGGAACTGGCGCGTTCGACCCTTTTGAGGCCGTTCATAGCGCATCATGGGGCCATCATAAATCAATTTTAAAGGCATGGATTGAGTCAGGCTATTGGAGATTACGGCGCGCGCGACCCCTGCGGTTCCTTCGGGGCGTATCGTGATGCTATCGCCCCCTCGGTCGTCAAATGTGTACATCTCCTTGCCGACAATGTCCGATGTTTCACCGATGGTGCGCTTAAAGATAGCCGTAGACTCAACAATGGGCGTTGCAATGGGCTCATAGCCATATTTTTGTGCAATAGAATAGGAAACATCATGAATCCACTGATGCTTTCGGTACTCTTCCCCCAAGAGATCATGGGTGCCCCGCACGGGTTGAATCATTTTTTCAGACATCTATATTCCCCTTATTACCAAGGATCATAACGGTTTTTAGGCAGAAGAATAAAGAGGGAAAATCTATTTCCCGTCCTTAGAAGATCAATTCCGGTTCGACCGATAAACTATTTTTAGAATCTTTTTTGCTTATAGCACCCCAAAATTGACCATTGAATTTGTGACACTTCCTACTGCTCCTACTCTCCAGACCACAGTGATCAAAATGGAGCGCTTTTGAGTTGGTCAATTCCTAAAACGCTTATCCTTTCTTCTTTTTTATATTGAACATCGAGGTTATTAATAATATATAAGTGCTCTAATTTTAGATCTTTCAACGCAATGCGCATAGACTCAGTAATTTGAGGGGCATCAGACAATTTAATTTCAAACCCATATCGTTTCCCGCCCTTAATCATTAACAGGTCAAGCTCCACACCCGTTTGAGTTCGCCAAAAATAATAATCTTCTTGGGAACCAAAGTGCTTGATAATCTCCTCAATCACAAATCCTTCAAAGGAGTTCCCTCGTTTGTGGTGTGTTAAGAGATCTGTTTCGTGAAGGCCCATCAGTGTGTGTAAAAGACCGGAGTCCTTAAAATATATTTTAGGTGCTTTAATCTGTCGTTTCGTAATGTTTTCATGCCAGGGCTGAAGCAGGCGGATCATAAACGTTGAACAAAGAATTTCCGAATAGCGTCGGATAGTCATATCCGTAACTCCAAGGGATCGGGCAAGATCACTATAGTTTAAAAGCCCTCCATGACAGTTGGCTAGCATCATCAATAACTGGCGCATGGCCAGCATATTGAGTTGTACGCCCAAGGACGGAAGATCCCGTTCGATAAATGCTGAAAGATAAGCCTTTCGCCACCTATTGCTTGCTTTATAATTTTTGGCTAAATAAGATTTTGGAAATCCTCCATAAGACCACAATTGATTTTTGTTATCTATCTCATCTAGGGAAAATGGCGCAAGTTCAAGATATTCAATGCGTCCAGCTAAGGATTCCGACGATTGGTTTAAGAGGGGGCCCGACGCACTACCTAGGATCATTATTTTTTTGTCGGAATAGTCCGCAAGGACTCTCAGATATGGAAAGATATGAGGGCTTCTTTGAATTTCATCAATAATAATAAGGCCCTTTAAGGGGTCTAAAAGAGACTTAGGGTTTTGAAGTTGATCGAAATGGCTTGGATCTTCTAGATCAAAGTGATGAACAGGGGTCTCTAAAGAACTTGCATACTGGTGAGCAAGGGTTGTTTTTCCACATTGCCTGGGCCCTAATATGCCACAAATTGGAAAGATATCGTAAATATCAGAGATCTTTTCTAAGTATCTTTTCCGCTTCAGCATATATTGCAAATCCATATTGTTAATATGAAAATACAATAACATTTTTGAGATCACATTGAAAGATAAACTATACCGCCTTCAAAACAATTCTTAACAAGGTATTAAGGGTTTTAAACATTTTTGGCATTAGAATAAATTCATTAAAATTTTATGTTCTTCCATTGACACTCAAAAAATCGCTGTCTAACCTTGAGAGTATATTTTCTAAAATTACCGAGGAAAGTCGCATGCTTAACATAGTCACCAAGGCTTTGGCATTATCCTTTATAGGAATATTATTTCCCGTCCATACGCAAGGTATGAATGAAGATGATGATGGAATGCTTAAACAGATGGTGCGATATGGGGATGAGTGTAAAATGGCTATCCCCCCAAAGGAAGCCGGGATATTCGATGCGGGAAGTTCAGCTTTCTTTAAAACGACAGGGGAACCAGAGGTACCGCTGCCAAAATCTTACAGGGCGCTACAAATAACCTATGAATATTTATTATATGAATTTTGTGATCCTACATTAGATGAGAAAGGATCAAGGGCGCGAGAAGAGTCAAAAAAGAATAAGAAATATTTTGCAGAGTGTCTAAAATTTCAAACTCAGCGGGCATTTTCAACTCAACCAAGCTTTATGAGCCTCAAAAACCAACTGGGATATGAAATCGAAGAATGGCTAGTGAGGCGTGATAAGGAATGCGCCACTTATAAAGCTGCTTCCACGGAACTTCAGAGAAGAGAAGGGTTACTGCAAAAATCTCAATCACAAAGAAATGGAATCCGCCTGAGAAACGCGCAACAGAATTTGAATGCTATTCTTGCTCAATTTGTCAGAATGCATGGACCGAGAGAGGTTGTCATTGGGGAAAGGGAGGTAACGGCGGAAGAAATAGCATCTATAAAACAGATCATTTATTCCAAAAAAAAGCCATCTATCATCATAACGCCCAGAGCTTTTTATTCTTCCGTTTTACCTGTTGGCACGTCCTATTTTAAAGACCCTAAAGCCCTCAAAGTTCAAGGGTTCATTTTAGGGTCGCGTGAACTCCCCCGTGCTTATGAGGAATTAAAAAAATTAGTTGAGGCGTTAGATAGAGAGCACAAAATTTGCCAGTCTGTCTCGGAGTACTATAATGAGATTTTTTTACCAAAAGTTAAAGGTTGGTCTACATGGCAAATAGGAAACTGGATGGCTCTGTCGCAAAAAATTGCAACTGCTCAAACGGAAATCAAGGAACTTATCGAAAAGAAATATCCTCTTCGCCCGTCTCCTGGAAAATACGCCAGAGATCGCACAACGGACCAAGGCGAAGTTTTGGCCTACCTGAATAAAGATAAGCGTGGTCAACGGATCAGGGCGCGGCTTGTTAACGTTAATAGGTCATTTATAGAGCAGAGTGATCAGGATCATAAGATGTCTCAGGCGGATCATTTTTTTGCGAGAATCTATCGCGGTGAAGATGAATTGGAGGCGGATCGTCCTAAAGAAGGATGCCATATAGGTACCAAATACCCCCACCCAAATCCTGTAACCGTCTACTTTGAGAAAGTTAAAACTCGGCAATATATCCTTGATGAGGAGAGGAGATATGGAACCCGATTGATGTGGGAGCCAACGCCAGATGATTATCCCCTTCTGCAACCCAATGAATTGGCGCTCTCCTTAAAGGGGGATCAATTGTATTGCTGGGGCGGGAGTAAAGGTGAAATGAGGATTGACATCGATACCCTGACAGCGGAACACGTAAGGGAGCTTTGGTTCCTGAAACACATATGGCCTGAGCAGATTTTTGATGCAACTATTTTTGAAAGGTGGGTTTCGTTTTACTGTTGGAGCAATTGCATAAGCATAGGGCTTCAAAAGGATGTCTATGAGAGGCTTCAAAAGAATGTGCGAAACAATAAGGGGCTAGTCCCTGAAGACAGGTGGGCACTACTTGATTTTCTGTTACTGAAGAAATATATCTCCCGGACACGGGAAACTTGGGCCATGCCTAAAAATACCCAAATGGTTGAAGAATATCCCTCTCTTTCCCATGTTTTGGCACACAAGCGAAGGTGGAAGGCCGTTACGAAAGAATTTCATAAAAGGCACGACCCTATCATAACTGACTTTTGTTCGACTTCTCCGTCTGAACTTACAAATGGCTACAATATCATTACAAGCTATGATGATTTATATGGCAGTCTCAGCTTGCTGACATTGAATCAGTCAACTTATATCCGCCAGGAACTCATAAACTATAACGAATTGTATAAGATTTACGAAAGGTTATTGAGTGATCATGGAAAGCTTCTTCGGGAAATGTACCAACCGTTTGGTTCGTATACGTACATTCCTAAAGCTATTGAGTTTTTCATATCGGAAGCCTATGTAGAAAAACCATCGTTACTGCCGCTTACCCCTCCCTCAGACATTATTTTAAGCGATGCTTCAATTCGGGATGATGATTTGCAAAGGAAACGCCCGACCTCTAATGGCTATGAGTATATGTTGTATTGTTATCTAACCGTTGATTTATCGAATAATTTTCTGACAGGTGTTGCCAATTATCATTTTTCTCAATTTATAACAACTTTAGATTTAAGCAATAATCACATACAATTCTTAAAATTTCTGTCTTATTTACCAGCGCTGAAAATCCTGAATCTTTCTCACAATATGGTGCCTGATTTATTAGTTTTTTTGAATTTTCCAACATCAGTAGATCAAGGGTGTCTCTTCGTACAAGAGCTAAACCTTTCTGATAATGAGATAGAGGATGTGGGGCCATTATCTGTCTTGAAAGTATTAAAAAAATTAGACGTTTCAGGAAATAAAATTAACACCTTAAGCAATCTTTATCACGCAGATACGACCTCTTCATCCTATGACGTCGTGCTAAAAGAGGGAGAACCTCGTGTCGTGCAACCACTAAAGCAGATGAATATGAGTTTGCTAATATCCTTAAAGGCAAACAATAATGCCCTTGAAGGAAAGTGGGAGATGGTTTTTCCCGAAGGGTTGAACCTTCTGTCAACCCTTGAGATTAAAAATAATACGGATTTGATAGTCCCTGCTAAACCATTCGATTTTTTTGACTTCTTTCCAGCCTTGCAAACACTTAAGACAGATATAGGGGATGAAGATAAGATGAGCAAGCATCCTATCTTGATTGATTTACATTCCCGTTCTCTTCAGAGTCAAAACATCGTGATTAAAGATAGGCTTTTAAAGATAGATGGGGAGGAAATAGCAGAGGAGCACTACCCTTTATCGTATTGGACGTGGTTGAATTTATCAGATAATAGCCTTATCGGAATCGGAAGTAGCCTGGATGATTTTTTTTCTGATTATGTTGCTAAGTTGGAGATCAGTAAAAATATGTTATGCAGTCTGGCATTCATCAAAGGATTCCCGAATCTCACATACCTTGATGTAGCTACTAACCAAATTGAGGACGTCTCTCCTTTAGAAGCATGCTTATCTTTAAAATATCTAGATATCTCTACTAACCATGTGAACGATCTTAACTCTCTCAAAAATCATCCATCTCTTGGAATCTTAAAAGCAAATAGGAATGGGTTTCAAATACGGTGGCAAGAGATTCTTCCCAGATTACCCAACCTAACAATACTTGAAATCCAGGGAAATAAGGAATTGAAAATGGATACCCCTGGTGATTTCAAAATCTATTTCCCGATTTTGAACCGCTTATGCACGGATTTTATGTTGAATCCCAGAGATTGGTGTAACTCTTAACGGAATTTATGAGGATACTCGGTCATCTTCGTGAAAACGGAGGATAACACGATGGGCATCACGTGGGGCAATTCAATCTTCTTCCTGTCGAGCCCGTCTTTTCCGTCCCTTTTTACGCTTCTTCTTGGGTTTGTCGCAAACTTCAATGGCTGAGGTAGGGCTAACCGTGTACAGGCAAACATCGACACCTTCGGAAGCCCATGACATAGGAAGATGATAAATTTTGATAAGTTTAAACTGTTTATGATCTGGCAAGGGAAGAATACTGATGACTTTTACGTCATGCTCTAAGGCACTGAGGCGATCCATGATCGACTGAATGAGTTGGGGGGGAAAGGTAAGGCCAGAAATAAAGCAAACAGTGGCATCTGAGAGGCTGGTGGCATTAATGTTCTGGTTGAGGAAAAGCAAATCACGACCAGGTGTGATGTGATCATCTGTTGCGGCTTGTTGGCGGCAGGATTCAGCGATGTCAAAGCGCGTTTTAGAAAGCTCAATGCCAATACTGCGTTTAACAGAAGTCGTGAGGTAGGCCTGTAAAACCAGTTTGCCAACACCAGAGCCTAAATCATAGAAAACATCTTGCCTCGACAGATTTAAATCATCCAAAATATGTGCTGCGCTATCAAAAGGAATTTCCCCGTATTGAGGATGGCCATCGTTTTTTAGAATGAAGTTTCGCTCTTCATCAGAAATGGTATATCCCCCTTTGTTTTCATAAATCATTTGAAGGTAAGCCTTGGGATCAGCAGGTTCTGCTAGAGACGGGTCACAAATAAGAGAGAATACCAGAAAAAAAAACAAAAATCGTTTCATACATAAAGCTCAATTCAAATAATATATCTTATATCAAGAGGTAGGCTCTTGATCCCATGTTCCATCGAGAGATTGCTTCCAGTAGACAATCGGGTGGCCATTTTGCTGATAGGCCTCGCGTCTTATGTGTGCGGCTGCTAAGGAGGCAGGATCGTTCCCGTCAAAAATATCGACACATCGGGCATAGTCGGATAGGTCATCAACCGACTGTCCTCCTGTCAATACCAAAACAGAGGCATTGTTTTTGTTATTGGGTTCTAGGGTGAGCCAAATGGGGTTGTCTTGAGGGTCAAGCGTTTTATCCCCCTCCGTCCCGTGGGGCAAGAAGGCGCCGGAAGAATAAGTCCAAAGAGAGGCGTTCAACGCTTTCATGTGGTCAGGAGTGTCTGTCACGACGAGGGCTCGCAAACCCCCGCCGTAAACTTTTTCCAACACTTTTGGCAGAACTTTTTCTAAAGGATGTGTCGTTAAATGATAGAGCGACACCTCCGCCTTTTCTTTACTCATAGTGGGTTTGAATCCATTGATTCAGGAGCCGTACACCAAAGGCCGTTGCGCCTTTTACGCTTAAAGGGCGGCCTTTTTTGTCCCAGGCCGTCCCTGCAATATCGAGGTGGGCCCAAGGAACATCATTGACAAAACGCTGCAAAAATTGAGCTGCCGTAATACTTCCGGCGCCACGACCGGATCCAATGTTTTTAACATCCGCTACGCCAGAGTCAATATCCTTATCATAGGCTTCACCTAAAGGGAGGCGCCATAGCTTTTCACCGGTTGTGTCTCCGGCTTCCTTCAGGCGACTGGCTAATGTGTCGTTGTTAGAAAACAGTCCTGCATACTCCTGGCCGAGACTAATAACGATGGCGCCTGTCAAAGTTGCTAAGTCAATCATCGCTTGGGGTTTGAAGCGATTTTGCGTATACCATAGGGCATCGGCGAGAACCAATCGACCTTCGGCATCTGTATTCAAAATTTCAATGGTTTGTCCCGACATTGAGGTGACAATATCCCCAGGACGTTGAGCGGACCCGGAAGGCATATTTTCTGTTAAGCCCATGACGCCGACGACATTGACTTTAGCTTTGCGGCCTGCAAGGGCGCGCATGAGGCCTAAAACTACACCGGATCCAGCCATGTCGTATTTCATGTCATCCATGTCTTGAGAAGGTTTAATGGAGATACCACCGGTGTCAAAGGTAACGCCTTTTCCAACGATGGCTAGGGGCGCTTGGCTTTTTGGCCCCCCTTTCCAGGTTAGGACCACCAACTGGGAATCACGAATACTTCCCTGGCCAACCCCAAGAAGGGCATTCATACCGAGTTTCTGCATTTGGGTTTCATTTAAAACTTCAACGCCGACCCCTAAGGTTTTTAGATCTTTGGCTATTTTGGCAAGACTTTCGGGATAAATAATATTAGGCGGCTCTGAGACGACATGGCGTGTTAGGAACACGCCTTCGGCAATTTGATTTAAAGGTTCAAAAGCTTTTTTTGCGGCTTTAGGAGCATCTGTCATGAACCCAAGGGTTTTGAGCGCGCATGTGTTTGCTTCTTTTTTCTTTGGTTGGTATTTGTCAAACTTCCAAGTGCGTAACAAGGCGCCATAGGCCATATGAGCTGTGGCTGTATTTTCATCCATGGTTTTGGTGCTGAAAGCAGGGAAATGAACAAAAGCGGATTTGTCTTTGCATTTTTCTAAAGAAGCCATCACCTTAGCGCCCAATTCTTCAAGGGAGAGGGGGGTGACACCATCCTCTTTTCCAAGGCCAAAAAGGATAATTTCACTGAGTTTGAGGCCGTTGGGGGCAATAAGGCGAACAGCTTCATCTTTCTTGCCTTTAAAATCTTTCACGGTCATAGCGCGGCTCAAGGCGCCACCGGTTTTCTTATCAGCGTCAGCGGCAATTCCTTGCAATTTCTTCCCTTCAAAAGTACCAATTACAAGTGTGCCTTCGGTCGCGAGTCCACGGTCAAGAAAATCAATTTTCATTTTGTCCCCTCATCGTTTGGATGCCTATAATAGATAGCCTATTATATAGACGTATCCGATTCTGTTCCTCAGGGCAAGATGGTTATAACCCACCCCCATCCAAAAACCAGTTTTTTAGCCTATGATCTTTGGCGCCCTTTTAGTCTCAAAATTTCCTTCGGTAGGACAAGGCTATCGGCGGAAATTTCAAGTCTAAAAATTCGCCCAAATCCTTGTCCTCGCGAAGGCGGGGATCGATGTCTAAAATTCCTGGTTTTTGAATGGCGGTGGGTATCGCAATAAATAATCGTGTTATTGTGATAACAGGTGTGACAAATCTTGTCGTTTGGATATAAAAAAATCTTTCAATTTCTCTAGTTTTAGGCGATATAGAGAGCAAGGATGTTTCTAAAAATTATCTTAAGGACTTAAATTGCCTATGTTTTTTCAAGGTTTGTCCGTTCTTATCGTCCTTTTTATGTCAAGTGTGGGATATTCGGTTTCAGTAAATGAACCGACTCGGGTGGCTATTGCCCCTCAATCTCCAGAAACGGCGACTTCTCAAAAGCTTGAGGGGGTAAAGCCGGAAGCTGTAAAGCCAGAGGGTGTGGCTCCAGAAAGTGCGAAACCAGAGGCTGTAGTTCCAGAAGCTCCAAAATCGCCTGAAGCACCGGTGAATAAACCAGATGTGTCTGTGGCGCCTTCTCCGATCCAAGAGACTACCGTTGAGCTTTTACCCCATCGTGCGACGTATAGCATTACTCTCGATAAAAACTATCAAGACGAAGATGTGGCGGAAGCGAAAGGCCAAATGACGATTCAGCTGGCTAACGCGGGAGAGGGGTGGGTTATCGAACAAAAATCTACCCTACATATTTATTACAAAGACGGTACGGCAGAGCAAGTGATCACACACCTTGCCACCTACGAGTCTATGGATGGATTAAAGTACAGCTTTAATGCCCGAACAGTGCGTGGAGACCAAGAAGAAACGATTAGCGGTGAAGCGATTCTTGCGAGCAAAGGGGGGGCAGGGATCGTGACGTATCAGCAGCCAGATGAGTCAACAATTCAATTGCCTGTCGGAACGATTTTTCCAACCCAACATTTACTATATATGCTCAATGCTGCCATGAAAGGAAAAAAGGTGGTCTCGAATATCGTATTTGATGGCAGCAGTGAAACCCATGAACCCGTACAAGTTGACACTGTTCTGGGAGCAGCTCAGGATCCCAAATTGGCTTTGAGCAATAAGGATTTGTTGCCTACAAAAAAAGTTTGGCCGATGCGCATGGCTATTTATGCTGTTGATAGCACCGGTCCTGAAGCTGATTATGAAATCATGCAAAATGTTCTTGACCGCGGGATCATCCGGGATATGACTTTAGATTATGGAACCTTTAAAGTCAAGGCGGTCTTGAATCAGGTTGAGGTCTTCTCTTAATTCAACGAGAGATAAATCTATCTCGTAGCGGCTATGAGAGAGGATTTGAAAAAATATTATTGATAGTTTCCCTTCCTTATGATTTGTTTTAATCAAAATGCTGCTTACAGTCATTGCGAGGAGCGAAGCGACGTGGCAATCCATGTATTCAAAGTTTCTTTCAATATTAATTATGTTGATAAATTAAAAATACATAGATTGCCGCGTCGCTTCACTCCTCGCAATGACGTAACACGTGTTTTTAACCGGAACTGTTATCAAGTAAGTGTTAGGTAACCTTTAACCATGTCTGAATCCCCTATCATTAAAAGATCTGTTGTCATTGCTGGGCATGCCACAAGCGTTTCTCTAGAGCCAGAATTTTGGGATGTCTTGAAACAGATTGCCGTAACAGAAGGATTATCCGTGGCTGCTCTCATTCGTCAAGTTGATGGAAATCTTGTTCCCTCTGATCACCGAAACCTTTCCAGTGCGTTGCGGGTCTATATTCTAAAACAACTTTTAAGTTCAGCCAGATAGGTTCTTATCTCCTGTTGGCCTTAGTTGCCTAAGCCTCTCTCCAAACATTTTTGCATATTATAGCCCAATGTATAATAGTGATTCGCTAATTCTCTCTCTCCTATTTCACGATAGTAATTACTAAGTTGATTCGCCACATGAAAGTAGTAAATACCCTCTATTTGCATATCCAGGAATAATTTAGAAAATTCTATGAAAAGCATACTATCTTTTTGGTGGCAAATTTCTGCTAAATTAAATAGTTTTGTTGCCAAAATCTCTTTAGGTATTAAATGATGATTGGTTTTGTTTTGCACAAACATTTTCCAAAAGGGAATCGCTTGATCAATCTGTCCTTCCTCGTGCCAGATTTCTCCACACTTAAGTTGGGCAGCAATACTTCCTTTCATTGCAGCATCTTCAAACCGTTTCTTCGCTTCTGATATATTGTCTTGTTCAAGATAAAGCGCGGCAAGGTCTGTTTGAGCGAAGTGGTCACCATATTGTTCTGCTGCTATTTGAGAATACTTCATGAAGTTATCTGTGTCATCCTTGGCAGAATAAAATGCTCTCAATTTTTTAATCGCACGCTCATCTTCATCAATTTTCTTTAGGTTCTCTTCGGCTTTCTCACACACCCACTGGAGGTCTTCTGGCGCTGTCGTATTCTGTGCAGCCATTTGAAGGAATTTTTTAGCTTCTTCAATTGGGTGATGCTTATAATACAACATTCCCACATTCAGTTGAGCCCAAACATTTCCCCTTTCTGCGGAACCTCTCAGGTAAGGTTTGCATTCTTCAATTTTTCCTTCCTCATAAAGCTTAAAACCAATTTGGATCTGTTGCTTTTCGTAGTCTTCTCCCATATCCATGGCAACAGACGAAAATGCAATGCTTAAAAAATAAGCAGCTATGAAAAAATTTTTTGGCGCCACCATATTAATTATCCTAAAGAAGTGAATTTTCTAAAAGTCTTTTGAATCAGCTCGGTATCCCGCTCTTCATAAATGCTAAGGATGGCGATTAGGACAAAGCTTTATTACTTGGAACCCGTGCTGGTTCCTATGTAAGAAGGTTGGGGCCAATAAGCATACCCCTTATGGGAGATAGATATGTTGCTGAATCGTTGTGTCGCTTCTCTACTTTCGTGAAAGATGTCAAGTTTCTTAAAATACTCTAATTGACCCAAAAATTTATTTCTAACCGCTTCAAGAAGCATATGTGTTGCATATTTTTCTACAACATTATTTGTATCATGATATATGGACTTACATTTTTCAAAAAAATCAAGAAATCTTTCATTTTTTATTTCCAAATTTATGGTTTTGCAGAGCTGATTAAAATTTTCCTCTTCCTTATATTTTTGACTTGTTTTATCTTCATCACTCAAAAAGAAGAGATCATTTTTAATCGTTTCTACACTTACAGAAACGCTATTTGGCGACTGCATACTACGGACATAACTGTTTACTTCTAAACCTAATAATTTGTAATCACACCCTAAAATCGCAGGGGTTAATTGCAAGGTTGCTAACAACAAACATAATATTCTTATATACATTTTGATATCTCCTTGTCTTATTGCCAATTTTTTGTTTCTTTTATTTTTTGTTTCATCAAACTGTAGATCAATCCCATATTAACTTCATTGAAAATATTATTATCTTTTCCAAACTCTATTAAAAAATCAAATAGCTTAATACCTTGGCTTTCAATTTGGGTAGGTTCTGTAAGGAAGCGTCCCTCCATCATTCCCTGCATGCCAGCTTTACTTATAAAAAACGAACCCGCGTCATTTATCCCACGATATTCTATTATCGCTTCACCATATTCCTTTATATCATATTCTTCGTCTTTTGTATATCCTCCCATAGAGTTTTCCTTATCTAAAAACCAGGGAGGAGATAACATATCGCATTCTAACCCCGTATTCCAGTGTGCCAAGGGGGTACCATCGTGTCCTACGAATAGAGATAAATATGAATCATGAGGTTTCTCAACAGTTTTTATAGCCCATTCATAATAAATATTAAAATCTGGGGCATTCTCTAGCTTCAAATTTCTAATCATAGTAGTACTAACAACACCCTTCTTTAACAGTTCATCTATTACTAATTTGTTTTTAAGATAAAAATCTTTTTGAAAGTGTGCAGAAAGATCAGAGAGATCCCTAGGCAGACCATTATCACCAAAGAATTGCTCTGCATAATTTGTTTTAGAAAAAACTTTTGGCACCTGAAGGAAATCAGAAAAATAGACATTTCCGTTTTGAACATGCTCTGTAAAGAATGTAGGATAATCAATTTTACCTTCTATCTTAGTGATATCAGAATACATCGAAGAAAAGGGACGCCTCGACATAAGGGTAATGCGATCTTTTGGATCAACTTGGTTGCTTTGCTCTAATTTCTTTGAAATTATAAATAAAAAACAAGCATTTTCATGTTCTTCAGGGGATCTTTCCTGAGCAACTCGATCATGGGATACCTGTTCATTATATTCTTCAAGTAGCTCAGGCTCAGCTATTGTCATAGCGCCAAGGGTTAAAGCGTGCAGAAAAGACAATCCATGCATTTTATTTTTATAAAAGTTAACCAAATCATTTTTTTTAACGTTTTGGTTAAAACTATTAAAATCTTTTAAAATATCTTCAGACGCAACATTATAGTCAGGCAGCCCTCCTAGCAGGTGTGACATAGTCCATCTATCATCAAATCCCAATAAAGCAAAAGCAATAGGAATGGTGTATTCTAAAGGATGTTGGAGCGTTGCTTGGGGCTGAAAGCGTGCTTGCCAATTTTGTTGTAGTTTAATAGGGCAAACCATGTACAATTCCTTGGTAATATCAGCATTCTTTTCGGTCCAAACTATTTCTAATTTATCTGAGAAATTTTTACCTATTATAAATTGAAGTTCAGCCACCCACTCAGAAAAAGAAGTTTGGTTATGGTCACGGTTTTTCATTACAAATCCGTGCAAACTTTCAAACGCTTTTTCAATACTCTTTAAGCAAATTTCTAAATCCTCTTTTTCATGATATGAAAAAGGCTTAGTGACAAATTCAATATTGGAGCCATCAATCTCGACATGCCATAAAGGTTTGCTATTGCTGTGTTTTTTGTTCGTAAAATGAACGCTAAATAGAGACTTCTTTTGGAATAACTTATTTTCTTTATAATGAGGGAAAAGATCACCTGTTAACTGAAATTCAAAACCAATCCTAAAGATAAAAGGATTATCCGGATGCTGAAAAAGGTTTATTTCACTGTGATGATGTAAGGGGGTGTTCTGCTGGAATTCTTCATCTCCCCTTTGTCGCTTATCTGGACGCTCCTGCATCCCTAATAATGGGTAGGTGCAGAAAATACCATAGGCGACTATGAAAAGAAAACGGATAAACATCAGCGTACCCCTCCGCATAAAATACATAAATCTAGATTATCAGTTATTTGTTAAAAGTTTCTTGAGAAAGGGGATCAATTTTTCTCTGAGTGGGGAGTCGGGTTATTTATAGTTAGACTCGACCATCGCTTGGTACACATATGGTACATTTTTAGAATCTACAGAAAAGTAGATTCCTTTGAAACCTTTGAATTCTCTGGTAGCGAGGGAGGGACTCGAACCCCCGACACGCGGATTATGATTCCGCTATTCCAAATATAGCGATTTTTTCATGGATGCGCCAGAAGAAAAATAGTGGCTATTTACCTAGAAAATCATCCGTCCTGAGAAAAATTCATAAGCCTGATATGGGTTTTGAGTTGACTCTTCTGATTGTTGTTTGTTAGTGTTTTTTTTGATAACAATTAAGGAGAGAAGGGTCATGACAAAACTAAACAAGAGATTGGTAGAATCAACCAAACCACGACAAAAGGATTTTTTACTGTGGGATGACGAACTCAAAGGATTTATAGCAAAAATTACACCGAAAGGTAAGCGGTGTTATTTTTTGGTGTACCGTGACCATAACAGGATTCAACGCTGGAGAAAGATTGGCAATCACCCCGTTATAACGTGCGAAGAGGCACGCGAAATTGCTCGCAAATGGCTAAATGACCTGACCCATGGCAAAGAACCTTCAGCAAAGAAAAAGGACGGGTCAAAGACAACAGAACCAACAATTAACGAATTAGCTGCGCGGTATATGGCCGAACATGCCCCCCGTAAAAAACCATCGAGCCAAAAAAGGGATGGCCAGATATGGAGAATACATATATTGCCATCAATAGGAAAAATTAAAGTCGCTTCTTTAACACGTGATGATGTGCTGGGGCTTCACTCCTCTTTAAAACATATGCCTATTACTGCCAACCGCGTTTTAAGCGTTTTGTCAAAAGCCCTTAACCTGGCTGAGTTGTGGGAGTACCGTACTGATGGTTCCAACCCTTGCCGCCATATACCCAAAAACCGAGAAAACAAACGGGAATATTTTTTAAATTCAGAGGAACTAAAGCGGTTAGCTATTGCATTATCTGAGGAAGAAGAAAAGGGGACTTCGATGCCTTCCGCAATTCTGGCGATCCGGCTTTTAATTCTTACGGGATGTCGCCTTGGTGAAATTTTAACTCTTCAATGGAAGGAGGTTGACTTTGAACGGCAATGCCTGAATTTGTCAGACAGCAAAACAGGAGCGAGAGTTGTCTATCTTGCGACAGAAGCCCTGGAACTTTTAAAAACATGCCCTCGGGAAGGGAATAATCCTTATGTTGTTAACGGAAAGAAAGATCAATCACACTTAGTTAATTTAATGAAGCCATGGTGCCGTATTCGGAAGAAAGCTGATTTGTCCCATGTGAGGATTCATGATTTAAGGCATACTTTTGCTTCGACAGCCATTCAACAAAAAGTAGACTTATATTACCTTTCAAAGCTGTTGGGGCATAAAACCATACAAACAACGCAAAGGTATGCCCATTTGGTAGGCGACCCGCTTCTTGAGGCCGCTAACCAAATCGGAAGCAGTCTGAAAGTCATCATATGATTGCGTTAACATCTCAAGATATAGCCCAGGTAGCTAAATCCCTCGGGAAAGCCCATCTATCTGGTCAAAATTGGATATGCCTATGTCCAGCCCATGATGACCGGACACCAAGCCTTTCCATTGCATTAAGTCAAGACGGCAAATTGTTGTTGCATTGTTATGCAGGATGTTCTTTTGAAGAAATTTTGCAAGAACTACATGATAAAAAATTACTCTATAATTCAAATGGTTATCAAAATACTTATTTTGGCTACTCTACCAAAGCACCTAAACAACCTAAACCCCCTAAAGTCGGCCATTCTAGCCAATCTCCAGCGTCTAAAGTTCATCTAAAGTTATCTAAAGTTCCCTCCCATGGTGAACCTCAGCCGCCTGTAGACAACCCTTCCCTTTTGCGCCTATGGGCATTAAGCAGACCCTCTGTGAATACGATAGTGGAACGGTATTTGCATTCCCGTGGACTAACAGGGTCGATTTCACCCATCATTCGCTATCTCCCCGATTGCCTCCATACGCCTACACAAACCCAATGGCCATGTATGGTCGGTGCCATTATTTGGTGGCCAGACCGTCTCATCGGGATTCACCGGACTTACCTTAAACCCGATGGCTCGGGAAAAGCCCCTGTTGAACCCAATAAAATGATGTTGGGACAATTAAGGGGGGGTAGCGTACCTCTCAACAAGGTTCAAGAAACGCTCATCATTAGCGAAGGAATTGAAACAGCCTTGAGCGTCGCTGTAGCTGCTTCACCTAACGTTAGCGTCTGGGCTGCCCTTTCTGCAACCAACATGCCTCATTTGATCCTGCCACCCGTTCCTTTGGCACAAACCATTATCATTGCAGCTGATCCGGATGAAGCGGGAATAAGGGCTGCACACTCAAGCGCACAGAAGTGGGCTGATGAAGGGCGTCTTGTAAAGATTGCCGTTCCTCCTTCAAAAAAAGATTTTAACGATATACTACAGGAGGCTCCCTATGACCCAAACCCAAGTCAAAGAAATTCTGGCATTAGCGGAAGAATTCAAGATCGAACCCCCACAACCCTTGCATCCCGCCCATAGCTCCCCCATCCCCTATCCTGTTCATGCATTAGGCGATTACCTTTCCAAAGTTGTTATAGCTATTCACCAGAAAACCCGAACCCCTCAAGCTATTTGTGCCCAAAGCGTACTTGCCGCCGCCTCGCTTATTATGCAATCTCGATCTGACGTAACGCTTCCTTTCGGTCAAAAGCGTCCTTTATCCAATTTTTTTCTCTCTATTGCGGAGACGGGCGAAAGAAAAAGCACAGCCGATTCTGAAGCTATCCAGGCCATCAAGGATTATGAAAAAGCTTTAGGCAGCTGCTATCAATCCCAACATGATCAATGGGAAAATGAACAAGCCGTATGGGATCAAGAGCGACAGAGAATCCTGCACGATAAAAAGCACAATGCAAACTACCAAGCCCGTCAAGCTTGTCTCAATGGGTTAGGCTCCGCTCCGTGTGAACCCCTCAAGCCAATGCTGCTTTGTGAAGAGCCTACCCTTGAGGGTTTGTGTAAACTTTTGCAAAACGCGCAACCCCGTATCGGGGTCTTTTCGACAGAAGGCGGTCAATTTTTTGGGGGCTATAGCATGTCAGACGACCATAAAATCAAAACTGTATCTGCCCTCTCTCAAATATGGGATGGCGTTCCCATCAAACGTATTCGGGCGGGAGATGGGATCAGCATCATGTCTGGACGTCGCGTCTCCATGCATTTGATGATACAACCCTATATTGCTCAAAAAGTCCTGTCAGATCCCCTTTTAAGAAATCAGGGGTTTTTATCGCGGTTATTAATAATTGCTCCCGCCTCCGCAGCCGGAACGCGATTCTATAAAAAAGCGCCCATTGAAGCAGATCAGATTCTAGCCAATTATACGAAGCATTTCATGGATATTTTAGAAATGCCGATGCCATTAGCCCACGGAAAACAAAACGAATTGGATCTCCCGTCTTTGACGTTCACGGATACAGCGGCAAAAGTCTGGATCGAGTTTCATGATTACGTCGAAAGGTTGATTATTGAAGGTGGTGAAATGGAACCCATCAAGGGATTGGCAAACAAGCTGCCTGAACACGCGGCAAGGATGGCTGGCGTCCTGACCCTTGTGGAAAACAGCCAAGCAACCGAGATTGACCACAACAACCTCGAACAGGGAATAACATTGGCCAAGTACTATGCCTCAGAAGCGTTAAGGCTGGTGGGTGGATGCCATATCCCGCCTGATTTGCAACTGGCGATAAAATTATTGTCGTGGCTTCATCTCAAGTGGGACTGCCCAATTATTTCATTACCCGATATTTACCAGAAATCCATTTACGCAATCAAAGATAAAAGCACAGCCCATAAAATAGTCCGCATACTGGAAGACCATCGATGGCTGATCCGGTTGCCGCAAGGAGGTAAAATTAAAGGCATACACCGTCAAGATGTTTGGCGAATTGTGAGAGAGTAATAGTTATCCACTAATTGTAATTCCAGTGGGACAGCGATGACTTATATGGTATCATAATGCCACAAAGAAGCTACGTAAAAGGAAAGGTGATAGAGTATCAGGTGTTCGTATTAAAATAATGTAATTAAATCAAATAAATAATGTTTTATAAAATAGTTTCACTAACATATAGATAACAATGAAACCAATTTCGCGTCCTAAACAGAGGGGGGGTATGCGGCTTTTTAGGGGGTATAGGGGGGTAAAAAGACGCGTAAAAATTGGGAGCATTAACCCTTTATAAAGTGGTCTGTCCTTATTTTAAGTATTTTAAATGGCAATCAAGAAGGAAATAGCATGAATAAAAAGAAGGTTAGGAGGCTAACGTATCCCCATATAGATGCCATTGTGCCTCAAACGCTAGACTTTTTTGGGAACAAGCGGAACATCGTTATTTTTCTGAACGAGATCGTCAGGCAAGGCGGTGAAATGCTGGCGGCTGATGCCTTGGGATATGAGTGGCTGGATATCAATGGCCTTTTAAAGGCAGATGACGCTTTACGGAATTTGGTCGAGGAGCAGAACCTGTTTATTGCGAAGAAGGCCGAAGAGCTTTTGTGCAGCCGCTCGATGCACGGGTTTGAAGAAGTTGTGGAAGAGCGTGGGGAGATCGTCAAGAAAAGTCGGAAGTTCAACGACAAAATATTGCTGGAGTATGTGAGGGCAAACAACCCCAAATATCAGAAAGGAACGCCGGAGGATGAGATGCCTATATTCGAGATCAAGCGGTTTGAGGTTCCAGCAAAATAGCTCTGTACAATACAAAATTCCCCCTTAAAGGCTATTTTGTGATATGTTCACCTTAAGAAACATGCAAACGACCGTAAGATAACAAGGAATGGGAAATGACAGATCATCCGCTGATTAGCTTTGACTACGCAATTAAATACCTCCTCAAGGACAAGGGCGATTATGAAATCGTTGAGGGGTTTATTTCCGCCCTGCTCAAGTCCTACGGGTATAAAGACGTTAAAATTATCAGCTTGTTGGATACGGAAAGCAATAAGGAAAACAAAAAGGGCAAACGAAGCCTGGCGGATTTGGTTGTGGAAGATGATGAGCACAATAAATATATCGTTGAAATCGAACGCCAATATAAGGACTCCTTTATCCACAAAGCTTGCTTTAATACCTCGCGGTTGATTGTTGACCATCTGGGAGAACAGATGGACTATATGAAAATTGTTAAAGTCTTTCATATCTCCCTGCTGTATTTTCCTGTTGGAAAGGGTGCAATCCATCATGGGCAAACGGTTATTCGGGAAATGGAAACTAAAGAGAAGCTAACAGTTCACATCACAGATCCAAAAACCAAGGAAATCATTTGCGATGCGACAGATATCTTGCCGGAGTATTTCTTTATCTCGGTTCCCCTGTTTAATGACCGCTTGGAAAAAGAAATGGATGATTGGCTTTATGTGCTGAAATACGACGATATTCCAGAGACATATCATTCCCCCTATATGCAAAGGGTTGCCGACAAGTTAAGCATTTTAAAAATGACGCCTGATGAGCGCAACACTTATTACGTTTATATGAAGCAGATGTACAGCGACCGCGATGAACTTCAAGCTGCTATAACGAAAGGCGAACTCAAAGGCAGGGAAGAAGAAAGAAAGAAGTACGAAGAAAAAATAAGGAATATGGCTCGTAAGATGCTTGCTAACGGGACAAGCATTGAAGAAGTGAGTGAGGTTACAGGCTTTTCGATAGAGGCTGTTGAATCTCTCCTGCACTAGGCAATTGATCATATTTTCTCCCCTTAAAATTTTAAGAGGGTGTTGGAAAAGATTGAGGTATTATTATAAACCATTAAAATTGCTAATTGATTAACGAGAAAGGAGAGTTAAGGGCATGTCTGAGCAATTCGAGACGATATCTGAGCTATACGAAAAGAAAAGAGATATTTCGACAGAGATTGCAGGTCTTGCTGATTGGAATAAGTGCTGGCTCGATAATCAAACTAATTTTGAAGAAGATTTTGGCATTTTAACAATCACAATGCCTTTTTTGGATGCAGATAATGATTATATTCAAATCTATGTGACAAAAAGTGAAAATGGTTACTTGCTGACTGACAATGGGTATGTGATACAAGAACTTATGCGGTTTGGATTTTCCCCTAACGACCAAAGAGTACAAAAACTTTTAGATGCGACATCTAAACGATTTGAAATCGAATACGTTAATAGAGCGTTTTGCGTAACTACTCAGGTAGCTGATTTTCCTATGTATCTCAAGAATCTTACCCAAGCAATCATAATCCTTCATTCCTTGTCTTACCTGATAGACCCTCTGAGCTATCAGAAGCTGAAGAGATAGTAAAGCCGACATAAACGATTCCTCTCCCAAAATAGAATAGCAATAAAGTTCCTCTAGAAAAGAGCACAACATATATGGTATTATAATACCGTATATTGCTGTCCTTTTTTTTGTGAAACGTACATGCCTGTAAAAAAGCCTATCTCATTTCCGGTTAATTGGCACCCCTACGCGTACCAGGTTCCCTTGTGGAATTTTTTAGAAGGTGGCGGGAAGCGGGCGGTTGCGGTGTGGCACCGACGTGCAGGGAAAGACATTGTGGGGATCAACTGGATCACGGCGGCGGCTTTGAAAGACCCTGGGGTGTACTGGTATGTGTTCCCCACGGAAGAACAGGCAAAGACGACCATTTGGGACGGCATGACGCTGGAAGGGCGGCCTTACCTCTCCTATATCCCTGAAGGGCTGATCGTTTCCCAAAGCGCATCAAAGCTTCGCATTGAGTTGAAGAACGGGTCGTTGATCCAGTTTGTGGGGGCAAGCGCACCTTCACGCTTGCGGGGAGCGGGGATCAAGGGGGCTGTCTTATCAGAGTACTCCTTCCAGAACCCCAAGGCGTTTTTGGCGGTCATTCAGCCGATGATGGTACGGTCGAACGGCTGGTTGCTGTTTCTGTATACGCCGTCAGATGATCCAAAAAAGCCCCATGGAGAGGATATTTACCGCAAGAGCCTGGGGCGAAAAGGGTATTTTGTGGAAACCCTAACCATTGAGGATACCTTTGATCACGAGGGCAACCCCCTCGTGCGCGTTGACCAGTTGGAGGCTTTACGGGCAGAAGGAATGACTGAAGCGCAAGTAAGGCGGGAGTTCTATTGTGACTTTGAAGCATACAAATACACAGGGATTCAGGAAGGAAGCACTTTTGGGGCTTCGCTTCGAGAGGCAGAAGCGGAAGGGCGTATTGCCGATGTTCCCTACAACCCTGCCTACAAGGTCAACACCTATTGGGACGTGGGGATTGTGGACTATACGGCGATCTGGTTTGTGCAAGAAACAACGGAATCAGTAAATGTGATTGATTTCTTCATATCCCGCGGGAAGGACATCGAGTTTTACCTGAACCATTTGAGGTTCCGCCCTTACGTGTATGGGAAGAATACCTTGCCGCACGATATGGGACGGCGACAGGTTCCGGTGCTGGATACGCGACTGAGCCAGTGCAATGAGCTTGCCAAGAAGCTGGCCTTTGAGCCGTTCCATTTGGGGCTTCGGTACCAGCGGGAAGAAATGATCGGCAAGGCACGGGAGTTTTTGAAGTCTTGTCGGATTGACGCCCAAAAGTGCTATTCGGGGATTCAAGGGCTATATGAGTTTGATGCCTCAAAGCGGACAACCCATTCCAGTTCCACAAGGGCAACCGATATTGCGGAAGCATTTTGTTACATGGCGATGGACGCGAAGACCAATGCGATGCGTGACCGCCTCTCGGAAGGGTTACGGTCTCTAAAATCAAGGCGAACGGTTTCGGAATATGACGTTTTAGGATTTTAATGGGTTAAGGGAACCAGATGAGAATATTTGGATTTTTAGGCGCACCTGGACGTTTTATTGAACGGGTCACGGGCGAGCGTGCCTCAAGGCAAAAGGGTACGGCTGCCAGGGAACAGTTTGACCAGCAGAAGAATAATCTTGCCCAGGCGAATGCACAGGCCGCAGCGCAACAAAAACGGCTGCAGCAAATGCTGGGTGAGCTTTCAGGTTTGGACAGGCAGCAAAAGACCCTCCACAAAGACTATAAGAATACCTTGAGACGGCTTGAGTATGATGAGCAAAATTTAAAAGGCTTAGGCCAACACTATAGCAAGACCATCGGAGAGGTGGAAGCCAAAGGCAATGAACTTCTAAAGCGTAAAAGCCAGTTAGAGGATAGAAGCGCAAGGCTTGAGGAAAAGGCAACCCCCCTTGAACAGAAACTCAAAGAAATTACGGAAGCAACAAAGGCAATTGACGAGGGGGAAATTAAAACACTTGTCGGGCAGTATGAACAAAAGTACAGGGAAGCCGAAGCCAGCAAAGAAAAGCTCAAGGGGCTTTCCAGAGAAACATCCCCTGAACTTTTTACGCGGCATCAAAAGATGGTCAAAGCGTTGGAACCTTTACACAAACAAACCGAAGAAACAATCAAGTCCAAACATGCCGGATTGTCAGAAACGCACCAGAAGATCGCCCTGGAACTTAAAGGTCTTCAAAAGGATTACCAAGGCATCGAAGCGGAAGATCGCGATATCCGGCGCGGACAGGAGAAGCTTGAACGTAAGGCACAATACATCAATACCTACCAAAACATGCTTGAACCCGAATTAAAAAGGTTTTCTGAGGATCAAGAGGCATTTAAGGGACAAGCGGAAGGCTTAAAGGCTTTTCAGGAAAAGCTAACCGACCTTGAGAAAGGATATACCGCCAAAAAGGGTGAAGCGGAAACCTTACAAAAAGAGTTGGTTGGTACGAATGCTTATCAAGACCAGTTGGTGAACCGCCTGAAGGGGTTGCAACAAGAAGTTGAGTTCCATGGGCAACGCTACCAGGAAAGGGCTGGCAACTCCGCGCTAATAAAAGCTGGTGCGATGGGTTTGGCGACAATGGGGGCGGGTGCAGCTATAGGACTTGGATCAGGTCTTACAAACCTGGCAACAGGACTCAGCGTCTTTGGGACATTAAATAGCGTAAAGAATGACATCCAGAAGAATTTAGAAAAGTTTGGCGCATATTCGGATTTTTCAGCCGAGGATTACAAGGTGGGCGGCATTCCCGATTGGAACAAGACGCCTTTGAACCGCGTTGATTTTAAATCCCGCGTGTTTGATACCAAAATCAAGATGCCTGAGTTTGGGGGTCTGGCCATGAGCATCAAACATTTTGATATGCCGACCTTGCCGACGCTGGCAGAACTGCCCCAACTCAGCGAGGCGTTGGGAAAAATCAGGTCTTCGGAAGATATTGCGAACTTAGGGATTTTGCCTGGCAGTACGGCAAGGTCGCCCAACCGCTCCCTGTTAAATCCAGAATTGATGAAAACTTTTGGCACCCTCATGAAATCAAATAAACGCCCTCTTTCAAGACTTGCATCCAATGAAAACAAAAAGGGGGGTTTGGGAACATTGCCACTGCCGCGTTCAGGAGGCCTCAATTATGGACATTAACCGGATTAAAAACCTGACGGAGCATTTTGAAGCCTTAAAGCGCAAGCGGGAGCGGTGGGAAAGTGTGTGGGCGGATATTGATCGATATGTTTGTCCGCAAAACGCCATCAAAAGCAATAGGACGATTTTTGACTCCACGCCGATTTGGTGCCGTGAACAATTGGCGTCCGGCATTCAGATGCTCCTTGTGAACCCCTCATACCCGTGGTTTAACTTAGCTGCAAGCCGAAAGAATCCCAATTCTCAGAATCCCCCTATCGATGATCCCGACTTGAAGTTTTGGCGGGATGGGACAGAATCGGAGATTTACAAAGTCTTTTCCGATCCTGCCAACAATTTCTATAACCAGGTTCACATATTTTTCTTGAGCCTCACAGGACGCGGGACAGCCGTGTTCTATATAGAAGAAGCCCCTGAACTTCCTGACCTGATGTTCTTTCGCGCCCTTCACTTAAAGGAATGTTATTTTGAGGAGAACCTGCTGGGACAGGTGGATACGCTCTATCGATTCTTTTTGCTCACCGCCCGAAACGCAAGCCTCAAATGGCCAAAGGATGCGGTGTTTCAAAAAATGCTTTTGGAAAACAGGCAAGACGAAAAAGTGGAAATTCTTCATGCGGTACGTAAAAACGATGCAAAGAAGGGGTTTCCTTATGAATCGGCCTATATAGATTTTGGGAATACCCGTCTGATTGAAGAAGGGCATTATAGTTACTTCCCGTTTCTGGTGGCGCGGTGGGTGGTGGAAGAAGATTCCGATGGGTATGGGTCGGCTCCTGGCGGTCATGTCATGCCGGATATCAAGTTGCTCAACACCTTACGTCAAGACCATATCAAAATCATGAAAAAGGCGTTAGACCCACCGTTGCTGGTACCTGAGAACGGGTACCACCTCCCCCTTTCCATTACGCCAGGGTCAATCAACTTTTACCGCAATGGTATTACCGATCCTGTCAAAAATGTCTCACCCATGGAGAATGTTCAAATCTCGTTTGAGGAAATGGCGCAATGCCGCGATGCCATTATGAAAGCGTTTTATATTGATATCTTCCGCATGGGGAATGAGTCAAAGGAGATGACAGCCGACGAAGTGGACAAGCGTTACGAAGAAAAAATGCGCCTGATGGGGGCGATTGTGGGACGGATTGAAACGGAGTTTTTAAATCCCCTGATTATGGCAGTCTATCACATTTTAGGGAAATACGGGCGAATTGAAGGATTAGAAGGTCACCAAAATTCCGTGCCAGACATTGATATCCAGTATATTTCCCCGCTTTCAATGGCTCAGAAATCCGCAGCTTATAACAGCACAGAAGCGGTTCTGGGCTTCCTGCAACGCTCAGGCATCCCAAATGTGTACCCCGAAATTTACGATAACCTGAATTGGGATCGGGTGTTGCGAAAATTTGTCGACCTTAAGGGCGTCCCTCAAGACATTTTAAACACGGAAGAAGAGAAAATCCAGGTACAGCAAAAGCGAGCGATGCAAATAGAACAAATGCAAGCTCTACAAGCGCAAGGAGGAGCCAGATGATTCTGGATTTTGAAAAGCTGCTTTATCCACCTGACCCGACAGACCGGAAGTCTTACGATCTGGAAAAGATACGCAAGGCCTATCGGGATGCCTTTTTATCGGAAAACGGTAGAATTGTGCTGGCGGACATCGCCCAACGGGGATTGATGCACACCATCAGCTTTACGGGGGAAGCCCCTTTAAGCACGGCCTTTAACGAGGGAAAACGCGCCCTTGCCCTTGAAATTATCCATTTATTGAACCCAACCCCTATCCATAATAGAGCAGGAGAGCCTTATGACAGAACAACCCCATTTGAATTCGATTGAAACGACAATTGCAGAAGCACGTGTGGGAGACACGAACGTTGAAGAGGCCAACCCTTCCGACACGCCTGACCCCAACAAAAAAGTTTCTGATACGAATGCCTCTAATTGGAGGGATACCCTGCCGGATGAGTTAAAAAATGCGCCGTCCCTGGCTAAATTCAAGGATGAAGCGAGTTGTATTAAAGCGTACCTCGAAATTGAAAAAATATTCCCCAACCGGATTGCAATCCCCAAGGATGACGCGACCGAGGCGGAATGGGATACTTTTTACAAGAAGATCGGACGGCCGGAAGATAAACGTTACCGTCCCGACAACTTGCCAATAGGAGAGGATGAAGAGCCTGTCCTTGCCCGTTATGAAGAAATCTTGCATAAGAGTGGCCTTACCAGAAAGCAGGGAGAAAAGGTGTTAAACCACATGATCGAATTGTCAGCCCAAATGGATTCGGAGGCCAAAACAAGGGAAGAAACGACACGGTCTGAGAACTTGACTATTTTAGAAAAAACGTTTGGGGATCAGATGGATCTCAAGATGAAGCAAATACAGGCGGCTTTGGGACAGTTTGGAAACCCTGAATTAGCGGCGTTGGTGGAACAAACAAGCTATCATCCTGCCCTGGTACAGTTTTTAAGCAGCGTAGGGGAAAAGTTCGCCTCTGACCGCCTTGTGACGGGGGATTCGCCAACATTGCCAACTTCCAGGCAAACCGCGCTAGATGAGATCAAAAGACTTGAAATGGATGAGGCTTTTCAGTTAGACTACAGGGGAAACGATTTTGAGAAGCGTCAGGAAGCCATCAAGAAGATGGACGGACTTCACAAGATCGCCCAACAGACATCGGATGTATAATCTTTCCTGTAGCCCTTAGCTGGATAACTCACCTGGAAAGACATGGAAGAAGTCTCAGAACTTTATTTTTGAGAAATTTTTTATGTTTTTTAAGGGAGCATCGTCATGTCTATTCAACAACTTCCCGCCATTCGGGAACAATTCAACGCTAACCTGAAGATGTCCCTTCAGCAAGAAGGGTCAATCCTCCACAAACTCGTCCAAAATGAACTGATGGAGCATGAGGTCGAGCATTTTACGACCCTTGGAACCGCAGAAGCCTTGCAGCGGCCTCATGTCAATGCTGCTGGCCAGGGTGTTGCGTTTGGGGCGGATAATGTGGGGTATAACATTGCTGATCAAATAGCGATCCGTCAGGTTTCCCTGGAACGCCGCCAGTTAAATGCGCAAATGATTTACTGGAATGCGTGCCTGGATCGGGGTGATAACCTCAATATGCTGATCGACCCCAAGAGCAAGTACGTCAAACTCGCCGCGAACGCCATGGGGCGTGATTGGGACAGGAAGATCATCGCAGCCCTCGGGCGGACAGTTCCCGGGAAAAGGGTTAATGCGGCACAAGATGGCCTCGACCTGACATTTCCCTTTTTGACAGCCAGCAACATTATCCATTTGACAGGCTCGCCTGGGAATACAACGGTAACCATTGGAACCGCCGCTGCAAACGGTGACGCTGCTGACGAGGTTAATGAGCCAGTAACATCGGTGATTATGGGAGCAACGCCGGACGCGCAAAACACGAACCGCGCTAAGGCGATACTCACGCTCAAAAAACTCATGGCCGCGCGGCAGCGGTTGAAGCGTGCTTACCCATCCCAAACCGAAAAGTTTTATTTCTTATGTACCGTTGAGCAAATTACGGACTTGTTAGGCGATCCGGCGATTACCAGCATTGATTACAATACGGTACGCGCCCTTGTTTCGGGGGATATCAATACCTTTATGGGCTTTACATTTATCCTGACGGATATGCTCCCCGCAAGGGTTGGCCTTGCCGCTGCTGCCCTGGGGAACTTAAACCCCCTATATACTTTCCGTGATTGTTATGCGTTTGCGGAAAGCTCTGTAACCTTTGGGCGGGTAAAGGGCGCGTTTATCACGAGAATCGATGAACTGCCTTTAAATCACTACGCTCACAGCATTTATGTATCGGATTCCGTAGGAGCCGTTCGCATGGAAGACAGGGGCGTTGTGTGCATCAAGTGCGCAACACCGTATGTTGCAGCAGACCATGGGGCATTGCCGCTTTTGGCGGCTAACGCAGCCGACGAAGGCGCTGTAATGCCGCCATCCGCGCCTTGTTCGCCTAAAGACCCGCAGGAGAGGCCATGAGTAGCACTATTTCCCTGGATATCATCCACAAGGCGTGCGCCCTTCTGGGTGTTGAGATGGGGATATCCAGGGCATCGACGGCAACACGGGCGGAAAAACTGGCCAATACGTTTATCGAATCGGCGATGGAAGAAGCTTATATGGCTTGTCCGTGGCCTTTTTCCATTGCGGAGTTCAGGAATTATACACCCGACCATCCCAATGAGTTTGAAAAGGTCAGACTCAAGGATGGGAACAGAAACCCACCCATCAACGATTGCCAACGCGTACTTGTTATGGCGCCGTCGCAAAGTCGGGAATGGTACATCGATGCGGGAAGCCACCTTTGGGTCAAAGGGGGCAAGATCGATGCCTGTTTCTACCAGTCCAGCGTCATGCTGCATGAAATTATGGGAAAGAGAGGAAGGGAAGCAAGGGTCTCCTACTTTTCAATCGATGACCATGACACCGAAAAAAATCAAGAGTTGGTACCCGATTTGTATGCGACCCTTGCAAGCTTTAGCCTTGCGGCGAATGTGGCGTATTCCCTTCAATCCGATGCGGCTTTCGCGGATGGGTTGCGCCTTCAATACATGAAAAAGCTGGAAGAGTGCAAGCGGCAGGTACGCATCGAAGGGTTTATCCAGAATGCTTATCGCTCTATCTAACCTCAGCTCGACGTAAGCAAAAATTTATGAGTAATAGTCTGGGCAAAAGAAACCGTTGGTTTTTTGGGTTTAAAAATATAAGCCAGCAATCCAGCCAGAATATTTGCGAAGAAATTCGGAATTGATCTATGTCGTGTATGTTGAA